>JAFMJD010000090.1 GCA_017853685.1 Actinomycetota bacterium | reverse complement strand
GGGCGCCCGGCTCGGGCAGGGGCAACAGCACCGTGGGGATTCCCGAGAACACGGCGTACCCATCATTCGACGGGTTGTCGCCGATCATGATCGCCTCGTGCGGTTGCACACCCACCGAGTCGAGCGCCAGACGGAACAGTTCGCCCTCGGCCTTCACCGTGCCGTGTTCGCCGGACAGGAAGAACGAGTGCACGAGATGCGCAAGGTCGTAGTGGGCAAAGATCGGTCGGAGGTCGAACGGGACGTCGCTCACCACGACCAGCGGAATCCGCATCGCCGCCAGCGCTTCGAGAAACGCTTTGGTGTCCGGGAAGGGTCGCCATCCGAGTGGACCGGTCTCGAACTCATACAGATCACCGGATGCACCGGGCAGCACTGCGTCGATGTCTCGCCAGAGATCGAGCCAACACCCACGATGACGCTCTGCGGACAGGTCCCTGCCCTTCGCGAGTTCGCTCGCAGTGCGTGACCGGGCGAAGGCCTCCCGATAGCGACGTCCCAACTCGGCGACCGGCACGTCGTGCCCGTGTTCGCGGGCCCACCGATCGAGGAACTCCACACTGCCGGCGGTGTCGAACAGCGTGTGACCCCAGTCCGACAGCACCGCCCGCGTGGGGGCCGGACCACGGGGTGCCGAGCCCGGACGGGCGGTGTCGTGGTCACGCATGCCTACGACCGTATTCGCGCCTCGGCGGGCGGCCACGAACACAGCGTGCGACCGGGCAGGGACCGGGCACCGACCGGGCACGGCCAGCAGGCGTGGCAGAGGGGCGGGTCGACTGCGGTCGACCTGATGCGCCCTGCGGACGCTGCCCTAGCCTCTGTGTCGATGGACTTCCGTTGGACACAGGAACAGACCGAACTGCGCATCCGGGCCCGAGCGGTGGCCGAGCGGGGCGTGGAGCGGTACGGCCGCTGGAACGACTGCTGGATGAACGGCTTCTCCAAGGAGTTCTCCAAGGAGTTGGCCGCCGAGGGATTCATCGGCATGACCTGGCCCACCGAATTCGGTGGAGGCGGCCGACCCGCCATCGACCGGCTCATCGTGGCCGAGGAGATGATCTCGGCCGGCGCACCAATTGCCGCCACATGGTTCGCCGATCGTCAGATGGGCCCGGCACTCATGCAGTACGGCACCCGCGAACAGATCGATCGCTACCTCCCCGAGATGCTCGCCGGTGAGGCCACGTGGTGCATCGGCATGAGCGAACCGAATGCCGGCAGCGATCTCGCCAGTCTCACCACCAAAGCCGAGCGCGATGGCAACCACTGGGTGATCAACGGACAGAAGATCTGGACCTCATTCGGTGCCGAGGCGGACTACTGCTACCTGATCTGTCGCACGTCGAATGACGGGCCGCCGCATGCCGGCATCAGCGAGATCATCGTGCCGATGTCCACTCCGGGCATCACCGTGCGAAAGATCGAGGACATGACCACCAACTCGCACTTCTGCGAGGTGTTCTACGACAACGTGCGAGTGCCGATCGACAACCTCGTGGGCGCCGAGGGCGCGGCTTTCAAGCAGACCATGCGCCAGTTGGAGCACGAGCGAGGCGGCATCGACCGACTCGTGTCGAACTACGCGCTCTACCGCATCGCTCGCGAGCGCGCCGACACATCGGACCCGCGGGTTCGCCAGACCATCGCAAGCCTCGAGACCGGGTACACCATCGGTCGCGTGCTCGTGGCACGCGAGGTGCTCAAGCAGGCACCCGCGGGCTTCAGCGCCGCAACGAAGTGTTTCTGCACCGAGCACGAACAGCGAGTGGCCGACTTCGTCGCCGAGACCCTCGGCCCCGACGCCACGCTGTGGAACCAGGTGACCGCAGGGCTCATGTACGGACCGGCCTACACCATCATGGGCGGCACGGCGAACGTGATGCGCAACATCCTCGGTGAGCGGGTGCTCGGTCTGCCCAAGGAGCCCAGCGCTCGCTGACACCGGTGGGCGCCCGGCGCACCACCTACGATCTCAGCATGAAGCATGTCCGTTTCGGCCGTACCGGCCTCAGGGTGTCCCGCCTGTGCCTCGGCACGATGACCTTCGGCTACCAGTGCGACGAACAGACATCGTTCGCCATCATGGATGCTGCGGCCGACGCTGGCATCACCTTCTTCGACACCGCCGACATCTACCCGATCGGCACCGAGATGGGCCAGTACGGCATCACCGAGGAGATCATCGGTCGCTGGATGCGCGGCCGCCGCGATGACTTCGTGCTGGCCACCAAGTGCTGGGCCCCCACCGGTCCCCAGCCATGGCACCGGGGCAACTCGCGCCACAACATCATGCGCGCACTCGATGCATCGCTCCGCAGGCTGCAGACCGACTACGTCGACCTGTACCAGGTCCACTTCTGGGACGACAGCACACCGATCGACGAGACCCTGCAGGCACTCGACGATGTGGTGCGTTCGGGCAAGGTGCGCTACGTCGGCTGCTCGAACTTCCTCTCGTACCAGTTGGCCCGCAGCATCGGCCGCAGCGAAACCATGAACGTCGTGCGCTTCGAGAGCGTGCAGCCGCGGTACAACATGTTGTTCCGCGAGATCGAGCGCGAGTTGCTCCCGCTCTGCAGCGAGGAATCGATTGCGGTGATTCCCTACAACCCGCTCGCCGGCGGGTTCCTCACGGGCAAGCACAGCAAGGGTGCCCCCACCGAAGGAACACGTTTCACGCTCGGCACCGCCTCGGAGCGCTATCAGGACCGCTACTGGCACGACCGCATGTTCGACACCATCGAGGCGTTGCGCCCGATGGCTGCCGATGTGGGCATGACCATGGCACAGCTGGCCGTTGCATGGACGCTCGCCAACCCCACCATCACGTCGCCCATCATTGGGGCCTCGAAGCCCCAGCAGTTGGCCGATGCGGTGCGCGCGGTGTCCACACCGCTCGATGCGGACTTCAAGGCCGAACTCGATCGCCTCACCCACGAATACCGGTTCGGCGACAACGCACGATGACCACATCGACCCCGGCGGATCCCCCCGAGATCCGCCTCCCCGGCGGGTTGGGCTCGGGCGGAGCGGTGGTGCGCGTGGGCGACACGGTGCGGCGTCCGGTACTCGCGCAGACCGAGGCCGTCGAGGGATTCCTCGCGCACCTCGAGCGCGTGGGCTTTGTCGGATCACCGCGTCCGCTCGGCCGTGACGCATCGAAACGCTCGGTGCTGTCGTGGGTCGACGGCGATGTGGCAATGCCGCCGTTCCCGGAGTGGGCCGCATCCGACGACGTGCTCGTGAGCGTCGCTGCCCTGCAGCGCGCCATGCACAGCGCAGCGCGAACCTTCGAGGCTCCCGCCTCTGCATCGTGGAACCGGCCGAATCTCGGACCGATCACTGCAGGAGCGATCGTGTGCCACAACGATCTGTGCGTGGAGAACGTGGTGCTGCGCGACGGCGTGGCATGTGGCTTGATCGACTTCGACTTCGCAGCGCCAAACGATCCGCTCTCGGACATCGCCATCGCGTGCCGGCACTGGGTGCCGTTCAAGGACCCTGCCGATGTCATAGATGGTTTCGCAGGAGTGGACCAACGCCGACGCTTCGGTCTGTTCTGCGACGAACACCGTCTCGGACCTGCCGAACGCCGAGCAGTGATCGAGCACGGTCTCGACTTCCTGGACCGGGCGCTCGAGACCATCCGGGGGCTCGCCGCGTCGGGTGTGCCCTCCTACGTGGCCGTGTGGGATCGTGGGTACGCAACCCAGAACCGTCGGAGCCATGCGTGGCTTGCAGCACAACGAGATGGAGGCCTGTTGCCATGAAGATCGGCATCGTCTACCCGCAGACCGAATCAAAGGGATCGCCCGAGGCGGTGCGCCGCATCGGTCTCGCCACCGAGGAACTCGGCTTCGACCATCTGCTCGCCTACGACCATGTGGTGGGCGCGGTGCACGCCGACCGCGAGCCCAAACTGTGGGGGCCGTACACCGAGAACGATCCCTTCCACGATCCGTTCGTGATGTTCGCCTACCTCGCCGGCATGACACAGCGCATCGAGTTCGCGAGCGGCGTGCTGATCCTCCCCCAGCGCCAGACAGTGCTCGTCGCCAAACAGGCCGCCGACCTCGACCTGCTGTCCGGCGGGCGTCAGCGACTCGGCGTGGGTGTCGGCTGGAACTACGTGGAGTACGACGCACTCGGCGAGGACTTCCGCACCCGGGGTGCGCGTGCGGATGAACAGATCGGCCTGATGCGCCAGTTGTGGACCGGCGAGGTGCTCTCCTACGAAGGCCGCTTCGATCGCATGGACCGCGGGCGACTCATTCCGGGTCCCGCACGCCAGATCCCGATCTGGATCGGCGGATTCGGCGACGCGGCCTTCCGGCGTGGTGCACGCCTCGGCGACGGGTTCATGTTCGCCGGTCGCCTCGACGCATGCCTCGAGGGCTGGAAGGACGTGCAACGCCGACTGGGCGAGGAAGGACGCAGCGTTGCCGGCTACGGCGCCGATCTGCTCACCACATCATCCAAGTCGGTTGACGACGTGCTGCATGCCATCGATGCGTGGTCTGCTGCGGGCGGAACCCATCTCTCGGTGGTGTGCACCGGCATGGGTCTCGACTCCACCGAGGCGCACCTCGACTTCATCCACCAGATAGCGCAACGGCGCCCCCAGTAGGGGCGCCGTTGGTCGGGCGAGATCTCGCCTCACGTTCCGGGACAGACCCGGCACGCTGTCACTTGGGCTGCATGCGGATGCCGCCATCCACGCGGATGACTTCGGCATTCATGTACGAGTTGGTGAGGCACTCCACCACCATCGATGCGAGTTCGGTTGCGAAACCGAGACGCTTCGGGAAGAGCACGTCTTTCGACAGCTGCTCCTTGAACTTCTCGGACTGCTCACCCTCGCCGTAGATGGGGGTGTCGATGAGTCCCGGTGCCACGGTGTTCACACGGATGCCCACCGCAGCGAGGTCACGGGCGAGCGGCAGGCACAGGCCCACGATGCCGCCCTTCGACGACGAGTACGCGACCTGGCCGATCTGGCCGTCGAAGGCAGCCACCGAGGTGATGTTCACGATGGCACCGCGCTCGCCGCCGGCGAGCGGCTCGGTGGTGCTCATGGCGGTGGCGGCGATGCGGGCGAAGTCGAACGAACCGATGAGGTTGATGTCGATGACACGGCGGTACCACTTCATGTCGAATGCCGACGCGTACGTGCCGTCCTTGCCGATGGTGCGCTGGGCGTACCCGATGCCGGCGGAGTTCACCAACATGCGCAACGGGCCCATCGACTTGGCCATCTCGACGGCCTCGATGATCTGGTCGGTGTTGGTGACGTCCACCTTGCAGAACGCGCCGCCGATCTCGGTGGCGAGGGCCTTGCCCTTGTCTTCCTGCAGGTCGGCGACGAGCACAACGGCTCCCCTCGCTGCGAGCTGGCGGGCGGTGGCTTCCCCGATACCGGAGGCGCCACCCGTGACGATTGCTACTGCACCTTTGATGTCCATGACCCGGCAGGCTATTGCCCGCCGTGACCGACGGCTCACACGGCGCCGGGTTCCGGGTAAATCGCCCGCCGGAGTGCCGACGAGGCACCTGATACCGTCCCCGTCACGCTGACCGTGACGCCGCTCGAGACCACGCTGGGGGCAGTGGTGCGAGGAGTTCGCCTCGCCGCGCTCTCCGACGCAGAGATGACCGCCATCGAGACCGCCTTCTTGGAGCACGCCGTGCTGGTGTTCCCGGACCAGCACCTCACCGAGGACGAGCAGCGCGCCTTCGGAGCACGCATCGGCCCCATCGAGGAAGTCACCCGCACCACCACCACGGCCATCACGAATCAGCGTCGCGATGGCTCACTGATGCCCGCGCACGACCCCATCATGCACATCTTGAAGGGCAACGAGGACTGGCACAGCGACAGTTCCTACATGCCTGTCTCGGCGAAGGCTTCGATGCTGTCGGCTCACATCGTGCCGAAGGTGGGTGGCACCACGCAGTGGGCCGACATGCGCCACGCGTTCGACACCCTCGACGACGACACCAAACAGCGCGTGCTGTCGCTGAGCGCCTATCACTCGATCATCCGCTCGCAGGCACTCCTGGGCTTCACCGACGCACCCAAGGGCGTGTACGGCTACGACATCACCGACCCGCCGCTGCGGCCGCTGGTGAAACACCATCCCGAGACCGGGCGCCCCGCGTTGTTCATCGGTCGTCACGCATACGGCATCCCGGGTCTGGCCGAGGACGAGTCCGAGCGTCTGCTCGGGGACCTGCTCGCACACGCATGCCAACCGCCACGGGTCTACGAACATCACTGGACACCCGGTGACCTCGTGATGTGGGACAACCGCTGTGTGCTGCACCGTGCACGACCGTGGGATCTGGACGAACCTCGCTTGATGAAGCACACACGCATCAGCGGGAACCCCGCCACCGAAGGCACGAACTCGACGAACGAGACGATCTAAAAGAGCGTGCCCTGCGCCGGTTCGTCGGGCGCAGGCGGAGCGTCTTGCTCGGGGTGCGCGGCGGCCGGTGACGCCTCGAAGGGGCCGGCCGATGCCGCAACGGCCAACCGGTCCACGAGATCGTTCATCGGATCACCCGAATGGCCCTTCACCCAGCGGAACGACACGTTGCCGCGTTCGAGCACGAGGTCGATCAAGGGTTCCCAGAGATCACGGTTCGCCACCGGCTGCTTGGCGGCGTTCTTCCATCCCCGTTTGATCCATCCCTCCCACCAGCGATCACGGAAACAGTGCACGACGTAGGTGGAGTCACTCGTCACCACCACGGCCCGGTCACGGGGCAGGGCCCGCAACGCCTCGAGCACGGCCTGCACCTCCATCCGTTGGTTGGTAGTGCGTGCAGCCCCGCCCGATCCCGACGGGGTGCCGGTGGGGGCAACTGCCCATGCCCAGCCGCCCGGGCCGGGGTTTCCCGAACATGCACCGTCGGTAAACACGATCACGGGCCCGTTTGACACATTTCCACTCTGGCACGAGCGAGAATGTCTGCATGATCTTCGATGGATTCGTCCACTCGCTTCCGGACATCGATCCCGAGGAGACCCAGGAATGGCTCGACTCCCTCGATGCCGTGGTGGACACCCACGGCAAGACCCGGGCGCGGTACCTCTTGTCGGCCCTGCTCGACTACGCCCGCGAGCGACAGGTGAGTTTCCCGGCCACGGTCTCCACGCCGTACGTCAACACCATTCCCGCCGAGCACGAGCCGTGGTTCCCCGGCGACGAGTACATCGAACGCCGCATCCGTGCCTACGTGCGCTGGAACGCCGCGATGATGGTGGTGCGCGCCAACAAGGCCGCCGAGGGCATCGGCGGCCACCTGTCCACGTTTGCGTCGTCGGCGAGCCTCTACGAGATCGGCTTCAACCACTTCTTCCGCGGCAAGGACGACGGCCTGCCGGGCGATCACGTGTACTTCCAGGGTCATGCCGCGCCCGGGGTGTACGCACGGGCGTTCCTCGAGGGACGCCTCAGTGCCGAGGATCTCGACCACTTCCGTCGCGAGATCGGTCGGGGTGGTCGCGGACTGTCGAGCTATCCGCACCCGTGGCTGATGCCCGAGTTCTGGGAGTTCCCCACGGTGTCGATGGGCCTCGGCCCGATCACTGCGCTCTACCAAGCCCGCTTCAACCGCTATCTCCACAACCGCCGGCTCGACGACACCACCCAGAGCCGCGTGTGGGCGTTCCTCGGCGACGGCGAGTGCGACGAACCCGAGACCCTCGGTGCCATCTCACTCGCATCGCGCGAGCACCTCGACAACCTCGTGTTCGTCGTGAACTGCAACCTGCAGCGGCTCGACGGTCCGGTACGCGGCAACGGAAAGATCATTCAGGAACTCGAAGCAACCTTCCGCGGGGCGGGGTGGAACGTCATCAAGGTGATCTGGGGATCGCGCTGGGACGAACTGTTGCTCAAGGACAAAGACGGTGTGCTGCTCCAGAAGATGAACTCCACGGTGGACGGCGAGTTCCAGCGACTCACCAATGCGCCCGGCAGCGAGATCCGTGAGACCTTCTTCGGTCCGGACCCGCGCCTGCGCAAGATGGTGGAGCACCTGAGCGACGAGGACCTCATGCTGCTTCCGCGCGGTGGGCACGACTACCGCAAGTTGTACGCCGCCTACAAGACCGCCGTGGAGAACCTGGGCTCGGGCAAACCCACGGCAATCCTGTGCAAGACCGTGAAGGGCTGGACACTCGGGCCCGACATCGAGGCCCGCAACGCAACGCACCAGATCAAGAAGATGAATCGTGAGCAGCTCGTGACCCTGCGGGACCGGCTGTATCTGCACGACGAGATCCCCGACGAAGCACTCGAGGGCGACGATCCGCCGTACTACCGCCCGAGCGAGGATTCGGTGGAGTACCAGTACCTCATGGAGCGGCGGCGGGCACTCGCTGGCTCGATCCCGAAGCGCACCACCCGCGTGCGTCGAGCGCTTGCGCTTCCCGGCGACGACGACGCCTATGCCGACATCGTTGCGGGTTCGGGCGCGCAGGCGGTCTCCACCACCGTGGCCTTCACCCGCCTGCTCCGCAATCTCACGCGAGACGAACAGATGGGCGCGCGCATCGTGCCGATCATTCCCGACGAAGCGCGCACCTTCGGCATGGATCCGCTCTTCAAGGAGATCAAGATCTACGCAGCCGAGGGTCAGAAGTACAAGCCGATCGACGCAAACCTCGTGTTGTCGTACGCCGAGGCGACCGACGGCCAGATCCTCGAAGAGGGCATCACCGAAGCGGGTGCCATGTCCAGTTGGATCGCGGCGGCCACGTCGTACGCAACACGTGGCGTACCGATGATTCCGTTCTTCACCTTCTATTCGATGTTCGGCTTCCAGCGCGTGGGCGACCTCATCTGGCAGGCCGCCGACAGTCGCGCACGTGGCTTCCTCATGGGAGCAACGGCGGGACGCACCACCCTGCTCGGCGAGGGACTCCAGCACCAGGACGGCCACTCGCTGGTGCTCGCCTCCACCGTGCCGGCATGTCAGGCCTACGACCCTGCATTCGCCTACGAGATGGCGGCGATCGTGAAGCACGGGATTCGTCGCATGTACGGCGGCGAGGAGGGCCCGAGCGCAGAGGACAGCGACGTCTTTTATTACCTCACGCTCTACAACGAGAACTACCCGATGCCCGCGATCCCCGATGAACCCGGCATCGAGGAGGCCGTGGTGCGGGGTCTGTACCGCTGGGCGCCGGCACCTGCAGCGAGTGGACCAACGGCAACGATCCTGTTCTCGGGTTCGGCCAGTGTCGCGGCCCGCGAGGCAGCGAGCGACCTCGCAGAGCACTTCGGCATCGGCGCAGAACTGTGGAGCGCCACGAGTTACAAGCGACTCCGCGAGGAAGCCCTCGAGGTGGAGCGCTGGAACCGACTGCATCCGGACCGTTCGCCGCGTACGCCACTGGTGTCGCACCTGCTTGCCGATGCACCCGGACCCATCGTGGCCGTCACCGACTTCATGCGCATCGTGCCCGAGCAGATCGCACGATTCCTCCCGGGCCGCAGCTTCACACCGCTCGGAACCGACGGCATGGGGCGGTCAGACACCCGCGCTGCGCTCCGCCGACACTTCGAGGTGGACGCAGCAAACATCGTGGTGGCCACGCTGTCGGCGCTTGCAGCCCAGGGCGACGTGAAGCCCGAACTCGTCGGCGAAGCGATCCGCCGGTACGGCATCGACACCGACTCACCCTTCTCCCTCCACGCCTAACCCCCCCCCAACTCGCGCTCTGACGGGCCGCGAGTCAGCCATCGCTGACTTTTCGCCGCGCGAAACGGGGACGGGGTGGGCGAATGTTCGGGCGCTCGTCGGGCGCTAGATCGTCAGGCTGTTGCGCTGACGGTCGAGCCAGCCGAGGAGAATCGCTACCGCTCGCGGATCGTGGCGCAGACGGTGTCCGGCGCCACTGACGATGCGCAACTCGGCGGCACCGTGCGCCTGAGCAATCTGGCGAGCCTCGGACGTGGGCACGGATTCGTCGTCGTCGCCGTGCATGACCAACAGTTCGCGCGGTGCGAAGCGGCGCGCAGCTTCGAGCGGTCGGAATCGCTGGAACTCGCGACCCCATTCGTCGATCGACTTCGGGAAACGGGGCGTGCGCACCGCTCCGATCTCGCGCGCGTGCTCGAGGAACCGCCGAGGCTGATCGGCCCAGTCCTCGAAACCCGAACGTGCACCGAGCAACGCCGCACCGCGCACCCGAGGATCGTCGGCACCGACGCACAGCGCTATCGAGCCGCCGGTATTCGTGCCGACCAACCACACCCCGAGCGGGTCGGTCTCTTCCACCACCACGTCGATAGCGCGGCGCAGATCGTCCACCCATCCCTGCAGCGAGAAGTCGCCCTCGCTGCGCCCGCACCCACGGAACGTGAAGGTCATCGCCGTCCAGCCGAGTTCCGCCGACACACGATCCATGAGTTCGGGAAAGGTGGACGCGCTCTGTCGGGCATCGAGCGGACCGATCGGGTAGCCGTGGCACATGATGACCGCAGTCGTGCGCTCTTGGCGCCCGACGGGACGGGCGAGATGTCGAGCGAGGCGAAACCCACCCGAGACGAACTCACCGTTCACGAACGACGGCCCATCACTCGTGCGGAACGATCACGAAGTTCGGCTCCCGCGACTCAGGCTCGCGGCTTGCGACGAAGCCGACGGCGCTGGCCCGGCGTTGCGAGGGTGTACCCGCGGTTGCGCGCCTCGGCGAGCGTGTCGGGGCCGAAACAGATGAAGGTCTCGGCGGTCATGAGTTCGTCGATCACTGCCGGGTCACCCCAGGAGTCGAGGTCGTAGACGAGTTGCGTGCGCTTGTCACCGACGAAGCGGTGGTGCTCGAAGCGAACCGGGCGTTCCATACCCGAGACGCTACCCAAGGGCCGTGCAACACACGCACACCGGCGGCCCGCACGCACACCCGGCCGGAGCGGACGGCACCGAGGACGGGCCGTGCGCGCCGTTGCTCAGTTCGTGCCGAGCTCGCGGTCGGTGGCCTGGGGCCCTACCGCGCCGATTGCCGCGAAGTAGGCACGGTGTGCATCCACCACGTGAGCCACGTCTTCGTCGAGCACCTCGAGGCCGGCGGCCTCGCTCTCGCCGAGCAAATAGGCCACCTCGGTGGTCTCCTCGACGATGATCGGGAGCACGATGTCCTGCCGGCGGTCGATGACCTTGTCGGGTTGCAGCCCGCGGGCATGCAGCCAACGCATGTGGAACGTGAGCAACTGCTCGAGTTCGTCGTAGGTGAGTCGGGCCTGCGCTGCCGGAGGGATCGAGTCGGCGACGAACTCGACCGCTTGTTCCACCATGTACACGGCCCGCGGCGCCAACGCGTCGAGGCGACGTGCTTCACGGCCGATGGTTCCCGCAGCAATGGCAAACACGAGTACACCCGCAACCACCATGATTGCGATGCCGGCGCCACTCACATGCTGAATGCTAGGCCCGGACGCGACGGAGCGGTGGGTTGCCCCACCGCTCCGATCCGTTCTGTGTACTGCGTTGCGCCGTGGCGCAGCGGCGTCAGATGCCGATGCGCTGTGCGAGCAGCTCGCGGTGATAGGTGGGATCACCGAAGAGCAGCTCGGACGACTTCGCACGCTTGAAGTACAGGTGCGCCGGGTGCTCCCAGGTGAAGCCGATACCGCCGTGGATCTGGATGTTCTCGGCGGTGGCGTGGAAGTACGCCTCCGAGCAGTAGGCCTTCGCGAGCGAAGCAACCGAGGCGAGTTCGTCGTTCATCTCGGCGGCGCACCACATGCCGTAGTACGCAGCGGACTTGGCCGACTCGACTTCGAGCAGCATGTCGGCGCACTTGTGCTTGATGGCCTGGAACGAACCGATCGGACGGCCGAACTGCACACGCACCTTGGCGTACTCCACAGCCATGTCGAGCACCTTCTGCGCTCCACCGACCTGCTCGGCAGCAAGGCCGACCGCAGCGAGGTCGAGCACGGTGTTCAGCACGTCCCAACCCTTGCCCTCGGTACCGATGAGCTTCGCCGGCGTGTCCTTGAACTCGAGCTTGGCCTGCTTGCGGGTCTGGTCCATGGTGGACAGCGCCGTGCGGGTGAGGCCAGCAGCGCCGCCGTCGACGGCGAACAGGCTCGTGCCCTTGCCGGTCTTGGCAGCAACGATGATGAGGTTCGCAGTGTGACCATCGAGCACGAACATCTTGGTGCCGTTGAGCTTGAAGTCGCTCCCCGAACCCGATGCCTGCATGGTGATGCCGCTCTCGTCCCACTTGCCCGAGGGCTCGGTGTAGGCGAGCGTGGCGATGGTGGTGCCAGCAGCGATGCCGGGCAGGTACGCCTTCTTGGCGGCCTCGTCACCGGACTGCAGCAGCGTGTTCGCTGCGA
>JAFMJD010000218.1 GCA_017853685.1 Actinomycetota bacterium | reverse complement strand
CGAGCATTCCGGACGAGAACAGCGTGAGGGCCGCAAAGAAGTGCGTGTACCGCCGATCACCCTTCAGGTACTCGAGCGAATAGATCTGCACGAGCGTGGAGATGAAGGCCACGAGCAGCAGCGCCATCACCGAGAGCCCGTCGATCTGTTGGCCGAGGCCGATCTCGATGCCTCCGGACTGCCACCACACCCAGGACTTCCTGATGGGAGCGGTGTAGGAGTGGCCGTGCGAGCTCTGGATCCACTGAATGGCCGCCCCTGCCGAGAGAGCCAACGACCCCAGCATCGAAGCAATGCCGATGAGGCTGCCGCCTCCGGGCACGGTGTAGCGCCCCACCTGCACGGCGGGGATCCGCTTGCCGAACGCAATGATCGCCACGAAAGCGATCGCTGGGATCAGCGGGATGAGGTAGGCGTGTTCGAGGAACCAGCCGGGCGCAGCGGAAGCGATCACGTCAGCCCTTCATCTCTGACAGCTCATCGAGCGCGATGGAGCGACGGTTGCGATACACGAGAATCACCAGGGCGAGTCCGACACCGACCTCGGCAGCGGCCACGGCGATGATGTACAGGGCGAACGTGTGCCCGGTTGCATCGCCACCGTTGCGGAGGGCGAAGGCCAAGAGGTTGATGTTCACGGAGTTGAGGATCAACTCGATCGACATCAGGACCAGCACGGCGTTCTTGCGGGCAATCACGCCGTAGACGCCGATGGCGAACAGGACGGCGCCCAGCAGGAGGAACTGATTGACGAGCATGCGTCAGTCCTTTCTCGCCAGCACGATGGCGCCCACGAGGGCGGCGAGGAGTACGAACGACAGTGCCCAGAAGGGCAGCAGGTACGGCTTGAAGATCGAGTCGCTGATGGCCTGCACCGGAACGTTGGGGACGTCTTTGGGGTCATCGACCACCTTGTCGTCGCCGAAGGTGTCGATGAGGACGTACACCAGCGTGCCGAGGACCAACAGCGCAACCGGGATGCCCAGCGCCCAGGTCTTGTTGTTCAGGTCCGTGGCCTTGCCGAGTTGCGCGCGGGTGAGCATCGTTCCGAAGAGGAACAGCACCGTGACGGCACCGATGTAGACGAGCACCTGCGTGACCGCCACGAACTCCGCCGACAAGATGAGGTATTGGGCAGCGGCACCGGCGAGTACGAGCACCAGCCAGAGCGCGGCGTGCACCACGTTCTTGGTGGTGACGACGCGCAGCGCTCCCACCACCATGATGAGCGCCACGATGCCGAAGGCGATGTTCTGGGCGACGAGACCACCGGAGGCAAGCATCACTTCTTGCCCTTCTTGTCTGCGCCGGCCTCGAGCTCGGGGGCCTCGGGCACGGTCTCCATCCACTCGCCCAACTTGTGCTTGTCGTGCAACAGGTCGGCGATGTGCGGCTCGGAGTACTCGAACTCGGGGCTCCAGAACAGTGCATCGAACGGGCAGACCTCGACGCAGATTCCGCAATACATGCAGAGCGCGTAGTCGATGTCGAAGCGGTCGAGTCGGTTCACCTGACGGGGCTTGCCGCCGGCACGTCGGGGCGGTGCGAGGTCCTTGTGACCCTCGATGTAGATGCACCAGTCGGGGCAGCTTCGAGCACACAGCATGCAGGCCGTGCAGTTGTCCTCGCGCAAGGCGATGACACCTCGGGCGCGCACCGGCGGTGCTTCTTTCACCTTCGGGTACTGGATGGTGTTGGAACCCACCGACGGGGCCGGGAACAGCGACTTGGCACCACGCTTGGGGAACAACGTGCGCGCGGCGGTCTTCGCCGTGACCCCGAGGCCCTTGATGAGCCCGGGCACCTGCGGCTTGGGGGGAAGGGCCGGCATCAGAAGGCCACCTTCAGGATCGAGGTCACAGCGATGTTGAGCAGCGCAACCGGGATGAGCAGCTTCCATGCGAACTTCTGCAACTGGTCCTCGCGGAAGCGGGGGTACGAGAAGCGAGCCCACATGATGAGGAACGCCACGAGCATCATCTTGGTCACCATGATGAGCGGGCCCACGACGTTCATCGCACTGTGCACGTCGTCGAGGGTCTTCCAGTCGAACCACGACCAGGGCACACCCCAACCACCGAGGAACATCGTGCTGGCGATGAGCGAGAACACGCCCGCTGTGGCGAACTCGGCGATGAAGAAGATGAGGAATCGGAAGCCGGAGTACTCGGTCATGTAGCCGGCCACGAGTTCGGACTCGGCGATCGGCATGTCGAACGGCGCCTGGGTCAGCTCGGCCTGCACGGCGATCATGAACACGAGGAATCCGACGAACTGCGTGAGGATGTACGGGTTGCCGATGCCGCCCCAGCCGAAGATCTCGCCGCGGTTCTGCTCCACGACGATCGACTGCAGGTTCATCGTGCCCGCTTGGATCACGACACCGATCACTGCGAGCACCATCGGGAGCTCGTACGCGATCAACTGGCCCGCAGCGCGCAGACCGCCGAGCAGCGAGTACTTGTTGGCACTCGCCCAACCCGCCATCAAGATGCCGATGACGCTGATGGAACTCACCGCGAGCACGTAGAGCACACCGTTCTCGAAATCGGTGAAGATCGCGTCGGGGCCGAAGGGAACGGCAACCACGAGGAAGAACGTGGACAGCAGCACCACGAGGGGCGCCGACTTGAACAGGAACCGATCAGCCCGCTGCGGGTAGAGGTCCTCTTTCTGCATCCACTTGCCGACCTCGGCAAACAACTGCATCGAGCCGTACGGACCGGCTTCCATCGGTCCGAGACGACTCTGCATGAACGACATCATCTTGAAGAGGAAGACGTACACGA
>JAFMJD010000217.1 GCA_017853685.1 Actinomycetota bacterium | reverse complement strand
GTCGTCGTCGAGTTCGGCTCGGTGTACGCCCCGTGGCGCGGCCTCTTCGGTGGCCTCATCAAGAAGTCGGCGACCGATGGCGATCCCGACATCTCCGACCTGTTCCAGACGGAACTGCCGTTCTCGAACCGTCCCTACAAGATCGAGTCGTGGGACGAGAACCAGTTGGTGCTCGTCGCCAACGAGAACTACTGGGGTCCCGACAAGGCCGTCACGCCCAAGGTCGTGATGGTGCCCAAGGCCGACCAGGAGACCGAGATCAACTCGCTCCTCGCCGGTGAGGTCGACTTCATCTACCCGCAGTACAGCCCCGAGACCGCGGACGCCGTTGCCGGCGACTCGAACGTCAAGGTGCAGATCGAGTACGGCGGCGACTATGAGGGCCTCTACTTCCAGCAGCAGTGCGGTCCCTTCGAGGACCCCATCTTCCGCCAGGCCTTCGCCCAGTCGATCGACGTCGAGGCGCTGTTCCAGCAGATCTACGTCCCGATCGCTCCCGAGGCTTCGCCGCTGACCTGTGGCCCCATCGTTCCGGGCCGCTACTGCGACGAGACCCTGTGGCAGGGCACGTTCGACGCCGAGGGCGCTGCTGCGCTCCTCGAGGAGAACGGCTGGGTCAAGAACGCCGATGGCTTCTGGGCCTACAAGGGCTACGTGCCGGAGATCAAGTGGATGATCAACTCCGGCAACAGCCGTCGTGAGAACACCCAGGCGTACCTCATCCCGCTGCTGCAGGAGGCCGGCTTCAACGTCGTCGCCGACAACTGCGAAGCGGAGTGCGTGTTCCAGCAGCGCCTGCCATCGCTCGACTACGACCTCGGCATGTACATCAGCACGGCTCCGCCGGACCCGGCGTACGTGACGGGCAGCTTCACCTGTGACCAGGTGCCCACCGAGGCCAACCAGTTCACTGGCCAGAACAGCCAGGGTTGGTGCAACCCCGAGGCTTCGGACCTCCTGCACAAGGCCGACGCGACCGCCGATCTCGAAGAGCGCACCGGCTACATCAAGCAGGCCATCGGTCTGATGCGCGAAGACTGGGTCATGCTGCCCACGTTCCAGTTCCCGAAGTCGGGTCTGTGGCGGCAGGACAAGGTGGGTGGTCCGGTCGGCGACGACCTGAACAACTACGCAGCCTTCATCAACTTCAACGAGTGGACCGATGTCGACGGCGATGGCCAGATCGTCATCGGTGCAGAGCAGTGGCCGGGTTGCCTCAACCCGATCACCGAGTGCGCCAACTCGTCGTGGTACGTGTGGACCGTCGCCTTCCCGACCGGGATGGGCGTGTACGACACGACCAACGACGGCGAGTACGTGCTCACGCCGCTCATGGCCAAGGAGCCGACGGTCGAGACGCTCTGATCTCTGACTGAAGTACAGTTGTCAACAGTGGCAGCGGGGTCGGTCACCAGATCGACCCCGCTGCTCGTTGAGGGGGGCATTCCTTGCTGAGGTACATCCTGCGTCGTCTGCTGTGGGCGATCCCGACGCTCGTGCTGGTCACGTTCATCGTGTATTGCGCGCTCCGTATCTCGACCAACCCCCTGGCCAGTTACGCCAGGTCGAATCCGCGCATCGCCAGGCAGCCTGCGAAAATCGCGCAGTACATCGAGCGGAACGGTCTGTGGGACGGCCCCACGGGCTACCTGCGCGGGTACTGGAGGTGGCTGTCGGGGTTCGTGACCGGCGACTGGCAACCCAGCATCAAGGGCAGTCGCCCGGTGTGGCCCAACCTGAAGGATGCGCTGATCAACTCGGTGCGCCTCGGCCTGGTCGCGTCGTTCGTCGGCATCTCGGTCGGTCTCTCACTCGGCGTGTTCGCAGCGCTCCGCCCGGGCCGCCTGCGCGACAGCGCAGTGAACACGGGTGCGCTGATCGGCTACTCGGTGCAACCGTTCATCAGCGCCGTGCTGCTGCAGTTGTTCTTCTCGGTGCAGTGGTCGAAGTGGTTCGGTGAGCCCCTCTTCCCCACCTCGGGCATGTACCCGCCCGGTCACACGGGTTTCGATCTCATCCTGATGCTCAAGCACATGGCGCTGCCGGTGATCGTGGTCTCGATCCAGAGCGTCGCCGTCTACAGCCGATACATGCGTTCCTCGCTGCTCGACGTGCTCACCAGCGACTACTTGCGCACCGCTCGGGCCAAAGGCATCTCCGAGCGACGTGTGCTCGTGAAGCACGCGCTGCGCAATGCGCTCGTTCCCATCGTCACCCTCGCTGCGCTCGACATCGGCGCCATCGTGGGTGGCCTCATCATCTCCGAGGGCGTGTTCGAGTACCCGGGGATGGGCAAGTTCTTCCTCAATGCGCAGGGGAATGGCGACTTCCCCGAACTGATGCCCTGGATGGTCATCATCACCAGCTCGGTCATCATCTTCAACCTGGTGGCGGACCTCGCGTACGCCTGGCTCGACCCGAGGATCCGCCTTGACTGACACACCGAACATCGAACCGGTCGAAGCGAATGCCGATGACGCCGCCATCGGCGTGCTGCGCGAGTCCATCTCGCCTCGGCAGATGGCATTCAAGCGCTTCCTCAACAATCGGGCCGCTCTGGTGTCCATCGTGGCGCTCGTGTTCATCGTGGGCTACGTCGTGCTGGCCCCGATCACTGCTCGATACGGCATCAACGAGTCCATCTTCAAGGCCGAGGCCGGCAAGGGGAACCAGAACCTCGCCCCGAGCTCCATGGCGTGGTTCGGCACCGATGCCAACGGTCGCGACGTGTACAGCCGCATCATCTACGGCGCCCAGGTGTCGCTGATGATCGGTTTGTTCACCGGACTGCTGTCGGTCG
>JAFMJD010000004.1 GCA_017853685.1 Actinomycetota bacterium | reverse complement strand
TGGGAGGGGCCAGTGTCTGACGACCACGCCACTGCTGACTCCTCGCTCACTCCCCCGCCTGCCGACGCCGACACCGCCGGACGGTCGCGGCGCACCGAGGTCGCCGAGATCGTGGGGCTCTACGCCCTCTGTCTCTTTGTGGCGCTCACGGTGTCTGCCGTGCTGGTGATGTCCACCGGTGGGTCGTGGACCGATGTGTACACCGCGATGTTCGACGGCAGCCTGCGCAAGGCGGGCCGCATCGGTCTCACACTCGGGTACGCCGCACCGATCCTGCTGGTGGGCCTGGGCACCATCGTGAGTGGTCGCGCCGGGCTCGTGAACATCGGCCAAGAGGGACAGTTGCTCATCGGCGCAAGTGTGGCCACCTATGTCGCAGTGCGCCTCGGCGGCCCGGGGCCACTCGCGCTCATCGTGGCGATCATCGCGGGAATCGCGGGCGGCGCGATCTGGGCGGGTATCGCCGGCTTCCTCCGCTACTGGTACAAGGTGCCCGAGGTACTCACCACACTGCTCCTCGGTGTGGTAGCGGCCAACTTCATGGGCTGGGGACTTCGGAACCGTTGGCTGCTGCTCGCTTCGTCGGAGGGCCGGGCCAACCGCAACCAGGTGAGCGAAGTGCTTGCTCCGGATGTGCGCATCCCGCGTATTCACATCTTCGGCAACGAGTTCCCCATCAGCGTGTTTCTCGCAGTGCTCCTCGCCATCGCACTCGCCGTGGTGATGGCACGCAGCACCACCGGTTTCCGCCTGCGCATGCTGGGCAACAATCCCCGTACTGCTCAGCGTGCAGGCGTCTCCGAGAAGCGATACGGGTTCGTCGCCATGCTCGCCTCGGGAGGCTTCGCCGGCCTCGCCGGTGGCGTGATGCTCGCCGGCGGCGACTTCGGCAGTTATCAGCTGGTGGCGAACTTCGGTGCCGGTATCGGTTTCGCCGGCCTGCTCGCTGCGCTCGTGGCGAACCAACGAGCGCTCGTGTTGATCTTTGTGGCATTCGTTTTCGGCGCACTGCGCAGCGGTTCGGGTTTCCTGCGCGCCACCGGCGTATCGGCCCGGATCTCCGACGTGGTGCAGAGCATGATCGTGCTCGCTCTGCTGCTGCCGCCCGCCATCTTGTACATCCGAGCCCGCCGCCGGGCCCTTGCCGCAGCAAGTTCGAGGACCTGACATGGGCGATTTCTGGAGTGCAGTCGCCGATGTTGCGACCAACGAGAGCGCCTATCGCAATGCGATCATCGCAGCAGTGGTGCTGCTGTTCGCTGCGTCGGGCGAACTCGCAGCAGAGAAGGCCGGCACGATCAACATTTCCATCGAGGGCATGATGCTGGCCGGCGCCTTCGCCGGCGCCGTCGGCCAGGAGCAAACCGGGTCGGTGTTGCTGGCACTGCTGATTGCTGCAGTGGCCGGACTCATCGTGGCGCTCGTTCAGGCCAATATGAGCCATCGACTCTCGGCAGACCAGTTCGTCGTGGGATTGGTGCTCAACACCCTCGTGCTCGGCGTGGTGGGGTTCCTCGCAGGCTCGAACGAGCCCAAGACCTCGCTCGTGTCTCGCTGGAAGGTTCCGGGTCTCGGCGACATACCGATCGTGGGGCCTGCGCTGTTCGACCAACCGTGGGTGCTGTACCTCGTGTATCCGGTGATCCCCTTCATGTGGTGGCTGCTGTATCGCACCCGCTGGGGTCTCGAAGTGCGTGCGGTCGGCGAGGACCCCAATGCTGCCGATGTCTCCGGACTCCACGTGAACAAGCTGCGGCGCCAGACGATCTATCTCACCGGCATGCTCAGCGGGATCGGTGGGGCGTACTTCCTCTTCGCCCGCTCGGGTCGCTTCGAGGACTCACTGATCGGTGGGCGCGGGTACATCGCCATCGCCGCAGTGATCTTCGGCGGCTGGACACTCAAGGGCTCCGTGGTGGGCTGTGTGGTCTTCGGACTGGTGGGCTCGTTCGCACTCACCATCCCGTCGCTCGGGTACAAGGGAATCGATTCGGCGTTCCTCGCCATGGCACCGAGTCTGGTGACCATCATTGCGATGGCGCTGTTCGCCAAGCGGGTACGCCAACCAGCGGCACTCGCCAGACCATTCATCAGGGGTTTGAAGTGAAAGCGGTGCTCTACCACCAGCCGGGCGGACCCGAAGTCCTCCAGTACACCGACATCGACGATCCAGAGCCGGGTGTCGACGACGTCGTGATCCGAGTGGGCGCGTGTGCACTCAATCGTCTCGACATCGTGCAGCGCAACGGCTGGTTCCAGATGCCGGGCTTCACGTATCCACACATTGCGGGCATGGACATCGCCGGCACCGTGGCACGAGTGGGCAGCAACGTGCGAACCGTCTCGGTCGGAGACCGCGTGGTGGTGGATCCCTCGATGTCAGGTGTCCCCGCGGGCTCGCGTCTGGCCGGGCGTGGGGATCTCTACGGCGACCTCGGTGTGCTGGGCGCAACCGAGCACGGCGGTTATGCAGAGCTCTGTCTCGCCCCCGCCACCCACGTGTACCGGATCCCCGACTCGATGAGCCTCGAGCAGGCGGCAACGTTCCCCACCTGCTGGCTCACTGCGGCACATGCGCTCTTCGATGTGGGCGGTCTGCACTCCGGTGAGAGCGTGCTCATCCATGCCGCAGGGTCGGGTGTATCGGTGGCCGGCATCCAACTCGCGAAGCAGGCCGGCGCCACGGTGTTCGCCACCGCGGGTACCGACGACAAGTGCGACAAGGCACTCGAACTCGGCGCCGACCACGTGATGAACAATCGCACCGGCGATGTTGCCGGATGGGTGCGCGGCCTCACGGCCGGCGCAGGTGTTCGCATGGTGTTCGACCATGTCGGCACGGCACTGTTCGGGCCGTCACTCTTCGCACTGGGTATCAAGGGTCGCTTGGTGAACTGCGGAAACTCCTCGGGCGACACCGCCACCATCCCGTCGCTCGGCTACGTGTTCCACTCGGGAATCTCCATCATCGGATCGGACCCATACCGGCCCGAGGAGTTCGGCCCGGTATGGGACATGTTCTGCAGCGGAAACTTCAGCGCAACGATCGACTCGGAATATCCGCTCGCCGAAGCGGGCCGGGCGCAGGAGAAGTTGGCGAGCAACGACGTGTTCGGCAAGATCCTGCTGCGGCCCTGACCCACAGGCCCGGGCCACCGCGCTGATCCACACCCATCGAGGAGCGCACATGCAAGTCATTCTCAGTGGTGGGGACATCGTCACGATGAACCCCTCACGTGATGTGCTCCTCGGCGGCTCGATCGTGGTCACCGACAACCGCATCACTGCAGTCGGTTCCACAGCACAACTGCGGGCCGCCTACCCCGATGCGGTGCACGTCGATGCGGCCGGATGTGTGGTGACACCCGGCATGGTGAACGCACACCAGCACTTCACGGGCGATCCACTGGTGCGCAGTTGCATTCCCGATCTGCTGGCACCCGGCGTGAGCATCTTCGGGTGGTCCGTGCCCATCCACAGCGAGCACACCCCGGAAGACGACGAGATCTCCGCAGCAATCTGCGCACTGGAGTCGCTCCAGAACGGCGTGACCACCGTGGTGGAGGCCGGCACCGTGGCACACCCCGTCTCAGTGGCGCGCGGGATGGAGCGTGCAGGGTTGCGCGGCACGATCGGCACCTGGGGCTGGGACATCGAGAGCGGTCCGTTCGTGGGCACCGTCGATGAGGTGCTGGGCTGGCAGGCCGAGGTGCTCGACCGCTTTCCTCTCGGGGGCCTCATCGAGGGCTGGGTGACGCTGGTGGGCCACGATCTCGCGTCGGACGCGTTGCTCGTGGGTGCAAGTGATCTCGCCCGACGCCGGGGCACCAACATGACGATGCATCTGTCGCCCACATCGTCGGACCCCGAGCGTTATCTCGAGCGCACCGGTCGGCGACCGGTGGTGCACCTCGATCACCTCGGCGTGCTGGGCCCG
Source organism: Actinomycetota bacterium (assembly GCA_017853685.1). Taxonomy (GTDB): domain Bacteria; phylum Actinomycetota; class Acidimicrobiia; order Acidimicrobiales; family Ilumatobacteraceae; genus WLJO01. The sequence continues at coordinate 37,089 of JAFMJD010000004.1, read as the reverse complement.
CACCTGGTGCTGGCGCACGGCGTGTGGTTCGACGATGTCGAGATCGATCTCGTCCTGCGCAGTCGCACCGCTATTGCGTACTGCCCGTGGGCATATCTGCGCCTCGGGCAGGGTGTAACACGAGCGGGTCGACACGCCGAGATCGTCGAACGCGGCGGACGTGTTGCGCTCGGCTGTGACGCATCGAATGCAGGCGACGTTGCCGACATTCTCCGCGCCGCTGCCCTCGCCGCCGGACTTGCCCGAGATGTTCGCCTCGAGCCCGAACGCTTCGGTGCGCACGAAGCCTTCGAACTCGCAACGATCGCCGGGGCAGAGGCCATCGGGATGGCAGACCGCATCGGATCGCTCGAGGTCGGCAAGCAGGCCGACATCGTGGTGCACCGCACCGACGGGTGGGGTTGGTCGCCACGCGGCGACGTCGGCCTGCAACTCGTGTGGGGAACCGATGGCCGCTCAGTACGCGATGTGTTCGTGGCCGGCCGACAGGTGGTTCGGGACGGCCGCAGCACCACCCTCGACGTCGGTGCACTCTGGGATGAGGCACAACAGCGTCAAGCATCCCTGCTGCGCCGCACCGGGATCACCGTGCCGCACCGGTGGCCCCAGATCGACGCTTCGTGATCGGCGACACGAATCGCGTCGAAGTAGCGATCGCCGATCGCGTGTGGATCGACCTGTTCGACCGGGTCGCGCCGTTCTGGTTGAACACGATTCCCCATCGTCGCCACCGACTGCGCGGCGCCGTGGGGGAAGACGGCAGCGTTCGACGCCACGCGCCCAAGAGCACCGTGTTGACCGCTCGGGTCACGTGGGCCTTCGCCTCGATCTATCGACATACGGGAGACCGCAGCGCGCTCGCCCTCGCCGAGCGCGCAGCCACCGAACTGCTCGAGCGCCACGTCGATAGCCAGCACGGCGGCGTGTACTGGTCGATCGATGCCAGACGTCGACCCCTCAGGCGACACAAGCACATGTATGCGCAGGCCTTTGCGATCTATGCATTCACCGAAATGCACCTCGCGACCCGGAACCTCCGTTGGTGGGACGCCGCACGCTCGTTGCTCTCGGCCGTCACCGCAGGACTCCTCGACGGTCGGGGAGGACTCATCGAGTGCGCCGACGAGAAATGGGTGCCCGTGACGGGGCAGTGTCTCGGACGAGCCGACGATGAGACCGCTCGGGTGTCCACGAACACGCTCATTCACATCGTGGAGGCGCTCGCGAATTCGGTGCGTGCCGATCTCGGGGATGACGCGCGCCAACTCCTGGGCGACCACCTCGCCCTGCTCGCCGAGCACGCGCTGCACGTCGGCGGCCATGGGATGCATCAGTGGTTCGACAGCCGATGGCGACCGCTCGGTGACCCCACCGTCACCTCCCCCGGACACGACCTCGAGGCGGCATGGCTCCTCCACGACGCTGCGGGGCTCGTGAACGATCCTGCGCTGCACGCCACCTGGCGCGACATCGGGCGAGGGTTGGTTTCGGGGGCACTGTCTCGCGGACTCGACCGAGATGGTGGAGTACTCGCGCTCGTCGGAACCGAGCAACAACGACAGGCCCTCACGTGGTGGGCTCAGGCAGAGGGGCTCGCCGGATTCTGCTGGGCTGCTGCTCAGGGAGACGAACGGGCAGCAGACGCAGCCCAACGCCTGTGGCTGCTCATCGACACGCACTTCGTGTCCGATGGCCCGGGCGACTGGGCGCGCGCACTCGACGACGATCGACGACGCGTGCCCGGTGGCCTTGCGATCGGCCCGTGGGAGTGCCCCTATCACGTTGTCCGCACCGAGCTCGGCGTGCTCGTGCGAGCCGGGCGCTTGGCGCCGATCGGGTGATCAGGCCGAGCGATCCTCGACGAGTGTGAGGGGTCGCCGTGCCGAGGGCCAGTGGCGGCGGTAGCGCTGGATGAGCCAGCGGTTGAACTGCACGTGGCTCTCTTCCTGCCATGAGTAGCGACCGCGAGCCGCAAAGCGCGAACGCATGCCGCGCTGCACCTTGGTGGTGGCGTCTTGATCCTGCGCCACGAACACCTGCACCCCGGCGTCGCTCATCTTCAACAGGTGGTCGAACATCGGGTGCTCGAGCGCCGTCGGATGGAAGAGGTAGCCGATCTCCACGTCGATGGTGTGCGGTGTCTTCGGACGGATGATGAAGAAGAACGCCTGGTCGGGAGCAGTGCCGAAACACAGCGTGGGAGGCATCAGCGCAAACGTGCTGCGCCAGCGCTCCTCCTCGGTGAGACCCGGGAAGATGGGCATGAGTGCCTTGGTAGTGGCATTGAAGCCGCCGTCGATGTGGATGTATCCGTTGGTGCGGAACACCACGTTGGAGGCGTCGTCCCACGGCACCGGAAACGCTGCCAGTTCACTCGGGCAGAAGTCCTGGATGGTGTGGTGCAGTTTGTTGGCGTGATACCCGTCGTTGAAGTTCTCGAACATCACCTTCCAGTTCCACGGCATGTCCGTGAGCGTGAAGGTGCCCGGGCACACGGTGTTCTCGAGGTCGTAGTTGGTGAGGAACGGTTCGTAACGCGACAGCGTGGGCGCAAGCGGAGCGGCGTTCGCATCGAAGTTGATGAAGATGAACCCCTGCCAGAGTTCGACCTTGATGTTGGGAAGCGGGAAGCGCTTCTTGTCGAAGTCTTTGGTCCGGTCCATCGCCGGCGTGGCGATGAGTCGGCCGTCGAGTCCGTAGGTCCACATGTGGTACGGACACACGAAGTGCTTGCAATTCCCCTCGCCCTCCACCAACTGCATCCCACGGTGCTGGCAGATGGCCGAGAACGCCCGGATGGCGCCATCGGTCCCACGGGCCACGATGATCTCCTCATCGTTCATCCGTGTCTGGAAGTAGTCGCCACTGTTCGGGATGCGACTCGCCCGACCCACGCAGAGCCACTCGTGGTCGAACAGTGACCGCTTCTCGAACTCGAGGAACTCGTCACTCGTGTAGATCACCGGGGGAAGCGTCTCTGCAGTGCTCACATCGGTGATCGAGGTGTCGAAACTGGCGAGCAGTTCGTCGGTGAGGATCGTCACGACTGGGCCTTTCTCTCATTGGTCCGTGATGCGTGGGTGGTCATGATGCTGCGGCTCCGGTTGCGGGTTCGCCGTAGCCGCCACCGCCAGGGAGGTCCAGACGCACGACATCACCGGGCTTGAGGGTGACGCGGGCCTGGGTGCGCACCGGCTCACCGTTCACGGTGAACGAACCGGCTTCACCTGCCTCGCCACCGAAGATGCCCTGCGGCGGCTCCTGCAGACGCGACGTGACCGCATTGAGCTGCCATGCGCGTGTGGTGTCCACCGTGAACTCGATGGTCTGGCCGAGTCCGCCGGTCTGGGCACCGATCCCACCCGAGCCGGGTCGCAGAGCCTTGCGCGTGAAGCGGATCGGGGCAGAGGCCTCCACCACCTCGATCGGCACCGCTGCGACGCCCGTGGGGTACGAGCACGCATTGAGCCCCGGCTTGGCGGCACGCGCACCCACACCACCTGCATAGGTGAACATCGCCGTGATGAAGGGGCGGCCGTCGTCGTGGTTGCCACTCACCTGCATCGTCCAGACGGCTCCCGACCCCTCGGCCATCGCTTGGTCGGGTCGGATCTGGGCGAGCGCCTTGAGCAGAGCATTCGGCAGGAACATGCCCACCACGTGACGCGCCGTGCACGGCTGCGGCGACACTGCGTTCACGATCGATCCGACGGGTGCCTCGACGCGGATCGGCTCGAGGCTGCCGTGGTTGTTCGGGAGGTCCGGGTTGAGCACCGAGCGAACCGTGAAGGTGGTGTAGGCGTGGGTGTAGTTCTTCACCACGTTGATGCCGTACGGACTGGCCCCCGAGGAACCGGCGTAATCCACGAGGATCTCGCCCTTGTCGGGATCCACCGTGACCGCGCACACGATGTCGATCGTGCTGCCGTCGGCAAGGTCCAAGATCGCGCTCGCCCGATAGGTGCCCGCCGGCAACTGACGGATGCTGGCGCGCGTGGCCGCCTCGGACCGGGTGATGATCTCGTCGGCGAGATCCTCGATGTCGTCGAGGTGATGGGTGTCGCACAGACTGCGGAGTCGTTGCGCTCCCACCTCACCGGAAGCCATCTGAGCGTGCAGGTCGCCGGCCATGTGGTCGGGTTGGCGCACGTTCGACAGGATGAACTTCCACACGTCGGGATTGCGCTCGCCGCGCACCATCAGCCGACAGATCGGGATCCACAGTCCCTCCTCGAACACGTCACGCGCCCCTGCGCCGATGCCATAGCCGCCGACATCGGTGTGGTGGATGGTGGAGCCGAAGAACGCGATCACCCGTCCGTTGCGGAACACCGGATACAACACCGTCACGTCCAACAACTGGCCCGCGGTCTTGTACGGATCGTTGGTGATGAGAACGTCACCTTCCGACAGCGAATCGGGCGGGTACTCGGCGAGGATGGCACTCGCAGCCCGGGCGAGGGAGTTGATGTGTCCCGGCGTTCCCGTGACCGCCTGAGCCACCATGCGACCGCGCCGATCGAACACTGCGTTTGCGAGGTCGCCGGCCTCACGCACGATGGGCGAGAACGCCGCACGCTGCAGCGCTCGCGCCTGCTCGTTCACCGTGGCGATGAGCGATTGCCACAGGACCTCGAGCTCGATGGAGTCGAACGTACGAGCCATCAGGACTTCCTCCGATCTGCGATGAGCGAGCCGTCGGCTGCAACGGTGACCGTCCAGCCGGGGCGAATGACTGCGGTGGTCTCGCGTTCTTCGACGATGCAGGGTCCATCGAAGGTCTGGCCCACCCCGAGTGTCTCCCGGCGGTACACGGGCGTGTCGACCGGACTGGAACCGCGGTCGAAGCGAACGAGACGGAACCGGTGCGGTGTCCCGTGAGCGGTGCCCACATTGGCAACCGGCTCCACCGGATTCGCTGCGGCGTACGCCGACAGACGCCAGGTGACCGCCTCGATGCCCACATCGGGAATCGTGAGTCCGTAGACCTTGCGGTAATCACGCTCGAAGGCGCTGAGGACCTCGGCGTCGTCGACGGGCCACGTGGGTCCCTCGCCGAGCCAGATGGTGATCTCGTTGCCCTGACCGAGGTACCGGGTGTCGAGTCCGTAGCGGAAGCGGATCTGTGCGGGATCCACGCCAGCGGCCGCAAGCACACGGCGGCCCTCGTCACGGAGCTCGTCCAGCAGTCGTTCGCGTGCGGCGGGATCGATCGACGCGATGGGTCGCACCCACGACCGGGCCAGATCGATACGAACCGGCGTGACCAATGTGCCGAACGCCGAGAGCACGCTCGCGTTCACCGGGAAGACCACCCGCGGTGACTCGAGCAACTCGGCCACACCGCATGCATGCACGGGACCAGCGCCGCCGAACGCAAGCACCGGGACACCACGCAGATCGGTGCCCATCTCGACCGCGTGCATACGTGACGAAGCCGCCATGTTCTGGTTCACCAGTTCGTGGATACCGGCCGCAGTGTCGCCCACGGGCAGACCCAACTGCGATGCGACCGACTGCAACGCCGATTCGCAGGCCACGAGATCGAGCGGCATGTCGCCGCCGAGGAAGAAGCCTGCATCCAGATTTCCGAGGAACAGATCGGCATCGGTGACCGCAGGACGACGACCACCGCGTCCGTAGCACGCAGGTCCGGGGTCGGCTCCCGCCGATTCCGGGCCGACCTTCAAGAGGCCGAGGTCATCCACGCGCGCCAGGCTCCCACCGCCTGCGCCGATCTCCACGAGATCGACCGAGGGAACAGACACCGGGAATCCCGAGCCCTTCTTGAAGCGATAGATACGCGCGACCTCGAAGGTGTTGGTGAGTTCGGGTTCGCCATGTTCGATGAGGCACGACTTCGCAGTCGTACCGCCCATGTCGAAGCAGAGCAGGCGGTCCTCGCCGAGACGGCGAGCGAACCACGAACCCGCAAGCGCACCTGCTGCGGGCCCACTCTCCACCAGACGAATGGGCGCTCGGGCAGCATCGTCAGCGGCCACCACGCCGCCGTTCGACAGCATCATCAGCACCGATCCGCCGAACCCCTCGGCTGCGAGCCACTTCTGCAACTCGTCCAGGTATGGGCCGATCACCGGCATCGTTGCCGCATTGCACGCGGTGGTGATCATGCGTGGGTATTCGCGGATCTGGGGGGAGATCTCGGAACTGATGCACACCGGCACACCGAGTTCCTTGCGGAGATAGTCGCCCACCACACGCTCGTTGGTGGGATCGGCATAACTGTTGATGAGACACACGCCCACCGCTTCGACCTTCGCGGCCCGCAGCTGTGCGGCTACCTGTGCGAGATCTGCGGCCGATGGTTGTTCCTGCACGCCACCGGGCGCAGTGCGCTCGGCGATCTCGACAATGCGATCACGAGGTACCGGCGGGGCGGGGAACTCGATCTGCAGGTCGTACATGTCGTAGCGGTGCTCATCGCGGATCAGCAGGGTGTCACCGAAACCGGCAGTGGTGACGATTCCCGCGCGTCCGATCTTGCCCTCGATGAGTGCGTTGGTGATGAGCGTGGTGGCGTGCACGATGGGTGCAGCGATGTCGGACGGACGTACTCCGGCCTTCGCGAGCAGTTGGCGCACACCGGTGCGCACTCCCTCGAGCGGAGCGGCAGGTGTGGTGAGCGTCTTGTCCACCACGACGCGCCCCGATGCTGCATCGAGCAGCACCACGTCGGTGAACGTGCCGCCGATATCGACAGCGAGGCGCCAATCGGGCGCTGTGGCATTGGTGCGCTCAGCCATTCTTCAGGTCCTCTCGCGGCGGGGCGAACACGTCGAGGATCCAGCACTCGTCGAGTTCATCGTCGCCGATGAACAGACTGTCGCCGTGCCACACGTTCTTCGGAGCGAGGTACACCTCGCCCTCTTTGAGGACGATGCGCTCGGTGTTCTCCGGATCGTCGGAGATGCGGAAGTCGAGCGCGCCGCGCACGATGATGCCCAACTGCTCCTCGGTGGCGTGCCGATGCAAGTACGAGCCCTTCGCGCCACCGGCGATGCGCCAGAAGCACAACTGCAGACCGTCGCCGGTGATGACGCGTCGACGGAAACCCGGGCGATCGGTCTCCTTGAACGCCGCATCCTCGTAGAAGTAGCAGTACTGGTTGGTGAGGTTCATGGTCTCCTGCCCATCCACGCCGGTGATCACACCAAGCGTTCGATCATTCGCTTTTCGACATCATTGAGGTGGCACTGCACCGCCGCGATCGTTGCGGCGGGATCAGCGGTGACGATTCCTTGTGCGATCGCCCGGTGCGCCTCGGTAGCTGACCGGATGATCTCCGCAACTTCGCTGCGGTTCGGCTCTGCGTAGAGCAGCGACGAGAACTCGCCCGAACCGAACAGCGCAGCGAGGGCCTTGGCGTGCAGTTCGTTCAGCACGTCATTGCCGCAGGCATGCGCGATGGACGCGTGGAACTCCCGGTCGACCACACGGAATTCGTCCAGATGCTTGGTGACGCGGCGCGCGAGCTCATCGATGCGCTGACGCTCGGTGTCGGTGGCGCGCTCTGCAGCCAATCCGGCCATCTGTGGTTCCAGGATTCGACGCACCTCGAACAACTGGCGAACCATCGCCTTCCGGTCGTCACCATCGAGACGCAGGGCCGGAACACGCTCGGCGACCTGTGTGCGGTTGCCCCGTCGCTCCAGCACGCCGGCACTGATGAGACCCTGAATGGCTTCGCGCACCGAGGTACGTGCCACCCCGAACTGCTCGCACAGACTCCGTTCCGAGGGAACTGCTTCCCCGGGGAGCATCTGGCCCGAACGCACTGCGTCGAGGAGTCGCTCTCGGATCTCGGCCGAGACGGTGCGACGTTCGACCGGCTCGAAGGCGTGGAGCGTGGTGGGCTGGGCCATCAGCGAGCGCTCCGCTGGAGAACCCGGACGAAGGGCATCCGAGGAACGGGGAAATGGTTCGTTGGACTGATGGTCAGACCATAGCGCGCTGGCCCCGAGCCTCCTCCACCCGGTCCGAGGGCGCGAACGGCATGGTGGGCGATGGGCGAAAGGGTCAACTCCGGAGGGCCGAAACCACCTCAGCCGAGCCCTCGAGCGTCTCGCGTAGACCGTGGTACAGCGAGGCCCGTACCGGTGCAGCAAGGTTGAAACTGGCCGAGGTGAAGCCCAGTCCGAGCGCCTCCCGGGCGAGGTCCACACACTCCGCAGGTGTGCCCGCCACGGCGAAATGGCGCACGAGGTCGTCGCTGATGAGCGCATCGATCTCGGGATCGTCGTAGCGGTCCAGGTCGAAGTACCAACCCGACGAGCGCCCGAGCGCCGCACGAACCCGCTCGAGCCACGCCGGGTCCAGGTCGAGTTCGGCTGGGCGAATGATGTCCACGTAGTGGGCCACGTATCGCTTCACGCTGCGGCGTGCGAGCGCGCCATCGCTCGAAACGCACAGGGTCAACCGTGGCGCTACCTCCACCGTGCCCGGAGCACGTCCACCGCGCTGTTCGCCCTCGGCGATCCACTGCCGGTACTGATCGGCCACTGCCGCCGACAGGAAGCGGCCACCCACCAGCGCGGTATCGGCGATCTCGCCGGCCAGACGCATCACCTGCGCGCTCCGACTGCCGATGGACACCGGCACCGGAGACACCGGCCCCACCATGCGGGAGCGAGCAACGGTGAGCGTGGAACCGTGCAGATCCACCTCGTCTCCGGCCAGCAGACCGCGGATCGCGGTGATGGCCTCGCGCAGGTGGGCGACGGGCCGCGGATACGTGGCCCCCACGGCCTCGAGTCCGGCACCCACACCGATACCGAGGAACGCCCGGCCCTCGCTTGCGTCCTGGAGCGTGGCCATGATGCCCGCCATCACCGCAGGATGCCGCGAGTACGGATTGGTGACCATCGGTCCCAGTTGGATGCGAGTGGTCTCACGGGCAACGAGTCCGAGCAGTACGAAACAGTCGGGCCAGAACACCACGTCGCTGATGCCCAGACGGTCGAAGCCGGCCTGCTCGGCGAGCCGCGCGAGGTCCACGACCTCACGGCTCGACATACCCGGGGAGATCTCTGCTTCGAAGGTCAGCCGACTCACGCCCAGCAGTTTGGCTCTAGTGTCCGCCACATGAAACTTGTGAGGGGACAAGTAGCAGTCATCACCGGCGCAGCCAGCGGGATCGGGTTCGCTCTCGCCGAGGCCTTTGCCCGGCAGGGACTCAACATCGTGCTCGCCGATGTGCAGGACGACGCACTCGCAACTGCCGAGCGCAAGATTGCTGCGCTCGGGGTCGAGACGCTCACCGTTCGCACCGATGTGAGCAAGGTCGAGCAGGTGGAGGCGCTCGCCACGGCCACCATCGAACGATTCGGCGGTGTGCACGTGGTGTGCAACAACGCCGGCGTGGGTGGTGTCTCGGGCGATCCGTGGACCGGCCCGCTCGCGGCGTGGGAGTGGGTCGTGGGCGTGAACTTCTGGGGTGTGGTCCACGGCGTGCGCACATTCCTGCCGCATCTGGTGATGGGTGGCGGCGGCTACATCGTGAACACCGCATCGATCGCCGGTCTGATGACCGGGTTCTCGCCGCCGTACGACGCCACCAAGCACGCAGTCGTGGCCGTCACCGACAACCTGTTCTCAGCAATGCGCGAGGCCGGACTGCCGGTGGGCGTCAGCGTGTTGTGCCCCGGGTGGGTGCGCACCGGCATCATCGACTCGGATCGCAACTGGCCGAGCGAACTCGGCAACAAGCCCGAAGTAGATCCTGCGCTCAACCTCATGCGTGACCATGCACGGCGCGCCATCGACGAAGGCATGACTCCTGCTGCAGTTGCCGACATGGTGGTCGATGCCGTGGAACAGGATCGATTCTGGATCTTCCCGCACCAAGACTTCCTCGATCTGGCGATCGCGCGATGGGGTCGGATCTCCGAACGCCTCGATCCCGAACCGCCCCAGCAGATGCCGGGCATGCCACCGCGCGCAGAGATGCTCGATCAGTTGCGGCGCGCGATGGACGCCATGACCCAAGGCGACTGAATCAGTACGGGTGACCGGCGGTATTCGGTTACTCGGCTCAGAGCACCGGGAACTTCGCCTTGTCGGGCAGACCAGAACGAGCAGTGATCGACTCGCCCGCGGCCTGGCACTCGGCCCACATGCGTTCCTCGTCGACGGTCAGCATCCTCCCCGCCTCCACCACCTTCACACCATCGACGAACACGGTGTGCACACCTCGCCCGTCGGCAGACCACACGAGTTGGTTCATCACATTGAGCAACGGGCGCCACTCAGGTCGGTCGGTGTCGTGCAGCACCACATCGGCGCGCTTGCCGACCTCTAGCGAACCGATCTCGGAACTCGCCCCCATCGCTGCCGCGCCGCCGAGCGTGGCCATCTCGTATGCCTTCTCGGCGGGGAACATCTGCGGATCGGTTCGTGCGTCCTTGAACAGTCCTGCAACGAGGTACGTGGCGCGATGCAGATCCGAGTAGTTCGATGCGTTGTTGCCATCGGTGCCGATCGCCACGTTGATGCCCGACTGCACCATCTCGGGCATCTTGCCCACCTGTGTCACGCCGTAACTCACTTTGAGCGCGGTGGTGGGGCAATGCGCCACCGACACACCGGTCTCGGCCATGATCGCGAGCTCCACATTGTCCACCTGGACGCAGTGCGTCATGGTCACGTCGGGGCGCAGGATGCCCAACTCGGCGAGATGCACCATCGGGCGGTGTCCGAACTCGGCGAGGAATGTCTCGGGGTCGAGCTTGGCCGGCGACATGTGGAAACTCATGCCCGTGCCGTACTGATCGGCGAGTGAACGCGCCGCTTTCCACAGCGGATCACTGCACGTGGTGTGACCCACGAGGATGCTCCACGCCTGGATGCGTCCATCGGCGTGGGAGCGGTGTTCGGTCAACTGTCGCTCGAGATGCTTGATGGCCTCGTCGGTCTCCTGCTTGTACACCGCTGGTTCGGGCGGCAGGTCCCACACCCATCGCCCCACACGACCACGGATGCCCACCTCCAGAAGCCCATCCACCACATCGTCGAGATAGTGGATGGTTCCGGCCTCGAGGAACGATGTAGTACCGGACTTGAGCATCTCGACTGCAGCCAACTGTGCGCTCAGACGCTCCTCGGCGGCGTTGTAGGTGGCGTACAGCGGACACAGCCACATGAACACGTTCTCCTCGAACGGTGTGTCGTCGGGTACGTAGCCGCGCGTGAGCGGCTCACCGGTGATGTGGATGTGGCTGTTCACCATGCCCGGTGTGACGACGAAGCGATCGCCGCCCACGGTCTGGCTCGCCTGATACTTGGACTCGATATCGCTCGCCTTGCCCACTGCGACGATGTCACGCCCACGGATCGCAACTGCGCCGTTGCGAATCACGTCACGGGTGGCGTTCATCGTCACCACGTACCAACCCTTGATGATGGTGTCGACTGCTTCTTTCATGACACTCTCCTCGATGCCGACGCCCGCGGACGGGACGCCACGAATACCTGTTGGAACCCGATCGGTTCCACGAGTCGGATCGCCTCGAACCCGGCTTCGCGCAACCACGTCACGAACTGCTCGTGGGTAAACGTGAAGCCCCGCTCGGTGGCCGCCATCATCGTGACGCCCATGAGCACGCCGAACGGGTTATAGGTGCGCGTGTTGTCGGGGAAATAGTCCGAAAGCACGAGCCGACCCTCGGGTCGCAGCGCGCGCATGGCTCGCTCGATGAGGTGACGCGCGCCGGCCTCACCCTCGGTTCGACACACGTGGCCGAGCACCACGTAGTCGTACTGCTCGTCCTCGAGGTCGATCGTGTGGAAGTCACCGGAACGGAACTCCACTCGATCCGACAGACCGTGCGCTGCCACCCGGTCCACTGCAACATCGATCACACCCGGCAGGTCGTTCACCACGGCGGTGGACCCCGGACACGCGTTGAGCATGGCAATCGCCCACGGGGCGCCGCCCGCCCCGAGATCGAGAATGCGCGGCGATGCCACCGATCGGCTGTACCCGATCTTCAGATCGGCGCGCGTGGCTGCGCGCAAGATGGTGGCAAATGTGGCCTCCACCAATGGTCGGTAGAAGGCCACGGGGTCGTCCTCGATGGGGTGGGCCGGCCGGCCGCGTCGGATCGTGGCGGCGAGGTCCGACCAGTTCTCGAGTGGGCCGGGCGCCACACGCACCAGATCGGCCATCGAAGCCGGACCATCGCTGGCGAGGTAGCGCTCGCCCAACTCACCGAGTTCGTATCGATCCCGGTACTGCTCGATCATGCCGATCGCCACGAGGCCGTCCAGCAGGAACCGGGTGTGGTTGACCGGTGCGTCGATGGCGGCCGCCACCGGTTCGACCGTGGTGGGGCCGAGTCTCGACAGCGTGTCGAACACCCCGAGGTCGATCGCTGCCACCAACAACCAGTAGTTGCCGAAGCCCTGGATGACGTTCCACACCGGTGCCGAGGCGGGCGGCTTGAAGTCACGCCACGGCGTGCCCTTGTGGGCCGCTGTGTGCGTCTTTTTCAGTTCCGGGTACGGCGCATCACGTTCGGTTGCCATCGTGGATCCCGAAGGTACCGGCGGCCGATGCGAACTACTGTGTCCAACGCACTCGACCTCTGGGGGAAACATGGGTCAGGGACCGCTTGCGGGACTCCGCGTCATCGACCTCACCGACGACACCGGTCGGTTCGCCACGAAACTGCTCGCCGAGGCCGGCGCCTCGGTCACCCGGATCGGTCGCGGATCGGCCGGACCGGCGATGCTCAACGCCGAGCTCGCCCGGCGCGGCGGACTGCTCGACTGGTGGTACGACGGCGGCAAGCGACGCCTGAGCGTGGACCTGGACACCGATGCGGGACGGGAGACCTATCGCCGTCTGGCGTCTCGGGCCGACCTCGTGCTCGACACCGAACCACCGGGACGCCTCGCATCGCTCGGGCTCGATCACGCCACGCTCACCAACGACAACCCCTCGCTGGTGCAGGTATCGCTCACACCGTTCGGACTCACCGGGCCGCGCGCGCATTGGCAGACGAGCGATCTGGTGGCCGGCGCACTCGGCGGAGTACTCAGTGTGAGCGGCACTGCAGATCGACCCGTCGGCGCGTGGGGTCGACAGAACCTCCACTTCGGTTCGCTCATGGCAACGGTGTGCGGCTTGGCCGGGGTGTATTCCGCGCGCGAAACCGGACGGGGTCAGCACGTTGACCTGTCGCTGCACGAAACCGTGGCCACCACGATCGAGCAGATTTTCTTCCAACACTGGTTCGACGACATCCTCACGCCGATGTTCGGGATGCCCAAGCGCGCGCTGCGCCAGGGATCGCTGCACTGGCTCGGCGCGTACGTGGTGACTCCCGCTCGCACGGGTGCATGCATGATCACCACTGCACCATCACCACTGCCGTTCCTCGAGTGGATGGCCGAGGAAGGCGACCCCGAGGGCATCGCCCTGAGCGGGCTCACCATCGAGGCAGCAATCCCCCAGATGGGCCGAGTCATGGCCGCGTTCAAGCGCTTTGCCCGCACCAAGGACTCCGGTGAGCTGTTCCAACGCGCACAGGACCTCCACATCGCATTCGGTGAAGTACAGACCGTTGCGCAGGTCGCCGCGAATCCACAGTACGAGTTCAGGGGAACGTTCCGACCGGTCGCCGACGCGCCGGGCGTTCGTCTGCCCGGACCCTTCGCCGACTTCCACGGCACACCCGCACCGCCACCCGAGCCGCCGGCTGCCGTCGAAGCCGATCTCGACAGCGTGCTCGCCGAATGGGGAGCACCATCGACACACGCGGCGAACGGCACGTCCCGTTCGGGTCCGTTCTCGTCGGGCAAACCGCTCGAGGGTGTACGCATCGTTGACTTCACCTGGGTGCTCGCCGGTCCGTTCGGTTGCCGGATGCTCGGCGACCTCGGCGCCGACGTGCTCAAGTTCCAGACGGCCGAGCGAGCCACGCTCGTGAACTCGCCCGACTTCCCCTACTTCTATGTGTGGAACCGCTCGAAGCGTTCGGCGACGCTCAACATGAAACACGACCAGGCGCTCGCCATCATCCGGCGCATCATCGAACAGTCGGACGTCTTGATCGAGAACTTCTCTGCAGGTGTGCTCGACCGTTGGGGAATCGGGTACGAAACGGTCAAGGAATGGAACCCCGGCATCATCTACGTGACGATGAGTGGTGCGGGCCATCAGGGACCGTGGTCCAAGATGATCACCTACGCGCCCACGATCCACGCACTGTGCGGGCTGACACATCTCACCAACCCTCCGGATCGCCGCGATGTTGGCCCGGGGTTCTCGCTGAACGATCACGCCGCCGGCTTCATCGGCACGATCGCCGTGCTCAGTGCTCTCGAATCGAGACGAACCACCGGTGTGGGCCAACACGTGGACATCGCGCAGATGGAGACGGGCACCTACATCCTCGGTCCGGCGCTGCTGGACTACTTCGCCAACGGACGCGAGGCACAGCCCAACGGCAATGTGGATCCCTTCGGCGAGCACGTGCCCAACGAGGTGTTCCGCGCGGGCGACCAATCCGAGGTTGCCATCACGTGCCGGAACGATGATGAGTGGCAACGACTCTGCACCGTGATTGGCCCACTGATCGCGCATCTTGCAGCCGATGACGAGTGCGCCACTGCAGCCGGTCGCATGGCTCGCCTCGCCGAGGTGAACGCCGCCGTTGCCGAATGGGTACAGAGCCGAATCGGGGCCGTTGCCGTGGAGGCCCTGCAGGCGGTGGGTGTACCAGCCGGGCTGGTGCAGGACGGCGAGGCGCTGATGAACGACCCGCAATTGGTGGCCCGCAACCTGTGGCGATCGAACGACCACCAGGTCTTCGGCGAGCGGCCATACGACCGCTTCCCCGCCCTGTGGAGCGGAACCGACCTCGAGCCGTACCTGTTGTCGCCCGGCTATCTCGGTGAGCACAACTTCGACATCTTCACCGAACTCGGCGGCATGAGCGAAGAAGAGATCGCCATCGGAATGGGCGACGAACTCTTCGGCTGATCGTCGGCAGTGGATCCTCAGCCGAGGAAGTCACGCTGGATGAAGGTCGCCCGTGCGCTGGCCACACGCGTGTCGCCGTCGTGCAGTTCGGCGCTCATGAACAGCTTTCGTCCCTCTTGTCGGTCCAGACGCGCGCGCATCTCGAGTTCACGACCAATCGGTGTGCCGGCTTCGTAGCGAACCGTGAGTTCGCCGGTGAACCCGGGGATTTCGTGGATCTGGAGCACGAAACCGAGCACATCGTCGAAGATCGCGGAGACGATGCCGCCGTGGCTGCGACCGGGCGCACCTTCGTGCGCGGGGCGCAGCGTGAAGCGCGCGACCGCCTCGTCGCCGTCACGGAAGCTCACGAGGTCCATGCCGTAGGGGCTCGCGGTGCCCGACACCGGTCGGTCGGCGAAGGTGTTGATCGGCTCGCCATGGGCCGGCGTGCCCTCCCAGCTCGGGAAGCTGAGCGGATCACGGACACGGGCCGGCGCCTGTTCGAGTCGGTCGACCAGCGCGCGCAGGGTGTTTGCCACCTCGTTGATGAGGGGCACTTCGGCTTGGTGTCCGACGAGGGCGTGGCTGATGTCCCGCACCGCTCGACCGGCACGGTTGCGCGCCTCGAGTTGCGCTTCCATCTCTGCCGCCGACATGGCCTCTCTGCTCATTGCACGCGTACGGTACTGGGCACAGCCCGAGCGGCCCCAACCACAGGAGCGACATGGACGCACCGACCCGAGCACACGAGATCGACGAGATGCTCGCCGAGCGATCCATCGCCAAGGTGCTCCATTCCTACGCCCGCGGTATCGACCGGCTCGATCTCGCACTGGTGCGCAACTGTTACTGGCCCGACGCCACCGACGATCACGGCGGCTACACCGGGGGCGTCGACGGTTTCATCGAGTTCGTCGACCGGGCGCTGCAGCGATTCGAACGGACGAATCACTTCTGCGGAAACATGCTGATCGACGTCAACCTCGCCGAGCACGAAGCACGCGCTGAGACCTACTGCGTGGCGTACCACCGCATGCGGGACACCGACGGGAAGGAACTCGACATGACCGCCGGCCTCCGCTACGTGGACCGCTTCGAGGAGCGACAGGGAGAGTGGCGGATCCAGCGACGCGTGTGTGCCTACGACTGGCGAAGGGTCGACTACGTCGACGGTGACGGCGGCTTTGCCGATGCCTACGTGCGCGGCCTGCGTTCGGCCGACGACATCGTGTACCGGATACTCGACTGATCACTCGACCCCCCGACCGGGGGACGAATCACATCGAGGGCTGCTTGGAGATCTCGTCGAGGAACTGGTCGTTCGTCCGGAAGGTCTTGAGCCGATCGATCAACAACTCGAGGCCCGGCGCGGCGTTGCCGTCGGCAGCGAGACCGGAGAGCACTCGGCGCAACTTCCACACCATCTGGAGCTGCTTTCGATCGAAGAGCAGTTCCTCGTGACGGGTGCTCGATGCATCGACATCGATGGCCGGATAGATGCGCCGCTCGGCCAACTTGCGGTCGAGGCGCAGCTCCATGTTGCCGGTTCCCTTGAACTCCTCGAAGATCGCCTCGTCCATGCGGCTGTTGGTCTCCACCAGTGCGGTGGCGAGGATGGTGAGTGAGCCACCTTCCTCGACATTTCGCGCTGCACCGAAGAACTTCTTCGGCGGATACAACGCACCGGCGTCGATACCGCCGGACATGATGCGGCCGGTTGCCGGGGCGGCGAGGTTGTAGGCACGAGAGAGTCGTGTGATGCCGTCGAGGATGATGACGACATCCTCACCGAGCTCCACGAGTCGCTTGGCCTTCTCGATGACCAGTTCTGCCACGTGGGTGTGCTCATCGCTCGGGCGGTCGAATGTGGATGCGACCACTTCGCCGTTGATGGTGCGCCGGAAGTCGGTGACCTCCTCGGGCCGCTCGTCGATGAGCAGCACGATGAGTTTCACCTCGGGATTGTTCTGCTCGATCGATGTCGCGATGGTCTTCATCACCGTGGTCTTGCCAGCCTTGGGCGGCGACACGATGATGCCGCGCTGACCCTTGCCGATCGGCGAGATGAGGTCGATGATGCGGGCCGTCATGTTGGTCGGATCGTTCGGGTTCTCGAGTCGCAGTTTCGAGTCAGGGAAGAGCGGCGTGAGGTCCTCGAAGCGGGGCCGACCCTTCATCTGGTCCGGATCCTTGCCGTTGATCGAGTAGATCTCGAGCAGCGCGGGGTTCTTCTCGTTGCGCCCCGCGGGCCGGGACATACCAACGACGTAATCACCCTTGCGCAGTCCGTACTGGCGGGTCTGGCGAACCGACACGTAGGCGTCTTCGCGTGACGACAGGTACCCCGAGACGCGCAGGAATCCATAGCCCTGATCGTGCAGATCCAAGTACCCCGTGACGCGCACGGGTTCTTGCGACAACGGGGCCTCGGGCTCGCCGAGGTCGGTGTCACGCGGGCCGAAGCGCTCACGCTCACCGCGCGACGGACGCCGATCCCGGTTGTCACGCCCGTGATCACGCGGTTGGTGACCGCCGCCTTGGCCGCCGCCCTGACCACCGCCGTGGCTGCTGTGGCCGCCACCTTGACCACCGCCCTGACCATCGTCGTCGCCGCTGCGATTGCGGTTCCTGCGCCGACGACGGCGCTTGCGTGAGGTGCCGCCCTCGCCCTGAGCCTGCCCGCCGGTGTCATCGCCGTCGTCATCGCCGTCGTCGTCGCCATCATCGTCGCCATCGGCCGACGCCCCTCCGGGCATCGGCGCCTGGCCAGTACGGATCAGTTCGACTTCCCAGTCCGCAAGCGGTTCGCCATCAGGTCCGAGGATGACCTCGGGCACCTCGGCGCCCGCAGCCGGTGCACTCTCGCCGTTCGCGGCCCGACGATCGCTCGCAGCGGGTGCCGCTGGTGCCGGGCTCGCCGGGGCCGCTTCATCGCTGACTCCCGTCTGCTCGAGGATCCTGCCCACCAGTTCGGCCTTCTTCAGCCGGGCCACGCCCTTGATCCCGAGCGCCTGGGCGATAGTCACCAGCTGCTCGCGGTCTTTGTTCTCCAGCACGTCCCGACCCATGGTCTCGCTGCTCACTCGGTACCCCTCTCACGACCGACCATGCTGTCGATCGGGTGGTTGTGGTCACCGACACGGGAAAATCGCCTCTGGCCAGATGCACAGACGAGGCGGAACCCCACCGCCGGTGAGATTGGATCCCCCCACACACATGCCGACGAAGACGGCGATTTGGGAACGGGACCGTCCGGGAACCCGGACAAACGCACCCTAGCACGGCCCCCAGCGGGCCCCACCGGGTTCGGCCACCTTTCGCGGGGATTGGGCCCGGGCCGCTACCGGGCCACGGACTCCACGAACTGCTGCACCGAGCGCAGATCGTTGGGCAACACCCGAGTCCGTTCGGGACGCTCGAGGAGATCGGCGAGATGTGCCGGCAGCGCGGGCCGCACGCCGATGGCCCGTTCCACCGCGTCGGGGAACTTGGCCGCGTGCGCCGTGGAGGTGGTCACCATGGGAACGCCTTGCTCACGGTGGAGCCGCGCCGCACCGATTCCCACTGCGGTGTGCGGATCGATGATCTCACCCGTGGCATCAGCGACTTCGCGGATGATCCGCAACGTTGCCGCGTCGTCGAAACGCGCAGCATGGAAAACCGGCGCAATCCATTGCTCGAACTGGTCGTCCTCCACCGAGAGTCGACCCGTGGAACGGAAACGGAGCAACTGTTCCTCGGTGAGACCACCGTCGCGTCCGTTCATCTCGAACAGCAGTCGCTCGAAGTTCGACGACACCTGGATGTCCATGCTCGGGCTGAGCGTAGGAACCACGTCGGTGGCCACCATTGCCCGGGTCTCGAAGAAGCGGGTGAGGATGTCGTTCTCGTTCGAACCCACCACCAGCGAATGGATCGGTGCGCCCATCTCGCGAGCGATCCAACCGGCCAGAACGTTGCCGAAATTGCCCGTGGGCACACTGAACGATGTGGGCCGCCACCCGAGTTGTTGAGTGGCGTAGACGTAGTAGACGGTCTGGGCCATCACCCGGGCCCAGTTGATCGAGTTCACTGCGCTGAGACGCATCCGATCACGGAAGGGCGCATCGTTGAACATCGCCTTCACCAGATCCTGGCAGTCGTCGAACGTGCCCTCGATGGCCACAGCATGCGCATTCGGTGCATCGACCGTGGTCATCTGCCGACGCTGCACATCGCTCGTGCGGCCGTGCGGATACAGGATGACGATGTCGACGTTGGAGCAGGCACGCACACCGTCGATCGCCGCCGAACCGGTGTCGCCCGATGTGGCACCCACGATCATCACGCGTTCGTTCCGAACACCGAGCACGTAGTCGAACAGGCGACCCACCAACTGGAGCGCCACGTCCTTGAAGGCCAGCGTGGGGCCCTGTGCAAGATCGAGCAGCCAGTCGTCGGCGCTCAACTGCCGCAGCGGGGTCACCGCATCGTGTCGGAACGTGGAGTACGCCTCACCCACCAGCCGTTCGAACACCTGCGACGGAATGTCGTCACCGATGAACGGCTCCATGACCGCAACGGCCAATTCCTCGTACGACGATGTAGGGAGATGTAGCGGAAGGCGGGGCCACTCGGTGGGCACATACAGACCCCCGTCGGGGGCAAGACCTGCCAACAGCACATCGGCGAATCCGAGTTCGGGGGACCGTCCCCGCGTGGAGACGTACCTCATGCGCCGATGACCCGCAGCAATCCACCCACCCGGCGCACTGCGTCGAGTTCTTTCAGTTCACGGAGCGTGGCCCGAACCGAGGCCTCGCGCGCGATGTGCGTGATGAACACGAGTCGGGCATCGTCGCCAATGCCCTCCTGCTCGGCCGCGCGGATGCTGACGTTGTTGCGGGCGAACACACCGGTGACCGCGTGCAGCACACCGGGTCGGTCCACCACTTCGAGGCTCACGAGGTACTCCGAACTCGTCTCGTCGATCGGACGCACATTCGCGCGGGCGAGCGTGCCGATGCGCCCGTGTGTGCCCAACTTCAGGTTCACCGCCGCATCGATGACATCGCCGAGCACCGAACTCGCTGTCGGGTAACCACCCGCGCCACGCCCGTAGAACATCAGTGAGCCCACGGACTCGCCCTCGACGAACACGGCGTTGAACGAATCACGCACGCTCGCCAGCGGATGGTGCACCGGCACCATCGCAGGGTGGACACGCACACTCACCGAACCGTCGGCGGACTCGATCTCGGCGATGCCGAGGAGTTTGATGACGTAGCCGAGTCGGGCCGCCATCTTGATGTCGGCAGCAGTGATGTCACGGATGCCCTCGTGGTACACGTCACCGGCAACCACCTTCACCCCGAATGCAATCGAGGCAATGATGGCGGCCTTGGCCCCGGCGTCGTAACCATCGACATCGGCCGTTGGGTCGCGTTCGGCGTACCCGAGTCGCTGGGCCTCGGCCAGAGCAACCGAGTACTCCTGGCCGTCCTCGGTCATGCGGGTGAGGATGAAGTTGGTGGTGCCGTTCACGATTCCCATCACGCGGATGAGTGGCTCGCCACGGAGGCTCTCGCGCAACGGACGGATGAAGGGAATTCCGCCTGCGACCGCCGCCTCGAAGAGCAGGTCCACGCCATGAGCGTCGGCGGCAGCGAACAGTTCGGCTCCCACATTCGCGAGCAGTTCCTTGTTCGCGGTAACGACCGGCTTGCCGGCGGCAATGGCTGCAGAGATCAGTTCACGAGCCGGTTCGATACCGCCCATGACCTCCACCACGAGGTCCACCTCGGGGTCGGACACCACACCATGGGCATCGCGCGTGAGCAGGTCAGCGCGCACCGGAACCGTGCGCTCGCCGGACAGATTGCGCACCGCTACCCGGGTGACCTCGAGCATCACGCCCGTGCGCGCCTCGATCGACGCTGCCTGCCGACCGACGAGTTCCACGAAGGCGGCCCCAACGTTGCCGCAGCCGAGGACCCCGATCCGTACGCGTGTGCTGTTGCTCACAGGTAGGTGAGGCTAACTGCTGGACAGCGCCATACCCGGGGTCTTTAGGCAGTACGGCGCTCCGGCAAGGACGCGTTCGAGTGAACTCACGCCCGGTCGACCGTGGCGACGCTTGGCCGCCAGCACGGCGCCGAGTTCGGCGAGGTCGAACCGACCGAGTTCGGCGAGTTCGGCAAGCACCGTCGGCAGTCGGTGTGGATGCCAGGCTGCGATGTCCAGCGCGGCCCGCGTGGCTGCGCACACCGGGAGACCGTCGATGATCACCGTCCCGACGTCACATGCGTCGGTGGGCCGGTGGAATTCCACTCCGGCGAGTCGACCCGGGTGGCGGCCCGGTGGGGCAATGAGGTCGATGACATCGAAACGAGCCGAGGCCGCACCCCACAACCACGCGGCCGCCAGTCCGCCCACGACACAGTGCGGCATCGCGGCGGCGAGCGCCGCCTCGATCCGCATCAGCGGTGTTTCGCTTCGTTGCGCCAGTCGGGATACGCCTCGATGCAGCCGAACCAGATCACCGGTGAGATGAGCGCGGTACCACGCACTCGCGCTCACGTGTTGCGGCACGAGGCGGTGGAAGACGAGCGAGCCGTGGGGCAGCGCGAGCGAGCGGAGCGCATGTGCATTCATGACCCCACTGGGTGCACGGCGCACCCGACGGCGGAAGCGATCCGGCTGATCAGTCGATGTCGAGAGCGACGAGATCCTCGTGGGTCTGTCGACGCAGCACCAGCCGCGACTTACCGTCGCGGACGAATACCACTGCGGGCTTGCCCACCATGTTGTAGTTCGACGACATCGAATATCCGTATGCGCCGGTGACCGGCATCGCGAGTACATCGCCCACCGCAGTGTCGGCTGGAACCATGGCGTCGTTGATGAGGATGTCGCCGCTCTCGCAGTGCTTGCCCACCACGCGCACGGCGCGCACACGATCCGCACCCCATGCTCTCGGCAGGAATGCTTCGTAACCGCTGCCGTACAGCACGGGACGGGGGTTGTCGCTCATCCCGCCGTCTACCGAGAGATAGCTGCGCACACCGGGGATGTCCTTGATGGTGCCCACGCTGTAGAGCGTTACTGCAGCATTCGCCACGATGGACCTGCCCGGCTCCACCGTGATGGCACTGCGCACCCCGAGCGACCGGCAGGCGTCGAGCAGCACCGTGGCCCATTCGGAGATCGACGGAGCCTGTTCGCCCTCGACATATGCAACGCCGAGACCACCGCCGAGTGTGAGCTCGGGCAAGTCGTAGGGCGCAGCGAAAGCGGCCATCACCTCGGCCGCACGAGCGAACGATGACACGGCAAAGACGTTGGAGCCGATGTGGCAGTGCAGACCCATCAGCTCCACCGAGGGCGAGCGATCGGCTCGCGAAACCGCTCGTGCTGCATCACCGTTCGCGAGGTTGAACCCGAATTTGGAGTCGTCCTGGCCGGTGGCGATGTACTCGTGCGTGTGGGCCTCCACGCCCGGAGTGATGCGGAGCGCAACCCGCGGGACGGGGAGTCCCTCGCGGTGCAGAGTGTCGAGTCGGTCCAACTCGTCGAAACTGTCCACGTTGATGTGGTGCACACCACTCGTGATGGCGAACCGGAGTTCGTCGAGCGACTTGTTGTTTCCGTGCAGCACGCACCTCGACGCAGGAACACCGGCCGACAGGGCCACGAAGAGTTCGCCCGAGGTGGCCACGTCGAGCATCAAACCCTCCTCGTGCACGAGGCGGGCCATGGCACGGCAGAGGAACGCCTTGGTGGCGTAGACCACGCGGTCTGCCCCGAACGAGGTGACGGCCTCACGGCAACGGCTGCGGAGATGTTGTTCGTCGTAGACGAACAACGGTGTGCCGTACTGCGCTGCGAGGTCCAGTGTGGAGACGCCGCCGATCTCGAGCGACCCGTCGGCACGCTCTGCAGAGGTCTCCGGGAGCAGATGACGCGGGACGGGGCTCATGGTCACATCCGGTCCGGTACGTCGATGCCCAGCAGACCCAGACCGCGGTCCAGGATGCGGGCGGTCAGATCGCACAGCGCCAGACGGCTGCGCCGCACCGAATCAACGTCGGCCCGCAACACCGGACACGCTTCGTAGAACGCCGTGAAGTCCTGCGCGAGATCGAACAAGTAGGTGCAGAGTCGGTGCGGGCTGAAGCGTTCCAATGACTCGGCCACCGCCTGGTCGAAGCCGAGCAGTCTCAGTGCCAGCGCCCGTTCCTGCGGCTCGCCGAGCGACACCACCGCGTCGCCCGACAGGAACTCCTCACCGGCCTTGCGGAAGATGGAACGAATCCGGGCGTGGGCGTACTGGAGGTAGGGAGCGGTATTGCCGTCGAACGACAGCATCCGGTCCCAGTCGAACACGTAGTCCTTGATGCGATCGGTGGACAGGTCGGCGTACTTCATGGCGCCGATACCGATCATGCGGCCCACCTGCTCCTGCTCGTCGGACGAGAGCTCGGCGCTGCGTGATCGCACCTGGGCAATACCGCGCTCCACTGCCTCGTCGATGAGATCCACCAGTTTGACGGTGTCGCCGCTGCGCGTCTTGAACATCTTGCGGTCGGACCCGAGCACGCTGCCGAACTGCACGTGCACACAGCGCGCCGGTGGAGTGAGCCAGCCAGCCATCTCGCAGACCTTCCAGACCATCTCGAAGTGCTGTGCCTGGGGTGCGCCCACCACGTAGAGCATGAGCGTGGCGCCCACGCGCTCCACTCGGTCGATGACACAGGCGAGATCGCTGGTGGCGTAGTTGAACCCACCATTTCCCTTGCGGACGATGAGCGGCAGCGGTTCGCCCTCGCGGTTGGTGAAGCCCGGCGGGAACACCACGTCGGCACCATCGGACTGCTGTAGGAGGCCGGCGGCATCGAGCCGACGGATGACTTCGTCCAGCAGCGGGTGATAACTCGATTCACCGGCCAGATCGGCGCTCGTCAGCAGCACACCCAGCTTGCGGTAGACCGCGTGGAAGTAGGCGGCGCTTGCGTCCACCAGTTCCTGCCAGAGGCGCAGCGTCTCGGGATCACCGCCCTGCAGCGCAACGACGCGAAGGCGGCTGCGCTGCTTGAACTCATCGTCGGCATCGAACTTCGCGCGGGCCTGACGGTAGAAACCGTCGAGGTCGCCCACCGAGAGTTCCTTCGCTGCCTCGGCCTCACCCAGGTCGAGCAGATGCTCGATCAGCATGCCGAAGGGCGTGCCCCAGTCGCCGATGTGGTTCTCGCGGATCACCTCGTGACCGACGAACTCGAGCATCCGCACGAGTGCATCGCCGATGATCGTGGTGCGCAGGTGACCGACGTGCATCTCCTTGGCGACGTTCGGGGCCGAATAGTCGACCACCACTCTTTCGGGCTGCAGTGCGCGGCGCACGCCCAGATGTGCATCGCGCGCGGCAGACGAGAGTTCCGCAGCGATGAAGGCATCGTCGAACGTGAGGTTGATGAACCCGGGCCCAGCAATTTCTGCGGTAGCGACTCCGGCGAGCACGCTGCCGGCCGCAGCAACCACTTCGGCGGCAACCTCACGAGGATTGCGACCGAGTTGCTTGGCCGCCGGAAGTGCCCCGTTCGACTGAGCATCAGCGCGATCACTCGCTCGCACCACCGGATCGACGTCCACGCCAGTTACCGCGCGATACACGGGCGCGAGCAACGACGAAACGGTATGGAGCGGGTCGGCCATTGCTTCAAGAGTAACGGCGAGGCATCCAGCAGATGCAGACGGTAACCTTCCACGTCCCGCCCTCGTAGCTCAGGGGATAGAGCGTCGGCCTCCGGAGCCGTGTGCGCAGGTTCGAATCCTGCCGAGGGCGCCACGAACCCGCGATGCGTCGAGCCCGGCGCAGACGGCGCTCGACGAGATGGGTTTCAGGTGATGGTTTGCCCGAAACACGTGCTCACGACTTGCCAATCTGGATGTCGGAGCCCCGCCTGTTCGTGACTCTGGTTCGCACTCGGCAGCCAAGGCTCAGGAACGAACACGAGTTTCTGCCGATGGGGCTCACCCGTGCGAGCTCTGCCTGCGTCGGCGTTGTCCGGTCGCCCGCGCGCTGCACCAGCGGTGACACCCCACCAGCAAAAGGTGGAGTTGGACATCACGACGCCAGACGCTCCGGCGATGATCGCAAGATCGGTGAGTGCCCGCGAACCGCCGAGGTCGGGGACCACCCGCACGTCGTGACCGCGGGCGGCAAGCCACGGTCGAGCCATCTCGAGAAACAGCGCGTCGTCGCCGACGAGCCACAGCGAACCGGCGTCAGACCCCAGCCGAGACAGCGCCGTTTCGTAGTACGACAGGTCGAGATCCCAACCGAGGCGCACGTAGTCGCCGCGGCGGAACGAGATCACTGTGGCACCGCGCCCGAGCCCAAATGCAGGATGCACCTCGAGCGTGGTCCGTACCTGCTCGGCCACGAGTGGAGCCGTGTTGCCGAACCACGACCGATGGATGAACCACCCCGACATGAAGCAGTCCTTCGCGTCGATCCGTCCTTTGCGTGGCGCCAACGCATGTTGGTCGGTCCCGACCACTTGTCGAATGTGTGCCACACGGCGCTGGTGCCACGGCATCGCGCGTGCCGCACGATCGACCAAGCGGCGCTGCAACGAGCGCTGTTCGGGCGAGAGACGGAAGCGCCGCCATTGCTCCGGTCCGGCCCGGAGCACGGAGCCTTCCGGAAGGAGGTCGAGCAAACCGATACCGGATCCGGGTGCGGGCTGGACGTACAGCGTTGCATCGAGTTCGGCCGCCACCTGCAGTCCTGCGGCGTACTGGAACAACTGGTTGCCCACGCCAGACCGGAGTGACATCAACACGGTGCCAGCAGTCATCTTCCACCTTCTCCGACGGACAGACGGACGGTACACGACCCCACTTCTGCATCATTGTTCAGAGGAAGTACGGTCTCGCCATGCGCAGTCTCCAGGAATTGAACGACCTCGAGGACATCCGGAACCTCCGTCTCGACTACACGCACCACTTCGACGGCGGCGACCTCGATGCGCTGCTGAGCCTGTACGTGGACGATGCGGTCTGCGACTTCGGACCCTTCGGAACCTGGGAGGGTAAGCCGGCGATGCGAGCCGGGTGGCTCCCATACTTCGAGAGTCGCCAAGGCGCCGCCCGTTACTCCTACGGGCGCCATGCGGTGACCAACCCGCGCATCAGCGTGACCGGTGATGAAGCCACGGGCGACTGGTTCCTCATCGACATCTCCTATTTCGAGCGAGGCTCCACCACCCCCCGTGCGAATCCAGTGGTGCTGTACGGCACCTACGAGGACCGATATCGAAGGGTGAATGGCGTCTGGAAGATCGTGCGGACCACCCTGCACTTCCAGTGGCCCGTGCCGGGTGGCGCCCCCGACGGATTGGTGCGCTGACCACCCACTGATCTGGAACACTCGGCGCATGCCCGAGTCGATCCTCGATCTTGCAGAGCGGTACTGGAACGGCGAGGTCGATCTCGTCCACGAACACCACCCGGTGCAACCCGCACTCGGCCGGGCGGCCGAGGAGATCGCTCCCGGCATCCTCACCTTCATCTCCATTGCATCGGTGAACGCGCTCGACACCGGCGACGGACTCGTCCTGCTCGATACCGGCGGGAAGTTCGACGCCGATCATCTCTTCGAACAGGTCCGGGCATGGCGCCCCAACGACCCACTGCGTGCTGCGGTGTACTCGCACCACCACATCGATCACATCTTCGGTACGCGTCTGTTCGAGGCAGAGGCAGAACGACGCGGCTGGCAGCAACCGACCGTGTACGCGCACGAAGACGTGCCCGACCACTTCCGGCGCTACGAGCGAACACTCGGGTGGAACACCGCCATCAATCAGCGCCAGTTCGCACTCCCGATCGAACGCTTCGCCTGGCCCGACGACTACCGATATCCCGATGTCACCTACCGGGATCACTATTCCTTCCAACACGGCGGCATGACCTTCGAGCTGCACCATGCGCGCGGCGAGACCGACGATGCAACGTGGACCTGGGTCCCCGAGGCGCGGGTTCTGCATCCCGGCGACCTGTTCATCTGGGCCGTCCCCAATGCAGGAAATCCGCAGAAGGTGCAGCGCTACGTGAGCGACTGGGCCGACGCACTGCGTGACATGGCGGCCTGCGGCGCAGAACTGATGCTGTGCGGCCACGGGCTGCCCATCATCGGCGCCGAGCGAATCCGCACGGCGTTGCTGGACACCGCCGAACTGCTCGACACGATCGAGGACCAAACGCTCTCGCTCATGAACCGTGGTGTCACACTGAATGATGTCATCCACACCGTCGAGGTTCCCGAGCACCTGCGACGGCTTCCGTATCTGCAGCCGGTGTACGACCACCCGCAATTCATCGTGCGGAACGTGTGGCGTCGCTACGGCGGCTGGTACGACGGCGAGCCCGACAACCTCTTGCCCGCACCGCGTGACCAGCAGGCCACCGAATGGGTGGCGCTCGCCGGAGGCCTCGACGCCGTGCTCACCCGAGCACGCGAACTTGCGACTCTCGGTGACCTGCGCATGGCCTGCCACCTCGTCGAATTCGCCGTGCTTGCGGAGCCGTCCTCCCGCGAGGCGCACGAGACCCGGGCCGAGATCTACGCCACCCGATCGGCGGGCCAGGAGAGCTCGATGGCGCGCAACATCTTGAACCACGCCGCGCACGCGAGCCGCGAGGGCAAACGCGACCTCGCGCGGCGTGACTGATCAGGCGGTAGCGCCGCCGTCCACCACCAGCGTCACGCCGTTCACGAAAGCCGACAGACCCGACACGAGGAACAGGCACGCCCGCGCGATGTGGTCCGGCTGACCCGCCGTGCGGAGCGGGTTCGCCGCTATCGCTGCATCGATGTCCAGTCCCGTTGCCTTGAGCGGTTCCATCTGGGCACGCACACCGGGTGTATCGATGATGCCGGGTGCGATCGCGTTCACGCGGATACCCATGGGTCCGAGTTCATTACCGAGCGCGCGGGTCATGGCAATTACCGCACCCTTCGATGCGCTGTATGCAGAGATGCCCGCACCGCCGCGGATTCCTGCGATCGAGGCCAGGTTCACGATGGCACCACCAGTGCTCATGCGGTTGGCGGCCTCGCGCGCCGCCGAGAACTGCGCACGCACGTTCACGTCGAACATGCGGTCGAGGAATTCGTCGGTGACTTTCAGCACCGGGCCGGTGGTGGGGTAGATCCCTGCGTTGTTCACCCAGATGTCGAGGCTCCCCCGATCGGCTGCCCATTGGGCGGCCGCGGCAAGGTGCGCGGTATTGGTGATGTCGCACCGCTGGAAGGACGCGCTCAGTCCGCCCGATCGGAGCCCGGCCGCCGTGGCCTCACCACGATCATCGAGGTCGGTGAGCAGCACGTCGGCTCCGGCCTGCGCGAGTCGGGTGGCGATGGCCGCACCGATGCCGACTGCGGCCCCCGTGACGACGGCTCGCTTCCCGGCGAGGTTGACCAGATCGGTGATGGAGGCGTCAGACCATGCAGCAGTGCTCATGGGGCGACTTTAGGGCCGCCGGGCCACCATCTCGATTTCCACGCACGCGCCCATGGGCAGTCCGGCCACACACACTGTGGTGCGAGCCGGATACGGAGCCGAGAACTTCGTGGCGTACACCGCATTGAGTGCGGCGAAGTCGTTCGCTATGTCGGTGAGGTAGACGTTCACCTTCACCACATCGTCGAGGCTCAGCCCCGCCTCCACCAGAACGGCAGTCAGATTGGCGAAGACCTGCTCGGCCTGTTCGGTGATCCCACCGTCCACCAGTTGACCCGTTGCGGGGTCCACGGGTGTTTGACCCGCAAGGAAGACGAAGGGATCCGACACCACGGCCTGCGAGTACGGTCCCAACGCCTTCGGAGCATCGTCGGAGGCAATCGCCCGTCGGGGCACGGCTCAGCCCGCCGGCAGTTCGTAGTGCACGCCGGGGATTCCGGCGGCCCACAGCGAGAACCGCTCCGGAAGCGGCACCATGCCCTCGTACCCACCCGGAATCACCGGCTTGCCGATCATTGCACCCCAGTCGAAGTGGCCGGGACGGACCTGGAAGGTGCCGTTGGAGGCGTTGGTTCCACCATCCACGAGCAGATCGTGGCCCGTGATGTACGACGACGCATCGGACGCGAGGAAGATCACGGCGTTGGCTACCTCATCGGCATCACCGATACGGCGCATCGGTGTGCGGCTGGCGATGTAGTCGGCCATACCGAGGCCCTCGATGGCAGCACGGGTCATCTCGGTGGCGATGAAGCCGGGCGACACGGCGTTCACGCGAACTCCGCGATCTGCCCACTCGCAGCCGAGCTGCTGGGTGAGGTTGCGCACTGCGCCCTTGGCGGCGGTGTAGGCGATGACATTCAGTTCGTTCGCTCCGGATCCCATGATGGAGCAGATGTTGACGATCGAGCCCGACCTGCGCTCGAGCATGTGGCGGCCGACCTCTCGCGCATAGAGGAACACGCCCAGCGCATCCACGGCGAAAATGCGGTTGAACGTCTCGGTGTCGTAGTTCTCCGACGTGAGTCCACGCATGTCGGAGATTCCGGCGTTGTTGACGAGGATGTCGATCTTGCCGTGATCCTTCACGCCGGCTGCAACCACACGTCGCACATCGTCCTCGACCGACACGTCGCCCGCCGCCACCGTGACCTTGCGACCCTTGGCCCGGATGGCCGAGGCAACACCCTCCAACATCTCGGCCGAGCGAGCGGTGAGCACGAGATCTGCTCCGATATCGGCCATGCGGTGGGCGAACACCTCGCCGAGTCCGTAGCTGGCACCGGTGATCAGTGCAACCTTGCCGTTCAGTTCGAAAGCACCCATGTGATTGATTCCCCTTGTCGTGTCGGCGCAAGACCGATCGTCGGTTGGTGTCGATGTGTCGGGTCAGGCTAGTTGCCCGGGCTGCTCGGGCGAACACCGACCGTGGGCATACTTTCGGTGTGATCAGTCGGCGCCATCTGCTCACCGCAACCGCTGCGGGTGCCGCATCGACCCTGCTGGGGTCGTCGCCTGTCTCGGCAGGCTCGGCGAATGTGCTCGTGGAGGACGCCACCCGCCGGCGTTTCGGCCCGGTGCTCTTCATCGGCGACTCGACCTCGAGTCGCCACTGGAGTCGGCTCGACAATGTGCTCGCCGAGCACGAGGTGGGCCCCTATCGCTGTGACCTGCAACCCGGACGATCGATCTCACGCGAGTTCAAGCGATTCCCATCGGCCGTGCGCGCAGTGCAGGATGCTCGATCCCGCGGCTTCGACCCACAAGCAGTGGTGGTGGCACTCGGCGCGAACGACCTCGGCTACGCCACTGAGTCACACGAGAACTTCACCGACCTCACCGACACATTGTTCCGAGAGATCGGCCCCAACCGCGCCATCGGATTCTTCAACATCTACGCAACCGTGCCCACCAAGGCCCGCTACTTCAACGCATGGCTCGAAGAAGCACGCACATCGTGGCCCAACCTGATCGTGCTCGACTGGGCCTCGCTGGCGCGTCGTCACCGACGTTGGCATCAGGACGACGGCTTTCATTACAACTACGAAGGTGCCGAAGCGCGAAACAGTTTTGTGGCGCGGGCCATGGTGAACACAGTCTTGTTCGCCTCGGCCCGACTACAGCGTTGGCCCGCCGGGCAGTGAGCGCTCCGGAACCCGGCATACTGACCGAGTGATCTCTCGACGTCATTTGTTGGCAGGAACCGCAGTGCTGCCCGCTGCAGTACTGCTTGCTCCTGACGGCGCCGAGGCTGCACGACCGTTCATCGTGCGCGACAACACGGTGCGAGAGTTCGGACCGGTGCTCTACATCGGCGACTCCACATCCAACGGATTCCGCGGCGATCTCCTCCGGCAACTGAGATCCACGAATCTCGGTCCGTACCGCTTCGACATCGGTCCCGGACGCTCGATGACCCGGCAGGGCCGCACGAGTTACTCGGGCGTCACTGCGATCCGCCGCTCACGCGCCGTTGGGTTCGACCCGTCGTGCATCGTGATTGCACTGGGCGCCAATGATCTGAAGTACGGCACCCGGACACCCGCGATGGCCAAGAGGACGTTCGACAAGCTCATGGAAGCCGCTGGTGAGCAGTGCACTGTTGGCTTCTTGAACATGTACGCCACCGTGCCGAGCATGTCGGGGTTGTTCAACCGGTACCTCGGCCAGGCGGCCCGACGATGGCCGAACCTGCTCATCATCGACTGGGCCAAGACGGCGCGCCGACACCCCGAGTGGCACGCAGCCGACGGGTTTCACTACAACCTGCAGGGCTCGCGCCACCGCAACTCGTTCATGATCCGGGCCATGGTGACCACGTGTCAGGCTCACGCAATTCGCACCGGCTCGGGCGACACGACCACCACCACGACAACCACCACCACGACAACCACCGCCACGACGGCGACAACACCCAGCGCCTGAACACCCACCGAGCAGCCGGATTCGGCATACTCAAACAGTGGTCACCCGCCGCCAAGCCCTTGCGATCGTCGCCAGTGCGCCCGCTTCGTTGTTGCTGGGCAACACCGAGGCACATGCTGCTCCGTGGGTGAGAACCGACTCCACCGTGCGCACGTGGGGCAATGTGATGCTCATCGGCGACTCGACCGCTGCTGGCTACCGAACACATCTGGTGAGCCTGCTGCGCTCGAGCGATATCGGCCCGTACCGCTGTGATCTCCAGGCTGCTCGGTCGATGCATCGTGAGTTTCCGCGGTACCCCTCGGCGGTGCGAGCAGTCCGTTCGGCGCGACGCGCAGGATTCGACCCGAGTGCGTACGTGATCGCCGTAGGCGCCAACGACCTGCGGTACGGAACCCGCACTGCGGCAGCGGCCACCACCATGTTCGACACGCTCCTCGGAGCGATCGGTGCAGACCGAACGGTCGGCATCTGCACCATCTACGGTCTGCGGTCCCCCGGCGCCGTTCGGTACAACCGCTATCTCGCCGAGGCCACCACCCGCTGGCCGAACCTCCACATCCTGCACTGGGCACCCATCGCACGCAGACACCGCGAATGGCACCAGAGCGACGGCTTTCACTACAACCTTCGGGGCTCACGTCATCGCAATGTGTTCCTCGTGAACGCAATGCGCGAGATGGCGATGGTGGAGGCTGCTCGCCACCAGCCGCCGCCCGTCGACCCGGGTACCACTGATCCCGGGGACGTGTGAACTACTACTTCTTCTTCACCGTGGTGAGCGGAGGCTGCTCGGCGTCGTCGGGCTGATACGTACCGACGACGGGCAGTGCCTCGAGGTGGTACTCGATCTTGGAGTTCCACAGGAAGAAGCCCGAGCCATTGCCCTTGTACGACGCGTTGATCTGGGCACCCACCTCGTCGACGCCGTACTTGTAACCCATGGCGTCGAAGTCCTGGATCCACGGAATGGTGTACGCCCCGCCGGTGGAGGCCTGTCGAACGAATTCGGCAGTGGAGCGCTCCACGATCTTGCCCGGTTCGGCAATCGGGCTCTGCACCTTGTACTCGCCCTCCACCCAGTGCGACGGATACACCATCGGCGCGATGTAGTCGACGAGCGGAGCGAGCAGGCGGATGTCCTGGCCCACGAGATACGGCCGTGACGCGGACACGCCGAACACGGCGAGACCCAGCTTCACATTCGGCGGCAGTGCCTGACGGGCCTCCCGCACGAAGTTCGCCACCGCAACTGCCGGCGACGTGGTGAGTCCGGGGAACTGCAGGTTCTCCATCTTGCCCTCGGGCCGGCGCACATAGTCGAACATGATGTCGT
Organism: Actinomycetota bacterium; assembly: GCA_017853685.1. Classification (GTDB taxonomy): domain Bacteria; phylum Actinomycetota; class Acidimicrobiia; order Acidimicrobiales; family Ilumatobacteraceae; genus WLJO01. Next base: position 4,337 of record JAFMJD010000004.1, on the reverse strand, counting down.
CGAAGCCGAGCTTGGCTGCCTCGACGGCGAGTTGGATCAGGTACTGACGGACGCGTTCATCAGCAAAGTTGGTGAACACCGCGGTGCCGTACGCCGTGCGGATCGGCTCACCATTGGCGTTCTGCACCAGCATGTTGCGCTGGTCGTTCTTCAGTGCCCACTCTGCGAGTTGCGGGTCGAGGAAACAGGTGATTCGCCCGATGGCGCGCAGTCCGAGTTCGTGCAGGCGATCGATGGCCTGTCGGGGCTCGTAGAAGCCGAAGGTGAGCTCGCCCTCCTTCACGCGCCAGTCCTTGCCCACTGCGCCGATCTGGTTCGCAAGCGGTACGCCGGTCTTGTAGCCGATCACGCCGTACTCGTCTTTGATGGTGAGCACCGCAGCGTTGATCTTCTTCTCCCGCGACAGTCGGACCAAGGTCTTGTCCAGGTTCGGGTACCGCCAAGCCGGGAGGCTGAGGTGGAAGGCCTGGATGGGATCGGCCTTCACCGGCGTGCTGTCGAACTTCACGACTGCCTTGGTGACCGCACCGTCGGGCGCAGTGGCGATCACGGTTGCATCGCGTGCACCGAAGGGCACATAGGCCTGGAACATCCCGGACTCACGCGAGGCGGGCTTGCCGTTCACCGTGACGATCACATCGTCGTCGGCGAGGCCGCGCACCAACGTGGCGCGCCGACTGGTGGGCGGCGGAACGGTTCGGGGAACACTGAGACTCGGGCCGAACCGCACGCTGAACGCGATCTGGCCCGTCTTATCTCGGGCCCAGGGGTACTTGCTGTTGATGCGGTAGTTGATTCGGTTGTCGCCGGGCGTGGCCATGGTGAGGGGAGCCACGAGGAACCCATCCGGGTCGGCTTCGGTCTCGACCTCTTTGCCGTTGAACATCACCATGACCGAATCGGCCGCGGGGCCGCCGGCTTTGATGCGGAAGGCAAGACGGGACACCTGATCGCCACGGATCACATCGCCATCGGCCACACCGTCGGTCTGCACGGTGATCCACGTGGTGCGCACCACCACCACCAGTGCGGTCACCAACAGCACCCCGAGGATGATCCCGGCTACTGCCCAGCGTCCCGGACCGCCGTAGCGGACCTGCTCGGCAAAGGCACTGCGCCGGCGCCGACGGGCACGCCGACCGCCCGAACGCCCTCCGCCGAATCCCATCCGACCCACACGGAACGACCGGGACTTCTTCGGCGGTGCGTAGAGCTCGGCGAGCCGCTCGACGACGCTGGTGGCCCGCAGGCCCCCGCCGAGTCCCTGTTCGATCCGCGCCACGCCGCCAGCGTACCCGCGTGGCCCAAATCATTACGGGCAGATGACGAAATCCGGGGCGGTCAGGACCCTGATTGTGCAGGTAGTTCGTAAATCAGGTACAAACGAGGCTCACCGTTCGATCGCCCGAGGGAGAGACGTCGATGCCCGGTCAGGTTGCCGTTACAGAGGGCGCGTTCACGTGGCCGTCGGATTCGCCGAGGCTCCTCGGCTCCCGGTGCACGTCGTGCAACAACCACATGTTCCCCGCCCAGGACGGATGCCCGCGCTGCACGGGCACCGAGACCGAGCGTGTGGAACTCGGTACCCGAGGGACCCTGTGGACCTGGACGGTCCAGGGCTTCCCGCCCAAGGCGCCGCCCTACATCGGTGACGACAATCCCCTCACGTTCAAGCCGTTCGGTGTGGGGTACGTGGAACTGCCCGGACAGTGCAAGGTGGAAGCACGCCTCACCGAGGCCGATCCGGCCAAACTGAAGATCGGGATGGAGATGGAACTGGTGTTCATCCCGCTGAAGGTCGACGAAGACGGCAACGAGATCATCACATTCGCGTTCAAGCCGGTGGAAAGCTGAAGAAGGGGTCGAGCAATGACTGACGTAGCAATTGTCGGAATCGGAATGCACCAGTTCGGTCGTACCGAGGGTGTGTCGGGTCAGGACCAAGGTGTTGTCGCCGTGCGCCGCGCGCTCGCCGATGCAGGCGCCAAGTGGGAAGACATGCAGTTCGCGTTCGGAGGCAGCCTCGCCGCTGGCGCCGCCGACACGATGGTGAGCAAGTTGGGCCTCACGGGCCTGCAGTTCATCAACGTGGCGAACGGTTGCGCCACCGGCGGCTCGGCCTTGTTCAGCGCCTACTCCACCATTCAGTCGGGCATGTTCGACGTGGGTATCGCCATCGGCTTCGACAAGCACGAGCGCGGCGCATTCCGTGTGGCCACCGCGCGCTCGGGCCCCGAGGGCTACTACGGCGCATCGGGCCTTGCGCTCACCACGCAGTTCTTCGGCATGAAGATCAACCGCTACATGCAGCAGTACGGCATCACGCAGAACACGCTGGCGAAGGTTGCGGCGAAGGCATCGCGCAACGGTTCGCTCAACCCGCTCGGCTGGCGCCGCAAGCCGCTCAGCGAGGAAGAAGTGCTCAACTCGCCGATGCTGTCGTACCCGCTCACGCAGTACATGTTCTGCTCGCCTGCAGAGGGCGGCGTGGCACTCATCCTCGCCCGCGCCGATGTTGCTCACAAGTACACCAACAAGCCGATCTACCTGAAGGCCGCCGTGGTCCGCAGCCGTCGCTTCGGTTCGTTCGAGGTGCTCGCACCACACCTCGCGCTCGAGCACGGCGATGGTCCCACCATCGACGCGTCGAAGGCTGCATACGAGATGGCGGGCATGGGCCCCAAGGACATCGACGTGGCCCAGCTGCAGGACACCGAGACCGGCGCCGAGGTCATGCACATGGCCGAGAACGGCTTCTGCGCACATGGCGAGCAGGAGTTCATGATTCAGGCCGGCGAGACCGAGATCAACGGCAAGTTGCCGGTGAACACCGACGGTGGATGCCTCGCGAATGGTGAGCCCATCGGCGCCTCGGGCCTGCGTCAGGTCTACGAGAACGTGCTGCAGTTGCGCGGCGACGCCGGTCCGCGCCAGGTGCCGAACAACCCCAAGACCGCCTACACCCACGTGTATGGCGCACCCGGGATTTCGGGCGTCACCATCCTCAGCCGCTGACGCACACGGGGATTCGGGGCGCTCCGCAGCGTCACCCCAATCCAACCTCACGGCTCCGACCCGGAGCCCTCCGGCCCCCGTCAAAAGCTTGCACTTCCCCCGAGCGGTTTATTGATCGTATGATCAATAACAGCGCATCGGGGTTACACGTCAACCAAGGGGGACATCGTGTCGACGACAGCCGCAGAGCCGGGAACGGCTCGCTCACCGGGAATCACCTATCAACAACTGCTGGATCAGGACACGCATCCGGTTCCTGCAGTACTGCGCATGCAGTCGCCGAAGTATTTCGGCTCCGAGGACATCTCGATCGAACGTTTCATCTCACGTGAGTGGCATGAGCGTGAGGTCGAGAATCTCTGGAAGCGCGTGTGGCAGATGGCGTGCCGCGAGGAAGAAATCCCGCGTCCCGGCGACTACATCGTGTACGAGATCGCGCACCTGTCGTTCATCGTGGTGCGCACACAGTCGGGCGAGATCAAGGCCTACCCGAATGCCTGTCTGCACCGTGGCCGCAAGCTGAAGGACTACGACGGTCACTGCTCGGAGTTCCGTTGCAACTTCCACGCGTTCACGTGGTCGCTCGAGGGCGATCTCAAGATGATCCCCGCACAGTGGGACTTCCCGCACGTCAAGGCCGACGAGTTCGGCCTGCCCGAGGTCAAGGTGGGCACGTGGGGCGGGTTCGTCTTCATCAACCCGGATCCGAACTGTGCGCCGCTGTCGGAGCACGTGAAGGAGATCGCCGAGCAGTTCGATCCGGTATGGGATCTGAGGAACTACTACATCGAGGCTCACGTTGCGAAGGTGATCCACGCGAACTGGAAGATCGTGCAGGAGGCGTTCTGCGAGGCGTACCACGTGGTTGCCACGCACCCGCAGATCATGATCAACCTCGGTGACACCAACAGCCAGGTGGACGTGTGGGAGAACTGCTCACGCGTCATCACGCCCGGCGGCACCTCCAGCCCGTTGCTGAGCTGGACGCCCACCGAGAACGAGAAGCTGCGCGCCATGCTGGACCTCCGCGAGGACCAAGAGGCGCCCTTCACGCTCGAGGAGGGCCAGAGCATGCGTGCCTTCGCTGCCGGGCTGTCACGCGAGACATGGCGCAAGGTGGTCGGTGACCGCGTGGATCAGATGTCCGATGCCGAGTTCATGGACTCCATCGACTACACGCTGTTCCCGAACCTGCACCCGTGGGGCGCCTTCAACCGCATCTGCTACCGCTTCCGCCCGAACGGCAACGATCACCGCAGCGCGATCATGGAGTGCTACTACCTCGCACCGGTGCCCAAGGACGGGCAGCGTCCGGCGCCGGC
>JAFMJD010000089.1 GCA_017853685.1 Actinomycetota bacterium | reverse complement strand
GATTGACATAACGGGGATTATGGGCGTAGTCGCCGAGCAGAATGCCCTGACGCAACGAAGCCAAGGTCAGGCCCGGGACCCGAGTTCGCGTTCCCGAAGCGGCCGGGCCGCATCGAGGAGCCAGTCGAGAACACGGCGGAGTTCCCGTGCGGGTGCTCGTGCCCCGAGCGCAGCGAGATCCCGGTCGACATCGTCCACGGCGCAGGCAAGGACATACAGCTCGTCGTGGATGGCGTCGAGTTCGGAGCGCGTCATCACGAGTTCTTCATCGCTCAACTGCAGCTCACGTGCTCGTTGCTGCCCCACCCAGTTCCACTGGCGACAGGCCTGGGAGCAAAAGCGCCTCGGGCGCCCCGTGGCCTGCTTGGGAAGCACCCGGCGGCAGTGAGCGCACCGCGGACGTTCGCTGGCGGCAGTCATGAGTGTGGCCTCGCTACTCGCCCACCCCGGCGCAACTCCCTTTGTTTTGTCATGACGAAACAGTACCCGTCACCGACCGGCAGACTGCTCACTGTGCCGATCAACTCTGGGCCGATCAAGCTGGAGCCGCCCGCATCGACGTTCTCGTCGGACAACTCGGCAGGCGCGCACCCGGCCGTCCTCGAGGCCATCGCCCGCGCAAACCACGGTCACGCTCTCGCCTACGGCAATGACCCGTTCACTAGGCGTCTCGAGGAGCGCTTTGACGAACTCTTTGGCCGTCCGGTCTCTGCGCACCTCGTGTGGAACGGCACCGGCGGCAACGTGTTGGCCCTCGCTGCCCTGCATCGCGCCGGAGGAGCTGTTGTCTGCACCGACAGCGCACATCTCCACGTGGACGAGACTGCTGCGCCCGAACGCATCGTGGGCACGAAGCTCATCGCTGTTCCTCACTCGGCCGGGAAGCTCACGCCGGAGTGCATCGACGAACAGGCGGCGGTACTGGGGAACCGCCACCACGCCCAGCCGTGCACCATCTCGATCACACAGGTCACCGAGTACGGCACCGTCTACTCCCCCGCAGAGGTGGCCGCGCTCTGCGAAGCCGCTCACCGTCATGGAATGCGCGTACATCTCGACGGCGCACGAATTGCGAACGCAGTTGCGGCTCTCGGCGGGTCCTTGGACGCTCTGCGCTCGTTTACCGTCGACGCGGGTGTCGACGTCGTGACCTTCGGCGGCACGAAGAACGGAATGCTCTACGGAGAAGCGGTCGTTTTCCTCGACCCCGCCCTCGCTGTGGGCGCGAGCTATCTGCACAAGCAGGTGACGCAGCTCCCCTCCAAGATGCGATTCGTCGCGGCTCAGTTCAACGCGCTCCTGGACGACGACCTCTGGATCCGCAACGCCCAACATGCGAACTCGATGGCGACGTTGCTGCACCAATCGCTCGCCGACCTCGTCGCTCTCGGATGCGTGGCCCCTGCCGCAAACAGCCTGTACCCGGTCCTGGAACCGGATGTGGCCGAGGAACTGCAGCGCTGGTCGTTCTTCTACCCGTGGAACATGTCGACCCAGCAATACCGATGGATGACTGCGTGGGACACCACGCCCGAGGACGTCCAACGCTTTGCCGCAGGAGTGCGATCGGCAGTATCACGCTGAGACTTCGGGCCGACGGCCGCTGAGGAACTACGTTTCCCTGACGATGTCGAAGACAAGTCCCGCTACAGCGACTCGTGCCGCACGCCGTCGTCGCCGCCGAATCGCCGCAATCGGGACGGCAGTTGCCGCTGTACTCGGCCTCACCGTGTTTGTGGTGGTTTCCGCCGTTACTTCGGGCGGACTCACCGGAACGCTCACCGACGGCACATCGGGTATCAGCCAACTCGATCCCGATCAGGGACTTGTGGGCGACGAGGTGCACATCGTGGGTGCGGGATTCACCGGTGCAAGCGACGTGAAGTTCAACGGTGTCTCGGTCACCTCGTTCAACGTGACCTCGGACACCGACATCGTCACCATCGTTCCCGAGGGCGCCACTCGAGGACCCATCTCGATCATGACCCCCGATGGTCCGATCACCAGCGACCTCGACTTTTCTCCGCTCTCCCCCACGATCCTGTCGTTCGCTCCCACATCGGCGCGCTCGGGTGACACCGTCACCATCACGGGCAAGAACCTCGCAGACGTCAGCAAGATCCGAATCGCAGGCCGAGAGATGCCGGTGGCGTCTGCCACTGACGAACAGGTCACCGTGGTGCTGGCGCCCAACAGCGTCACCGGCACCGTGAGTGTCGTGAACAGCCAGACGAACGGTTCGTCGGACACTCCGCTCACCATCACATCGCCAGCGATCACCGATATCTCTCCCAACGCGGGCGGTCCCGGCACCAATGTGACGGTGAAGGGTGCCAATCTCCAGAACGCCACATCGGTGACCTTCAACGGAGTTGCCGGAACCGTGGTCTCTTCGACCGCCGACGGCACGAGTGCCATCGTTGCCGCGCCACAGGGAGTCACCGCAGGACCGATCGCGATTTCGGTCGCAGGAGGAACCACCACCAGCGACGACTCGTTCAAGCTCGCGCCGGTCATCAGCGGGTTCGAGCCAACTGCTGCCGTTCCGGGCTCGACGATTCGGTTGAAGGGTCGCTATCTGGCCAACACCACTGCAGTGGTGTTCACCAGTTCGGCCACCCAGGGAAGCAACTTCACTGTGGTATCCGACCAAGAACTCTCGGTGGTGGTTCCCGATGACGCGGCCAGCGGCCCGGTCACGGTGATCGCCGATGGCAACACCACGAGCACCAACTCGTTCACGGTTGCCGGGCGCATCACCTCGATCGCACCTGAAATCGGTCCGGTCGGCACGGTGGTCACGCTGTACGGCAGTGGCTTCACCGGGGCAACGGCTGTGTCGTTCGGCGGCAAGGCGAGCGGCACGGTGAAGGTCACGTCGGACACCAAGATGACCGCAACAGTTCCCACCGGTGCCACCACGGGCGCCATCACGGTAACCACACCCAAGGGGACGCTCAGCAGCGCAGAGACCTACACCGTCGGCAGCATCCCGAACCCGACGCTCACGTATGACCGTGCCACCCCGGCCCCGCGAACAGTCACGGCGCCGAGCGATGCCCCGGCCGGCGGAACAGACTTCTCGAAAGCCGCCACGGTGAAGTTGTTCGGTCTGGTGTTCACCGGGATGACCGCCCAGACAACCACGACCACGTCAACCACCACGACAACGTCCACCACCACCACCACCACCTCGACGCTCCCGAACGCAAGCACCACCATCCCCACCAGCACCACCGTTGCGCCGAAGCCCCAGACGCCCTACAGCGGGAGCGCATCGGTCAAGATCGGCACGTCGTCGGCGTTCAACGCAAAGGTGTCCTACACCGACCCCCTCAACTGGTCGGTGCAGCCCGCAACCACGGGTCAGAGCGTCACGATCGCGATGGGCGCAAAGACCATGACCGTGACGTCCATCACCGGATCAGTGTCGGCAGCCAACGGCGTACTCACCTGGGCGCTCACCGGCAAGACGGCGTCGACCACGTTGATCACGAGCAAGTTCACCTTCAACGCAAGCGCAACCGTGACGTTCACCGACACCTGCCCGACGATGGGGTCGCCCAAGATGTGCGCGCAGGGTTCGGGTCCCTTTGCACGCATCGACGCCGAGTCCGGCGCGGCCGGTCTGACTGCCGCTGTGGGCAACGTGGTTCCCGCGCAGACCGGCATGGCGTACCAAGCCACGGTCGACCTCGTGAAGGGAACGGTCAATGTCGACGGCACCTATCCCGCGGGCACCCTCGCCACCATCCGGGACGGCCGCCTCCGCATGGCGTACAAAGACGATGTCTACGCAGCAACCGACACCGACGTCACTATTCCCTCGGGCTCGACGAACAGCGGCTGGGACATCGTGGTCACCGGGAAATCGCACGTCGACATCCCCTACATCGGTGGGTTCAACCCGCCGTCGGTAACCGTCTGGTACCTCGACGGTGGCTCCATGCTCACCATGCGTCTGCCCACCAAGCGGGTCATCGGCGAGGCGTCGATGCTCACGGCCACCTTCGTCACCGGAAAGGGATCACCAGTGAGCGCAAACATTCTCGGCGAGCCCAAGCAGCTCACCGACAATGCGTGGGTGTTCACCGGGTCCATGAGGCTTCCGAGCTACATCCAGCGCAAGTTCGGCACCAAGGACGGCGAGGTCGGCGCCATCGCCACGATGACGAGCAACGGGATCACCGAGGTAAAGGCTCAGTTCAACACGCCCCTCGCACTCCCCGACATCCCCTACGTCAAAACCGATTTCGAGGGATTCTCGGCGGGTGTGCGCTTCGACGAGAGTGCGCCCGGACTGTCATTCGAAGCATTCGTGGGTGCGAGCGGCACCGTGAAGTTCGGGAGCAACGCGGCGGTCGGCGTGTTGCTCGAGATGTCGATCGCGAAGCTCGTCGACGGCGGCTTCGAGTACACCGCGTCGCTCACGGGCTCGGGTCTCGACGGCAAACCCGTGTGGCCCGACATGCTCGGCGTCAAGGACTTCGATCTGGACCGCTTCTCGATCCAGCTGTCGCTGTACCCCGAGTATCCGTTCGTCGGCGTGGGTCTGGCCGGCAACGGTTCGCTCCCGTCGAAACTGCTCGAGTACCTCGGCGCATCCGACGGGTTGCCCCAGCCGGCCACGTTTGTCGTGAACCTGTCCGCCAGCAGCCCGTGCCTGCAGGTCACTGTCGGCACACCCGACAACGATTCGCCCATCATCTCGTTCCCACCCGAGGTGGGGGTGCTCGAGGTGAACTACCTGAGCATCTCTGCGTCCGCCGTCGGCTGCAGCGTGGGCATCTACGACGTGCCGGCGGGCGTGGTGATTGCCGAGAAAGCAAAGTTTTTGGGCGTGAGGAAGGACTACTACCTCGCGTTCAACCCCAAGCCCACCGGGCCGGCAAAGACCCCCTCGTTCTACGGATGGGACATCACCGAGACCAACAACTCCAAGGGTGTCATCGCGTTCCGGTACAAGTTGATGTGGGGTGCCGGCGGCTGGAACCCCGCCCCGTACTTCAACATCAACGGCAGCCTGAAACTGGGCAACAACAATGCCGTCACGATTTCGGGTGGATGCCGCAGCCTGCCCACCGGCCCGTTGTGCAGTGCCAAGGGTGATGGCCGGATCGACCTCGGCAAGGGACTGTCTGCCGACATGGAACTACGCGCCGAAGGCATCGGGACGCTCGAGACCGACTTCGTCGGTGTCGGTTACCTGAACCTCTTCGGACTCAAGTTCAGTCTCACCGGCGCCTTCACGTCGGCGGCCGGCGCTCCACTCGGTTGGGACTTCTCGGCGACCGTCGATCTGCCGGGCAAATCTGCGCTCGTGGACCAACTCGGCGTGCGCGTGGGCTACGGACTCCGCAAGAACCCTGCGTGCATCGTGCCGCTCCCCAACTGCAAGAAGTGGCTCACCGACCCGCTCTACTCCCTCACTATTTCGGGGAACACCGGCGGATTGTTCAAGTTCATCAATGGCGCTGCTGACGCGTTCGGCGAACCACCGGTTGCCCAGGGAGGCCGGTACTCACTCCGGAAGAACTGGTCGCCCGAGTGGAGCTCGCTCTCGTTCAGCGGCTCGTCCAACATCGGCCTCGGCGCACTCGGAACCGTCAGTGCGGGTCTGAGCTTCTCCATGTGCCTCACCACGTCATGCTTCGGCGACGTCGACGCATCATTCGACTTCGACTACAAGAAGGCCGGCAAGACGTGGACGTTCAGCGAGATACCCGTCGGCGAGGACTGGGGATTCGAGTACTCCAAGACCTTCAGCGACTCCTTCTACGACAGTGGGAAGACCGGCGACAACTGGGGCGGCTTCAAGGGCACGGTGAGCGGCGACATATCGGTGACGATCAAGTTGGACTCATCCCCGTTGAGCGCCTCGCTCAAGTTGAGCTTCGATCTGCAGGCCAAGGCGTACCTCGGCGCGGGTGGCGAATGGAATTACCTCGGAACCTACGGGGTGTCGTACGACAGCGGAAGTGACCGATTCTGCTTCGGTGCCAAGGGGTACAACATCTGCGTCTGACGAGCGCACCGGTATCGCTCCGGGCCACAATGCGGGTGTGGAACGACCGGCAGATCGACACGAACACGCGCTGATCTCCGCGTGGTCTGCGTACGGCGATCCGCGTCCCATCCGTCAGATCACGGAGGTCTCGGCGTTCGTGTCCACCAACCGGGTGTACCGAGTTGCGTTCGAGGACGGCTCCTCGGTCATCGCAAAGGTGTCGAGTTACGGCTCGTACTTCCTGTTTGCCGAGGATCACGACCGTCTGCACGCGTGTGCGGTGGCCCTGCGCGGAACCCGGTTCGGTGGCCTCCTGGCAGATGTACTCACCCTCGGTGATCGACCCTTCAGTTGGTACGACGGCACCCTGTGGGTGGTGTTCTACAACGAGGTCGAGCGACGAACCGCACTCCCCCGCGTCCTGTCGGACCGCATGGTGGAGAACTTCGGGCGCGAGATCGCAGACTTCCATCGGGCCTGCGACAACGTGGTCGATCGACTTCCCCCGTCGTCGAAGTCCATCAAATCCGATGCCATCCATCTGCTCGAACTCCTCGAGAGTCCCTTCGCCCCCCGGAACTTCTCGCTGGCCGCCGAACAGATCGGCCGTCTCCACCGCCACACACATGAGTTCCTGCTCACCCTCGAGCGGATCCAGTACGACTACTGGCGAAAGATCCCGGTACTCATCGACTGGAACCTCGGCAACTTCTCGGTGGACATGGCCGATGACGGCACCTTCACACTCTTCAGTCGCTGGGACTACGACTGGTTCCGTATCGAACCACGGTTGATGGATTTCTACTTCTGTTCACGCGTGTCGAGTCGTACGGGAGACCGCACACACTGGACCTACAGTCCTCACACACTGGTAGAGCCACAGTTCCAACGCTTTGTGGCGGCCTACCACGAGGTCTTCCCACTGAGCGACGCCGAGGTGGACTTCGTTCCCGAGACCTATCGGTTCTTCATCCTGAACTATGTGGTGCGCGAAGGAGCACGCTTCTTCCGCCCCGACCTGTGCGATCAGTTCCGTCGTGAAGCCGTCACCCGGTACCTGCCCGCTTTCGAACACTTCGACGTCGGCCCACTGCACCGCGCCATCTCCTGACGGACCCGGGCGCCTCCCGCAGAATTGCTACGGTTCGGCCCACGGTCACCCCGCAGGCCGCGTCGACAGGAGGAACGAATGACCTACGAACAGATCCTCACCGAGACTCGGGGAGACGTCCTGCTGATCACGCTGAACCGGCCCGAGCGCATGAACGCGTGGACCCCGGTGATGGCCGGCGAGCAGGCTCATGCAATCGAGCAAGCCAACCAAGACCCACGTATCGGTGCAGTCGTCATCACCGGCGCCGGACGGGGATTCTGTGCGGGCGCCGACACCGAGGCGGTGTTCCAGAAACGCATCTCGGGCACGCAGAACGAGGACGAAGTGGCGGGACAACGCACCGGTATGCCTGCAGGCGTCGACTGGGTCACCTTGCTGCGGACCTCCAAGCCGATCGTTGCGGCCGTGAACGGACCGGCCATCGGCGTGGGTCTCACCCAGATCCTTCCAGTGGACCAGATCGTCGCGTCACGGACAGCCAAGTTCGGGACGGGGTTCATCCGTATGGGACTCGTGCCCGAACTCGGATCCACTCGTTGGCTCGTGGCACGCATGGGCTTCGGACGCGCGAGCGACCTCTGTCTGTCCGGGCGTCTGGTGTCGGCCGACGAGGCGCACAGTCTCGGACTCGTCGACCGACTCAGCGAGCCCGACTCCCTCGTCGATGCAGCGCTCGATGTCGCTCGTTCGTACGCAGCAAACCCCGACCGTCAGCTTCGGCTCACCAAGACCTTGCTCACGCAGAACGCGGTGGAGACCGACCTCCACTTGGTGCAGCAACGCGAACTTGCCGCGCTCGAGGAGTGCTTCGTGTCCCCCGAGCACCGCGAGGCCGTGGCTGCATTCACCGAGAAGCGAGCACCGATCTTCCGCCCGGCGGTCGACTGACATGACGGGACACGTCTGTGTGGTGGGCAGCGCGAATCTCGACCTGATCGCCCTCGCTCAACGACTCCCGAACCCGGGCGAAACCGTGATCGGTCATGGTTTCGTAGAAGCCGCAGGAGGTAAGGGCCTCAACCAAGCCGTTGCTGCGGCGCGAGCGGGAGCAACGGTGTCGTTCATCGGCGCAGTGGGCAACGATGACGCCGGCAGGGCGCTGAGACAGGTAGCCATCGACGACGGAATCAACACGTCGGGTCTCGTGACCGTGGCGGGATCACCCACCGGGCGAGCCCTCATCGGGGTGAGCGACGACGGCGCAAATCTGATCATCGTGGTGCCGGGCGCCAACGCCGCAGTGGATCGCTCCGTGGTCGAGGCTGCAGAGCGCATCATCAGCAGTGCCGATGTGGTGTTGGGCCAGCACGAGGTTCCCGACCAGGCACTCGAGACCGCATTCCGACTCGCACGACAAGCGGGTGCCACCACCATCTTGAACCCCGCGCCGGCACACCCGATCCCGGCATCGCTGCTCGGACTGGTGGACATCCTCGTTCCGAACGAGCACGAATACCCCTTGCTCGGCGATGTGAGCAGTGTCGGGTGCCTCGTAGTGACCGAGGGCGAGCAGGGCTGTCGGTTGGTGCGTGAGGGTCAGTCGACGCGTATCCCGGCTTTCGCGGTCGAGGCGGTGGACACCGTGGCCGCTGGTGATGCTTTCTGCGGCGCGCTGGCGGCGGCGCTCGCACAGGGCGAACCGCTCGAGACTGCACTGCTCCGGGCAAGCGCAGCGGGGGCACTGGCCACACTCACGCACGGTGCAGTGCCGTCGTTGCCCGATGCGGCGGCCATCGACTGGCTCATCGCACGAGGCTGAGCGCCACCCACCCATCGACCTCCAGCACGGCATCGAGTCGAAGTGGGCGCATTGCGTCCACGACATGTTGATAACGGTCCGCCAACAGCCCGCTCAGCACGAGTACCCGATCGGTGAGACGGATCAGCTGCGGCGCAAGTTCGATCAGCGCGGGAGCCAGGATGTTCGCTGCCACGACATCGAACGAGCGATGGCCCGTCGGATCGAGCGACTCGAGCGAAGCGGTGCTTGCCCAGACCCGATCGCCCACCCCGTTGCGCCGTGCGTTGTCCGAGACCACTGCCTCGCTGGCTGGAGTGATGTCGACACCCTGAGCCGTACGGGCTCCAAGGAGTACGGCACCGATCCCGAGGACACCACTGCCCGTTCCGACGTCGAGCACCCGATCGCCGCCGCGGATGACTGCGCGAAGCATTTGCAGCGATGCACGCGTGGTTGCGTGATTCCCCAGCCCGAAGGTGGGCCCGGGTTCGATCACGATGTCGATGGCTCGGGGAGATGGTGCAGGAGCCACCCATGCCGGACGCACCGAGATCAGCTCGTCCACCACGGTGATGCCCACGAACGAGCGCCAGGTCTCGGCAACCGCGGGGTCCACCGACTCGAATCGCCAGAGCACTCCGAGTCCCGTCAATGCTTCGCTCACGTGTGCGCTCACCGTCTGCGGGTCGTCACCGAAGCACGATCGCAACTCCACTGTGTCTGCGTGGAGTCGCTCCTCGATGGCGCCCGCACCGAGCGACCACAGCCGATCGCTCACGATCTCGACAACGCTCGCCGAGCACTCCACGACCACTTCGAGCGACGCGGCGCCGTGATCCATCTCGGCGACGTCAGTCGAGTCTGCGCAGTTCGCTCTGGTAGCGGGCGTTCTTGCGGAGGTAGGACTGCACCCCATCGCGGATGTCAGACAGCCGAGCCCGCCCCTCTTTGATCACGGCAGGTGTCCCCACGGCCAGTGCGCCGGCAGGAACCTCGGTGTCGTTCAGCAGCACACAGTTCGCCGCCACCACCGCCCCAGTGCCCACGCGCACCCGGTGCAGCACGATGGAGCCCACGCCGATCAGGCACTCGTCTTCGATGATGCACCCCTCGAGGTGCACCAGGTGCCCCACCACACAGTCATTGCCCACTGTGGTGGGCGAGTGCGAGGTGGTGTGCAGGACTGATCCGTCCTGGATCGAGGTGCGCTCGCCCACCACGATGGCGCCGTCGTCGCCCCGGAGCACTGCTGAGGGCCAGATCGAGCTCTGTGCGCCGATCGTGACGTTGCCGATGATCACTGCGTCGGGATGCACGTAAGCGCTGGGGTGAATCGACGGTTCGCTGGATCCAAGTGCGTAGATGGCCACGGCGTCAACGTAGGTGATCCGACGGCCACGGACGAAGAACATCGGGCGCACTAGGGGTTTTCGTCTTCCAGCGTCTAGCGTTTCGGCCCATGTCCCGACGGATCGAGATCGAGTTGACCAGCACGCGCCCCGACGGGACCTGGACCTGGCGAGCCGCCGGTGCTCGCGAGCCCAAGGGCGTGCTGAGCAGCGATGTCCTGCCGTCGGGCGCCAAGGTGGGCGACGTGCTGAAGGTGGACGCCGAGTTCGACGTGGACGGCATCACCATCCTCGCTGCGGTCGGCGGTGGACGCGTGCGCAAGGAACCCACACTGCTCGAGATCAAGCCGGCGGAACGCCCCTTCGAGCCGGTCACCCAGCAGCTCGCAACGCGCGAGCGACGCGGGTCGGACAACCGGCGTCCGCGTCGTGATCGTGACGACGGCGACCAGGGACGTGAGCGTCGTGGTCCGCGTGACGGCGGCGACCGTGATCGTCGTCCCGGTGGAGACCGTCCCGGACGCGAGCGCACCGGCGCCGATCCCGCAGGACGTGGACCGCGCCCCGACCGAGCACCGCGAGAGCGTCGCGAACCGCGTCCCCACTTCACTGCGCCGCCCGAAATGCCTCAGCGCCCCAAGGCAAAGCGCCTGAAGCCGGGACGCGCGCACCGCACGCAGGTGCTTGCCGCTCTCCCCGAGGAGCAGCGACAGATCGCAGAACTCACCCTGCAGGGACCGGCCGCCGTTCGTCAGCGAATCCGCGAGCACAACGTGCAGCTCAAGGCAGAAGGCAAGCCCGAGATGCCCGAGGCGTCGGTGATGCGCATGGCCGAGGAGCTCATGCCCAAACTGCGTGTCGCCGAGTGGCTTGATCGCGCCGAGGCCGCAAAGAAGGATCTCGCCGAACTCGACCTCAAGGATCTCCGCACCGTGGTTGCCTCCTCGGAGGATCCGATCATCGTTCGGGACGAGAGCACTCGTGTACTTGCCGCCGAGTTGAAAGCAGCGCTTGGCTCCAAGCAGGAGCAGGCCACGAAGGACTGGCTCGACGACATCTCCACCGCAGTCGACATCGGTCGCGTCGTACGTGCACTCAAGATGGCGGGCGAGCCACCGAAGGCCGGCACGCGACTTCCTGCAGACCTGCAGACCCGTCTGGCGGCTGCCGCTGCCGGCGGACTCACCGCCGATGCATCGAGCGAGCGCTGGATCGCCTTGGTGGAGTCGGTTGCGTTCTCACCCGTGCGCACCATGGTCACCCCGGCCGCTGCCCCCACGCAGGTCAGCGATGAGTTGCGCACCACCATGACTCGCCTGGCCCCCGCAGTGCCCCAGATCGCTGCGCTGTTCGGCATCACCGTCGCCGAAGGTGCTGCGATGCCCAAGCCGCCACGTGCACCCCGCCGTCCGGAGAAGAAGCCGAACGCACGGCCCGCCGCGCCGAGCGCAGGTTCCCCAACTCCGACCGAGGCGCCCGAAGCGAGCACCTCCGCCGGTGAGGCCACCTCGCCGGAGCCGTCGACCACCGAGTAGGGAGCGTCATGAGCGAGATCGTGCAGTTCGAGACCCGCGGGCGTGTGGCGCTGATCACGTTGAACCGCCCCGAGGCGCGCAATGCCGTCAACGGCGAGTTGGCGAGCGCTCTCGAGTCCGCAGTCGACCGCATGGAGGACGACCCGGCAGTGTGGATCGGCATCCTGCGTGCCAACACCGAGGGCCAGGAGCGTCCCGTGTTCTGTGCCGGCGCCGACCTCAAGGCAGTGAACTCCGGAGCCGGCGGCGGACTCAACACCAAGCGCGGTGGATTCGGTGGGTTCGTCTACCGCGAACGACGCAAGCCCATCATCGCCGCAGTCGACGGTCTGGCGACGGCCGGCGGGCTCGAACTCACCCTTGCCTGTGACCTCGTGGTTGCCACCACTCGCTCGTCATTCGGACTCGCAGAGGTCAAGCGCAACCTCATTGCCGGGGCAGGTGGACTGTTCCGACTCCCCCGTGCGATCGGTCAAGCCGCCGCCATGGAGGCAATTCTCACCGGCGAGCCGATTCCGGCCGAGCGTGCGTATCAACTCGGGCTCGTGAGCCGACTCGTGGAGCCCGGCCAAGCGGTCGACGAAGCACTCCGACTCGCCGGACAGATCACGGCCAACGCTCCCCTCGCCGTGTGGGCAAGCCGCAAGGTAGTGCTCGCCGCTGCGTACGAGGACGACGAGACGCTCAAGCGCCTCACCAACGAGGTCTTCGCAGGTGTTCTCGCGAGCGAAGACACCAAAGAAGGCCTGACCGCATTCATCGAGAAGCGCACACCGAACTGGAAGGGCGCCTGACCGATCGTCCAGCGGCCCAGTGCAAAGCACACGGGCAGCGCAGTGCAAGGCACAC
>JAFMJD010000088.1 GCA_017853685.1 Actinomycetota bacterium | reverse complement strand
GGCCGGCACCGTGAGCGGTGCACCGAAGGTGCGCGCCATGGAGATCATCGACGAGCTCGAGCCGCTCAAGCGTGGCCCCTACGCCGGTGTGGTGGGTTATGTCGACTTCTCCGGGAACCTGGACACGGCGATCGCTATCCGCACGATGTTCGTCGGGCCGAAGTTCGCCTCGTTGCAGGCAGGTGCCGGCATCGTGGCCGACTCGATCCCCGAGGAAGAGGATCTGGAGTGCCACAACAAGGCCGCAGCGCTTGCCGCAGCGGTGCCCGCAGCGCGTCGCATGACGGCGCAGCGACGAGCGGCGGGAACGCCGGCATGACCACCGACGCAGGCGGCGCCGACACGGTCACCTTCGGGCACTGGCCCTACGACCGCGTGTCGGTAGCGGGCGCGGATGCGGGTACCTATCTGCACTCGCAACTGTCCCAGGACATCCGGGCTCTCGCTGTTGGGTCGAGCGTGTGGTCGTTCGTGCTCGCTCCGAACGGACGTATCGACGCCCTCGTGCTGGTGCTGCGCACCGCCGATGACGCATTCGAGATGCGCGTGGACCGCGGCTGGGGTGAGTCCCTCGTGGCGCGCCTGAACCGCTTCCGTATCCGAGTGCGCGCCGAGGTTGCAGCCGTGGGCTCGCACGAGGGCGACGCTGCGGCGCACCACATCGAGCGTGTTGCCGCCGGGTGGCCCGCCATGGGTGTCGAGATCACCGAGGCGTCGATCCCGGCAGAGTTCCCCGAGGTGGTTCGCGCCGCGGTCAGCTTCACCAAGGGTTGCTATCCGGGCCAAGAACTCGTCGAACGGATGGACAGTCGTTCGGCCGAGGCTCCTCGTCACCTCGAGCGACTGGTCGTGGGCGCCGATGCCCGGGTGGGTGACCCGGTGCTGCGTGACGGCGCGCAGGTGGGCAGCATCACATCGATCGCCGCAGTGGGCGATCAAGTCATCGCCCTCGCGCTCGTGCGTCGCGGGGCCTGAGCAGATCCATCGTGCGCACCTCCGGCTACCGTTCCCGTTGACATGGCGACGTATCTCGACAAGATCCTCGAGCGCCACCGAGCGGTTGCCGCCGACGATCGCCGACCGCTGAACTCGCTCATCGATACCGCTCGGGCGTGTGCCCCCACACGGGGCTTCCGCGCTGCGCTGCGGGGCGGCGACGTACTGCATGTCATCAGCGAGATCAAGCGACGCTCGCCGTCCAAGGGTGCACTGCGCATGGATCTCGATCCTGCCGAACTCGCTGCGAGATACGCAGAGGGCGGGGCCAGTTGTCTGAGCGTGCTCACCGATGCGGAGCACTTCGGAGGGTCCGTGTCGGATCTGCAGATTGCGCGGGAGGCATGCTCGCTCCCGGTGCTGCGCAAGGACTTCACGGTCTCGCCACGCGATGTGTGTGATGCGCGCATCATGGGCGCCGACTGTGTGCTGCTGATCGCTGCGGCACTGGACCCGAGCGAATTGGCCGAGTATCACGCGCTCGCCGTGGACGTCGGTCTCGACGTGCTCGTGGAGATTCACGACGAGGCCGAGCTCGATCACGCGCTCGGTGCCCGTGCCACCCTGATCGGGGTGAACCAGCGTGATCTCGTCACCTTCCAGGTGGACCACGAGCGTGCGGTGCGGATGGCCGGAGTCATCCCGGACTCGGCGGTGAAGGTTGCCGAGAGCGGCGTACGCGGAGCCGACGACGCCCGCTCGCTGCGGACCGCCGGGTACGACGCCGTGCTCGTGGGCGAGACACTCGTCACGGCCGCCGACCCGACGGCAGCGTTGCGGGCGCTGCGGGTGCGGGGCTGAGCCGATTTCCGGGTCGGCTCGACGGTGCCAGCCGGTACCGTAACGCCCGTCATGTTCGTGAAGATCTGCGGGATCACCACCGAGGACGACGCGCTGCTCGCCGTTGCCATGGGTGCCGATGCGGTGGGGTTCATCTTCGCCCCATCACCCCGTCGGGTCACTCCCACCGCGGTCTATGACATCACTCGCCGGCTGCCTGCCGAGATCCTCACCGTGGGTGTGTTCCGTGACGAGTCGCCGAGCCGTGTCATCGACATCGCGAACCGCTCCGGCGTGAAGGCGATCCAACTGCACGGGCACGAGAGCCCCGAGGAAGCCATCGAGATCTCCCGCTCGTTCCGGCGCGTGTACAAGGCCTTCCCGGCCGGCTCATCGCTCATCTCGCGGGCGCTCGACTATCCGTCTGACATGGTGCTGGTGGACTCGGCCGAACCCGGCAGCGGCGAGGTGTTCGACTGGACGCTCGTCGAGGAGGTTCCCGCGGGACTCAAGGTGATCCTTGCGGGCGGACTCAACCCCGACAACGTTGCGCGAGCCGTGTCCATCGTGGACCCCTGGGGAGTGGATGTGTCGTCGGGCGTGGAGTCGTCGCCCGGACGAAAGGACCCGCGCAAGGTGCGCGCGTTCATCACCGCCGCACGCGCCGCTGCACCCGAGCCGTACCGCGGACCCGATGAGATGCCCTACGACTGGGCCGACGAGTGACCGAGCAGGAGACCCCCACATGAGCCTGATGGCAGACCCCACATCCGACGGCCGCTTCGGCGAGTTCGGCGGGCGATTCGTGCCCGAGACACTCGTGCCCGCGTGCATGGAGCTCGAAGCGGCATTCACCTCGTTGTGGGCCGACACGGTGTTCCGTGCCGAGCTCGATGGATTGCTGCGTGACTACGCGGGTCGCCCGTCGATCATCACCGAGTGCCACAACCTCGGCGCCGATCTCGGCATCCGGCTGTTGCTCAAGCGTGAGGATCTCAACCACACGGGCAGCCACAAGATCAACAACGTGCTGGGGCAGGCATTGCTGGCCAAGCACATGGGCAAGAAGCGCATCGTGGCCGAGACGGGTGCCGGTCAGCACGGTGTGGCCTCGGCAACCGCTGCGGCGCTGATGGGTCTCGAGTGCAAGGTGTACATGGGCGCTGTCGATGTGGAGCGCCAGGCACTCAATGTGTTCCGCATGCGCTTGCTGGGCGCAGAGGTGGAGGCAGTGCACTCCGGCAGTCGCACGCTGAAAGATGCGGTGAACGAGGCCATGCGTGACTGGGTGGCCACGGTGGAGAGCACGCACTACTGCCTCGGTTCGGTGATGGGACCGCACCCGTACCCGTGGATGGTGCGCCAGTTCCATCGCGTGATCGGCGACGAAGCCAACCGTCAGTGCCGTGAACTGCTCGGCGCCGATCCGGATGTGGTGGTGGCCTGTGTGGGCGGAGGCTCGAACGCCATTGGCATCTTCTCGGGATTCGTTGACACCAAGGCGCGCATCGTGGGTGTGGAGCCTGCGGGCGGCGCCGCCGTAGCGCGCGGTGTGCCCGGTGTGGTGCACGGGATGAAGAGTTACTTGATGCAGGACGAGTACGGCCAGGTGCTCGAGGCACACTCGATCTCGGCCGGCCTCGATTACCCGGGTATCGGACCCGAGCACTCGCACCTCGCCTCCATCGGGCGAGTGGAGTACCCGAATGTCACCGACGCCGAGGTGATCGATGCCTTCCAACGCCTCTCGCGGCGCGAGGGCATCATCCCGGCGCTCGAACCCGCGCACGGTCTGGCGTGGATCCTGCGTGAGGCGCCGAACATGCAGGGACAGACGGTGCTGCTCAACCTGTCGGGCCGCGGCGACAAAGACGTCGGCCAGATGATGGACATCCTCGGCTGATGCGTCATCTCGGAACACTCGAGGCGTCACTGCGCGCCAAGCGCGAAGCGGGCCGCAAACTGCTGGTGCCCTACATCACGGGTGGGTATCCGGGTTGGCAGGACGCCATTCGTGCTGCGGCCGCCCACGGCGCCGATGCCATCGAGGTGGGCCTGCCGTTCTCGGATCCCGTGATGGATGGCCCGGTGATCCAACAGGCATCGCAGCGCGCGCTCGAGGGCGGTGCCACACCCATCAACATCATGGATGCGGTGAGCCGACTGGACGTGGGCATCCCGGTACTCGTGATGTGCTACTACAACACGGTGTTCCGGGCCGGACACGAACGTTTCGCACAGGGACTCGCTGCGTCGGGCATCGCTGGCGCCATCATCCCGGACCTGCCGCTCGAGGAATCCGGCCCGTGGTGCGCCGCCGCTGATGCGGCGGGTGTCGAGACCATCATGCTGGCTGCACCCACAGCGCCCGATGAGCGCCTGCCCCGTGTGTGCGCTCGTGCGCGCGGGTTTGTCTATGCGGTCGGACTGCTGGGGGTCACCGGCGAACGCGATTCGCTCGCAGAGTCGGCCACCGTGCTCGCCCGCCGTCTGAAGCACATCACCGATGTGCCGGTGCTCGTCGGTGTCGGGGTGTCCAACGCTGCACAGGCCGCCGAAGCCGTGCAGGTTGCCGACGGCGTGATCCAGGGTGCTTCGGTGGTCCGTCGCCTCATCGAGGGCGGCGCCGATGCCGTGGGCGACTACGTTGCCGAGGTGAGGGGGGCGATCGACCGATGAGCCATCATTGCGATCTCTGCGAAGCGGCACGTATCACGCCGTGGTACCACGAGGACGACCTGTGCTGGATCGCCGAGTGCGAGATCTGCGCAGTGCCGATGGTGGTGTGGCGCGAGCACGACAACAATCCGCCCGATCACGTGAAGGTGGAGTTGCACTCGCGCCTCGCGATGGTGGTGGAGACACACTTCGAGTTCGAGCACTACGTCGACGACAATATGCGCAACATCCCGGACCACTACCACGCACATGCGCGTCCGCGCGGCGGCTTCTTCGGCCATGGCCTGAAGAAGAAGCCTCAGGAATGAGCGCCCGGTGAGCGACGCGCTGCCCACCCCCGAATCGGTACTGCCGCACCGCCCGCCGTTCCTGTTCGTCGACGAGGTCACCGCGCTCGTTCCCGGCCAGTCGGCAACCGGACTGTGGCATCTGAGCGGCGACGAATGGTTCTTCGGCGGGCATTTCCCCGGCCGCCCCACACTCCCCGGCGTTCTGATGTGCGAGGCCATCGCGCAGATGGGCGCCATTGCGGTGCTCACCGACTCGCGCTTTGCCGGGAAACTGCCGTTGTTCGGTGGCCTCGACGCTGCCCGGTTCCGCCGTCAGGTGGGCCCCGGTGACACGCTCGAACTCACGGTCGAACTCGGACGCATGTCGGCTCGTGCCGGCAAGGGTTCCGGACGCGCATTGCTGAACGGCGAGGTGGCTTGCGAGTGCGAGTTGCTCTTCGTGGTGGTGGACGCCTAACCCATCGCCTCGGCTGATCGGGTCAACGCCTCGGTTGCTCAGGAAGGCGGCGCCAGCACGATCGAGCCGTTGTGGCCACCGAATCCGAACGAGTTCGACATCGACGGTCCGGGTTCCCAGGGCCTCGGGGCGCCGGTCACGAGGTCGATCGTGAAGTCGGGATCCATCTCGGTGGTGCCGGCGGTGGGCGGGATGAGTCGGTGCTGCATGGACAGCAGCAACGCAGCGGCCTCCAACGCACCTGCTGCACCGAGTGCGTGTCCGGTGACGCCCTTGGTGGACACCACTGCGGGGCCCGAGGCTCCGAACACATGGTCGATGGCGGCGGCTTCTGCGGCGTCGTTGAGCGGAGTCGACGTGCCGTGCGCGTTGATCTGACGGATGTCGGCCGGGGTGAGGCCCGCATCGGCGAGTGCCAGTTCCATGCAGGCAATCGCACCCACGCCGCCCGGCGACGGTGCGGTGATGTGATGTGCGTCGGCGTTGCTGGCCGAGCCGAGCACCTCGCCGAGGATCGTGGCGCCGCGGCGCACGGCGTTGCCCCATTCCTCGAGCACGAGTACTGCAGCACCCTCGCCCAGCACGAAGCCGTCACGGTTCGCGTCGAAGGGTCGGCTCGCTCCGGTGGTGGACAGCGCCGTCATGTTCCCGAACCCGGCGACCGCAATGGGCGCACCTGCCGCCTCCGAACCTCCGGTGACCACCGCATCGCAGCGGCCCCAGGCGATCTGGCGCGCTGCGTACCCAATCGAATGCGTGGAGGCAGCACACGCCGTACAGATCGTCTCGTTCGGGCCGCGCAGGCCGTAGCGCATCGAGATCGATGCGCCTGCTGCGTTGGCCATCATCATCGGGACGAGGAACGGCGACACACGACGCTCGCCCTTCTCGACGAGGATCCGGATCTGTTCCTCCATCGTCATGAGGCCACCCACGCCGGTGGCGAAGATGGTGCCGATGCGTGCCGGGTCCACCCCGAGATCACCGGCTTGCCCCATGGCCTCGGCTGCTGCCGCTGCGGCGAACTGCTCGAAACGGTCCGCACGGCGAGCGTCCTTGGGGTTGTCGAAGAAGGGGAGCGGATCCCAGTCCTCGAGGTAGGTCGCCCGCTTGCCGGTGATACCCGGACCGAGCAGCCCCTTCCAGAATGCGTCCTTGCCCTGGCCGCACGGCGCAACCACGCCGAGACCCGTGATGGCAACCCGTCGTGCGGTGCCCTGCATGTGAGACCTCGTCAGGAGAGTTTGCTGGTGACCAGTTCGAAGGCCTGTCCGACGGTGCGGACGCCCTCGAGTTCCTCTTCGGGAACGGTGATGTCGAACTCTTCCTCGAGAGCCATCACGAGTTCCACGAGGTCGAGGCTGTCGGCATCGAGGTCGTCGCCGAACTTGGCGTCGGGGGTCACCTTGGCGGCGTCGACGCTCAACACGTCTACGGCGCACTTGCAGAAGCGTTCCCAGTTGTCAGCCACGGTTGTTCTCCTTGGTTGGCGGTGAGGCGGGTAGCCGCCCCAGTCTGTCAGTGTCCCATGCCGAGACCGCCATCCACGGGGATGACGGCACCGGTGATGTATGCGGCATCCGGGGATGCCAGAAATGCGACCACGCCCGCGATCTCCTCGGGGGTGGCCATTCGCCCGAGCGGGACGGCCTCGGTGAGCTGTTTGAGGCGTTCCTCGCCGAGTACGGCGGTCATGTCGGTGGCCACGGGGCCCGGCGCCACCACGTTCACCGTGATGCTGCGCGAACCGAGTTCCCGGGCGAGCGAACGGGCGAGGCCCACGAGGCCGGCTTTGGAGGCGGCATAGTTCGCCTGCCCCGCCGAGCCGAGCAGTCCGACCACCGAGCTCATGAGGATGATTCGTCCGGTGCGGGCGCGCAGCATGCCCTGTGCGGCGCGTTTACACACCCGGAATGCCGCAGTGAGGTTCGCATCCACCACCGAGGCAAAGTCGGCCTCGTTCATGCGCAGCAGCAGGGTGTCTTTGGTGATGCCGGCATTGGAGACCAGCACCTCGACGGCAGAGCCGAAATGTTCCTCGACCGCCTTGAACGCCGCATCCACCTGCGCGGTGTCGGTGACATCGCACTGCACGCCGAAGACGCCCTCGGGTGGGGGAGACGAGTTGTAGGTGACTGCCACGCGGTCGCCGAGGGCAACGAAGCGTTGGGCGCATGCGAGTCCGATGCCGCGCGAGCCGCCGGTCACCAACACCACGCGGCTCATGCGGTGCCGCCCCACCGGAGCACTGCACTGGCGGCGGTCATGCCGGCCCCGAATCCCACGAGCAGTACATGATCGCCCGGCTTCACGCGTCCGTGGTTCAGCGCATCGGCGAGGGCGAGCGGAATCGACGCTGACGATGTGTTGCCTGCGTACTGCAGCACCGTCGCTGCGCGCTCCATCGGTACGCCGAGACGCTCGCAGGCGGCAGAGATGATGCGTACGTTCGCCTGGTGCGGCACCACCAACGCGATGTCGTCGGCGGTGACACCGGCCGCCTTCATCGACTTCTGTGCGGAGTCCACCATGATGCGTACTGCACGGCGGAAGACTTCCTTGCCGTCCATGTGCATGTACCCGCCGATGTCGCAGTACAGGTACTTCTCGGCAGATCCGTCGGCGTCGATGTCCCAGGCGAGCAGTTGAGTGCCTGCCTCCTGTGCCTCGAGCACCACCGCACCGGATCCGTCGGCGAAGAGCACGGCGGTGTTGCGGTCGTCCCAGTCGGTGATGCGCGCCAGGGTGTCGGTCCCGATCACGAGCACACGGTTCATGCCCAGCGCAATCAGTCCGTGAGCGGCAACGAGCGCGTACACGAAGCCGCTGCAGGCGGCGTTCACGTCGAAGGCGCCGCAGCGCAGGCCGAGTGCGTTCTGCACCGTGGCCGATGTGGCCGGCACCGTGCGATCGGGTGTGGTGGTGGCGAGTACGAGTGCGTCGATGTCGCCCGGCTCCAGGCCGGCCATGGCCAATGCCTTGCGTCCCGACTCCACCGACAGTCCGGCGGTGGTGCCGCCGACGCGGCGCTCACGGATGCCGGTGCGCTCCACGATCCACTCATCTGAGGTGTCGAGCACCTTCGACAGGTCGTCGTTGGTGATGACCTTCTCGCCGAGCGCAGTGCCCCAGCCCGTGATGATTGCGCCGCGGACGCCTGCCGGGATGGAGGGCATGTCAGGCGGTCCTCAGCCAAGCGATCGGTTGGCGCTTGGTGACGCGCTCACCCTCGACCGCGATGTAGGACTGCAGCACGCCGGCGAACGGCGAGCGCACTTCCTCGCCGCTGATGTCGCCGAGCACGGTGCCCACATCGATCAGCGTGCCATCGGTGAGACCACCCACGGGCGTGAACACACCGGCGACCGGGCTCACCACCACGCGCTCGGTGGCAAAGAGGTGTTCGCCCTGATGTGCCACCACGGCGGCGCTCTTGCCGGCGTTCACCCACTCGATGAGCTTGTCGAGTTCCTCGGGTGTGGCCACCGAGATCGTGCGTGCGTTGTCCACGGTGCGCTTGGCCATGCCCGTGAGCACGCCGCCCGGGCCGAGTTCCACGAAATCCACCACACCGAGGTCGGCCAGCGCGATGAGCGAATGCTTCCAACGCACCGGACTCGTCAACTGTGCCGAGAGCAGGCCCGCCCAATCGGGTCCCTTGTCGTGGGGCTGTGCATCCACGTTGGACACCACGGGCACCTCGGTGTCACGCGGATTGGCGCTCGCGATGGCGGCGCGCAAGCGGTCTCGCGCCGGGGTCATGTACGGCGTGTGGAACGCTCCGGCCACCTGGAGCGGCATGACCTTCTTGCCGCCCATCTCTTTCACCACGGCGGTCGCCTTGGCCACGCCGTCGGCAGATCCGGCGATGACCACCTGTCCGGGCGCATTGAAGTTGGCCACCCACACATCGTCATCTGCGCGTCGACAGGCGATCTCGACATCGTCGTCGTCCATGCCGAGCACGGCTGCCATAGTTCCGGGATTGGTCTGGCCGGCCTCGTGCATCGCGTCGGCGCGCTCGCACACCAGTCGCACGCCCTCTTCGAACGACAGTGCGCCGGTGGCGGTGAGCGCGGTGTATTCGCCGAGGCTGTGACCCGCGCAGAAACTCGGCTCGAGTCCGAGGCGCTCCACGGCGTCTAGCACCATGAGGCTCGAGACGAAGGTCATCAGCTGTGCGTTGCGTGTGTCTTTGAGTTCGTCGGCGTCTGCATCGAGCATGAGGCGGGCGACGTCACGCCCCGCGATCGCCGAGGCTTCCTCCACGAGGTCCCAGCTCTCGTGGTCCACCCACGGTCGGCCCATTCCGGGCCGTTGTGACCCCTGGCCGGGGAAGGTGAAGGCAAGCATGGGAGGGCGGTGGGCTCCTTGGTCGAACCGGGCGGGTGGCCCGGACCTCTCCAAACTATTCGCTGGCTGGGGCGGGGCGCGACACCGACCGCGCCGAGGAGCATTCTGTAACTTTTGTCACATCGACCGATCGCCGTGGCGCTACCGGTCACCGGTGCTCGACCCCATCAGGTCGGCCGTCACGGCGTCGTTGGCGCAGATGATCGGTGCCGGGTCGAAGCGCTGGATGATTCGAGGGGCGGCGAAGCTGAACAGCAGCCCACCGGCCTGCCCGGGCCGCTGCACTGCCAAGACTCAAGAGCTGCACGGCAACGGAGTCGTCAACTCCGAAGGCGCCGCGAGTGATGTGGCACGCGGCCACATGCGCAGTTCGGTCGATTCCGTCAACGTACCGGTGGACCCACCCAAACTGCCGCCCATAGTTGCCGGCAGCGAAGCACTGCCCGCGTCGCTCGTGATGACCCTTGCAGGACTTCTCCTTTTCGGTACGTCACGTCGCCGACCGCTCGTCGCTACGCTTGACCGGCGTTCACTCGCCTGAGTGGCGGAATGGCAGACGCGGGGGACTCAAAATCCCTTGTTCGCAAGGACGTGTGGGTTCGAATCCCACCTCAGGCACTTCAGCGGCAGGTCTCAGACGTTGTGCACCTCGGGAAGCGGCTGCCCGGGCGGTCTCCGAGCCCGGCGCTAACGGTCGGCACGAACCCCTAGTGCGCGCATGATGATCTCCACCATGCGGTCCACGTGCCGGCTGGGGTCGAGGGAGCCATCCACCGGGTCGAACATCGAAGCCAACTCGGGAAAGTTCAAGGGTGCTGCCCCTGCCTGGACAAGGAACCACAGTTCTCGCGTAGAGACATCACCGATGATCGACTCCCGACGCAGCCGTGCGAGCAGATCGGTCACCTCGATGATGCGAGCATCGAGTCCGATGCTGTTCATGAGTTCGGCTCGGTCCGACGCAGGAAGTGCGCGTTGGTGCAGGAGTTCGCCGAGGTTCGTGTGTCGTGACGCAGCGATGATGAACGCTCGCACAACCGCCTGCAACCGCTCGAGGTCGTCAGTGGGCAGGTTCGAATCGACTTCGGAGTCGAACACGTCGACGAACTGCTGGATGCCGTGGCGCACGGCCGCTCGGAACAGTTCGGGCTTGGTGCCGAAGCGTTGGGTGATGGTCTCGTGACTGAGGCCGAGTTCGGCATTGATCGCTCGCACCGAGGTGGCGTCGTAGCCGAGGTTCGCAAACGAGGTGAGCGCCGCGTCGAGGATGACGGCGTTGCTCACGAGCGGGGGGCGTCCACGTGCGGTCATACGGAGCGGTTGACAGTCGCCATGAGTCGATAATACCTTGGCATTTGCCAAGGTATTCGGAGTGGATGAGAGGCGGCGTCATGACCAATCGAGCGAGAGTGTTCGGCGCAGTAGGTGCGCTTGCGCTGTTGGCAGCGTGCGGTGAATCGGCGACATCAGGTACGGCCCCCGTCTCCAGCACTGTCTCCGCCAGCACTGTCTCCGCCAGCACTGTCTCCGCCAGCACTGTCACGGCTGCCAGCACCAGTAGCACCGTGGTCGCCTCCATCGTCAACGTGTGGACCGCGCCGCCCGTGGACCTCACCAAGCTCCCCCTCGGCGACACGCATGTCTCCACATCAGCGCCCTCGGTCGGTGGCCTGTACGCCTGTTCAGCCGGAAACCCGAACGGTGGTGGCGCCTTCGTTGCCGGACCCTGGATCGATGAGGCCGCCGGCACGTGGGATGCAACCGGCAAAGTGGCGGTGCAGGGCAGCGTCGAGTGGCCGATGGCGAAGTACTCCGAGACCGTCGAGGGCGATCAACGAGTCATCGCCAGCAGCGGACTTCCGGTGGGGCACGTGACCGGCACGTTCCCGATCGCGGCCACGGATCCGGCGTTCGCCTACGACCGCAACCCGAACAGCATCAGCGAGCACGACATCACCGTCACCCTGCCGGTGCTGCCGAAAGCCGCCGCTACACCTTCGTGTCTGCCGATGGGCGCTGTGGGCATCATGCGCAACGGCGTGGTGGTCTTCGCCCCGCTCGACCAGCGCAACCGCGATGCCGTGGCGTACGAGACGCAGGACGACTGCCACGGCCACCCGCAGCAGATCGGCGTGTACCACTACCACGATGTGCCCTCCTGCATCCTGAACGCATCCGAAGGTCCGTCCACGGTGGTGGGCTTTGCCATCGATGGGTTCCCGATCGTGGTGGAGCGCGATGCCTCGGGCGAGCTTCCGACGAATGCAGATCTCGACGAGTGCCACGGGCGTACCTCGCCGATCCTGCTCGATGGTGCCGTGGTGGAGATCTATCACTACTCGGCGACCCATGAGTTCCCGTATTTCATCGGCTGCCTGCGCGGGACGTCGGTGCTGTGAGAGTCGGGCGGTTCTCGGTCGTCGCCTTCGTGGCCGTCGCAGCGTTGGCGGCGGCGTGCGCTGACCCGTCATCGTCGACTACCGGTTCGACCGACGGTGGACTCGGCACGAGCAGCACCTCCGTCGAATCGCCCACCACCGATGGTTCCGGCGCACAGCACGCGTTCGAGGAAGAGCACTTCGCGGCGGGGGCCATCGTGGGTGAGGTGACCACCGAGACATGCACCCTCAACGGCGGGACGAAAACGACCTGTGCCAGGTTCACGATCGCCGGCTACCCCAGCACGTACGCGGTGGGTCCGTTCTGCCCCGACACGATCGCCACGCCGGCGGAAGATGCTGGCATCTGGTTCGACGGCGACGGCGTCTACGACCTCGACGGCAAGTTCATTGCGAATCTCGCCGACTTCTACGACGACGATCAGTGGCGCATGTTCGACAGCGACGGCAACGTCAACGTCACCGACACCCCCGAGGCGTTCGATGGCGCAGCGCGGCCCGATGTCGATCCGGCGTACCAGGACCACTGCGTCGAGGGGCGCCTCGAGTGGTTGAGCGGAGGTGTGCCGGTGCAGACGACGGTGCTGATACCGCTCGAATCGGCGAAGGCAGCAAGCGCCTCATCGGCTCACCGCGGCGATCTCGGCGTGACTCTCGACGGGGTCGTGATCGC
>JAFMJD010000216.1 GCA_017853685.1 Actinomycetota bacterium | reverse complement strand
TACGCAACGTGGTGGATCCGTCAGGCCATCACACGCGGTATCGCCAATACGGGCCGCACCATTCGTCTCCCAGTGCACGCCGGCGACACGCTCGCACGTCTGCAGAAGGCTCGTGCACGGCTGGAGCTCAAGCTCGGTCGTCCCGCAACCCTCGCCGAGTTGTCGGCCGAGGTGGAGATGCCCGAGGACAAAGTCACCGAGGCATTGCGCTTCGCTGCCGAACCGCTGTCGCTCTCGGAGCCGCTGCGCGAAGACGGCGATGCCGAGCTCGGCGATGTGGTGGAAGACCGCTCTGCCGAATCACCGTTCGAGGTTGCCGCCACTGCGCTGCTGCCCGAGGAGATCTCCCGACTCCTCGCACCGCTCGACGACCGTGAGCGCGAGATCCTGAAGCTGCGCTTCGGCCTCGACCGCGGTGAGCCCCGCACGCTCGAAGAAGTGGGCGAACACTTCAACCTCACACGCGAGCGCATCCGCCAGATCGAGGCACGCGCCATGAGCAAGTTGCGTCACCCGTCGTCGGATACGGGCGCACGCGATCTGCTGGCCGTCTGACCCGCTTTCGGGTCGATCACACCGGGTTGGTCACACCGGGTCAGACACCCGCAGCAACTGCTTGCCGAGGTTCTGACCGGCGAACAGGCGGTTCAGTGTTTCGGGCGCCTTCTCGAGTCCTTCTTGGATGTCTTCGGCGTACACGATGCGCCCCTCGCCCACCCACTGCGCGAGTTGTGTGATGGCGTCACCGAAGCGCGTATAGAAGTCGAGGAGCAAGAAGCCCTCCATGCGGGCGCGCATGATGACCAACTGCATGTAGTTCTTCGGCCCCGGCGGAAGCGACTCGGCCGTGTAGCCCGAGGAGATCCCTCCGCACAGCGCAATGCGCGCACCGAGTGCAATGTTGTCGAGTGCTGCTTCGAGCGTGGGTCCGCCGACATTGTCGAAGAACACGTTGATGCCCTTGGGCGCGAGTTCACGCAGACGACGCGACTGATTCTCGGTGCGATAGTTCATGCAGGCGTCGAACCCGGCCACGCCAGTGACCCAGTCGCACTTCTCGGGCGACCCCGCCGAACCGATCACCGTGCAACCGAGGATCTTGCCGATCTGGCCGGCGATCGAGCCGGTGGAGCCCGCAGCGCCGGAGACGAACAGCACATCACCGGCTTTGGGCTGCCCGATGTCGATGAGACCGAAATAGGCAGTGAGTCCGGTGGTGCCGTAGATGCTCAGCATCGCTTTCGGGTCGATGCCGGCGGGCACCTTGGTGGCACGCATGGGCCCCTTGGCCGCCAGCACTGCGTAGTCCTGCCAACCCACCATGCCCTGCACGATGTCGCCCACTGCGAACTCGGGATTATTGGACGCCACCACCTGACCGATGCCCGTGGAGCGCATCACCTCACCGATCGCCACCGGCGGCATGTAGGACTTCACATCGTTGAGCCATCCGCGCTGTGTGGGGTCGAAGCCGAGCCACACGGTGCGCACGAGAATCTCGCCGGCGCCGGGCTCGGGAATGTCTGCGGTACGCATCTCGAAGTGACGCGCCTCCACGGCGGACTTGGGTCGATCGACCAGGACGAGTTGACGGTTGCGCTCTGCCATGCCGAGAGCCTGTCACACCGATTCACACCGCACACCACTGCAACTAGGGTTCGGGCGTGTCGATGACGATCGGTGAGTGGCTCGCAGGCCTCGGCAGCGAGGGACACCGCATGGCCTACGACACCACGGCACTGCGCGCCGCAGCGGCCGAGGCAGTCGTGGGCGTGCCGCCCGATCGGTTGCCGCTGCGACTGCCGAAACGGCGCATCGAAGCACTCAACACCTGCCCCCGCCGCGCCGTTGCCGAAGCCCACACCACCGTGGACGCACACGCGACCGCCATCGTCATCGGGCGTCTCGTGGAGATCGCTGCGCGCATGCATCTGTGGGGCCGGTACACACCGGGTGACACCGAGGCGTTGCGTGCCGCGTTGACCGAGCACAGTGCCGCACGGGGCAACGACCTGCCGGATCTCGACGACGATGTGTGGACCGACATCACCGAACGTGCCGACCGTTTCGCTGCGTCGTGGCACGCACCAGACCCGGGCATCGATGTATTCGTGGGGGAACGCCTCTCGATACCACTGGCTCCCGGACCCGATGGTCGGCCGGGTGTGGTGCTCACCGGCATCACCGACATCTCGATCGGTTCGCACCATCCGGCATCGCCCCATCGGCCCCGCGCCGTGCTCGAACTGAAGTCCGGTGCCATGCCCTCGAACCCACTCGACGAGGCCAAGTGGTACCAGTTCGTGGTAGCCGCAGCCGATGGGTATGCACCGCACCGCGTTGCGGTGTGGGCCGCCGCACCCGAACGCCATGCGCCGACCGGACTCGTTGCCGACACACCGGTGACACCGGGAAGCCTCGAGTCGGCAACGCGCTGGGTAAGCGATGCCCTCGGCATCATCGGCGCAATCGCCGCCGGCGAGAAGCCGGCGGAGCGACCATCGGGTTGGTGCCGAACATGCCCGGACCGCACACGGTGCCCATCGGCAGCACTCGGTGCAGCGGCGGCACCCGAGACACACGACCTCGGCGAGTACTTCGGGGAGGACGACGATGACGGCGCGTGATCAGGCATGGACCGCATCGACGCTCGCATCACTCAAGCAACTCGCCGATCGTTGGCACGGCGAGTGGATCCAGGTGAGCGACACTGATGCGAGCAGGGTGGAGCAGTGCCCCGCCCGCTCGGTGGACGGTTCGTGGCCGGGGTGGTCATCGATGCTCTCTGCGCGACAGGTGGGGCTGACTGCGGCGCGCACCGGCATCGCCGATGCGCGGGAAGCCGT
>JAFMJD010000215.1 GCA_017853685.1 Actinomycetota bacterium | reverse complement strand
GGTTCTGCATGCCGGCGATGACCTTGCGCTCGAACCACACCATGAACATGGTGGCCACGAGCAACACCACGAACGACAGGCCCACCTTGACGGCAACGACGCCGAAGTCACCCCAGGTGACTTTTCCGAGAAGAAGGGGATCGAGGGCGAGCATCAGACAGTCTCGATTCGAGCATCGGTGACAAGGCTGGAAGACGAGAGTAGATCGCTCGCGCTCGCGCCGGGCTGATTGAACGGCAGCCACACCGTCCATCGGGCCAGTCCTGCATCGGACCGCGCGGTCAACACTTGCGACCCGTGCTCGGTGACCACCCGAACCTGGCCGCCGTCGGCCACGCCGAGGCGTTCGAGATCTGCGGGATGCAGGTGGGCGCGCATGCCACGAGCCAACCCGGCGAGTGACGGCGACATCTGGGTGTTGATCCCGAGGTCGTACAACTCACGGCTCACCAGTACCCGGAAGTCGTAGCCCTGGGCCACGGGAACTTCGACACCGCTCGGCACGAGGGTGCGAGCCGGTGCGGGTACGGCGAGCAATCCGTCCTTGGCCCCACGCAGCGCATCGGGCGTGATTCCTGCATACGCAGGAACGCCCGCAGCGATTGCCTCGGTCACGGAGTCCACCGAGGTGAACCCGAGGTCCTGACCCAAACGGCTCGCAAGGTCGCCGGCGATCATCCAGTCCGGCCTGCTCGTGCCGGCCACGGTGATCTTCTGGGCAACGGTCTGCACACGGCCCTCGATGTTGGTGACCGTGCCGGCCTTTTCTCCCATAGCGGCTGCAGCGAGCACGACGTTGGCCCGCTGCGCCGTGGGCGACAGGAACGTGTCCACGGCGATGATGGGCGTGCCACTCGAGAGTGCGGCCTCCACCAGTCGTGAATCCGGGAAGTCCGACACGAGATCCACACCCACGAGCACGAGACACCCGAGGTTGCCTGCAGCCATCTCGGCGAGGATCTTCGCCGTGAAGTTGCCGCCGGGCCCGGGCTTCATGCCGAGTTGCAGCGCGCCCACCACGTTGCCGCGTCGATACGCCGGCAGCACCTTGGCGCTGGGCACCGCGTCGAGCAGTCGGAGGAGGGTGTCGGTCTGCAGTCCTCCGGTGGCCGCAAGGTTCGCCTTACCGGCAACCACCACCACCGAACCCGAGGCGAGTTGCGCCGAGATCTCGGGATCGATGAGGGCGTTGCGCATCGCCTCGGCCTCGTCACCGGGCCTCGACAGGATCGACTTCCACGCGTACTTGGTGAGGCCGGTCGAACGAGAGGTGAACTCGATGATCCGGCTACGGCGCTTCTCGGCTGCATCGCGCAGACGCAGATAGAGCACCGGCAGTTCTTCTTTGAGGTCGGGACCGAGCAGCACGATGGTGCTGGCGGTTGCGGCCTCGTTGATCGTTGCGCGGGGCAGGTCGAGCACCTCGGAGCGAAGCGCATCGAGCACCTGTGAGTACACGTGCGGGGTACCGATCACTTCGTGAGCAAGCCGCGCCCACGCGTAGGCGTCCTCGTTCGTGCCACGTGCGCCGCCGATGACCGCAACCGAACCGGCGCCGCGGGCTGCGACAGCCGACTTGATGAGCGTCGCTGCCTGGTCGAGCGCTTCGTTCCATCCCACTGAGGTGAAGCCGTTACCGGTACGGACAGCAGGGGCCTGGAGTCGAGCCTCGCTGTTCACCGCTTCGAACCCGAAGCGGCCCTTGTCGCAGAGCCAACCCCAGTTCACCGCATCGTTGTCGACACCCTGATAGCGAAGCAGTTCGTCGCGGCTCGACTGCACCACGGTGCGACATCCCACGGCACACGAGGTGCAGGTGGACTCGACCTGTTCGAGGTCCCACGGCCGGGCCTTGAAGCGGTACGGCTTTGCGGTCAGCGCGCCCACCGGGCAGATCTGCACGGTGTTGCCCGAGAAGTACGAGGCGAACGGTTCGTCGGGGAACGTGTTCACCTGTGTGTTGTTGCCGCGCGAGGTGAAACTGATGAGCGGATCGCCGGCAACTTCGTCGGCGAAGCGCGTGCAGCGATCGCAGAGAATGCAGCGCTCGCGGTCGAGGTACACCAACTCGCTGATGGGAATCGGCTTTTCGTAGTGCCGCTTCTCCTCCACGAAACGGCTCTCGCCCGGACCGTGCGAGAACGCCTGATCCTGCAACGGGCACTCGCCGCCCTTGTCGCACACCGGGCAGTCCAGCGGGTGATTGGCGAGCAACAGTTCGAGCACGCCCTCTTGCATCCGCTTGGTGGTGGGTGACTCGGTGTTGATCTTCATGTCCGGAGCGACCGGCACCATGCACGACACGGTGACGGCAGGACCGCGGCCGCTGTCGGCCTCCACGAGGCACATGCGGCACTTGCCGACGGGGGTCATCCGGTCGTGGTAGCAAAAACGCGGCACGTAGTGACCGGCATCGGCTGCAGCCTCGATGACCAACTGTCCTTTGCGTGCCGTGTGGGGTACACCGTTGATGGTGACCTGCACGGCGTTCGGGTCGGGCGGCGGCGCGTCGGTCTGCTCGGCGGGGTTGGCGGTATCAGTCATCAGTGCCCCGCAGTGACAGGGATCAGGGTGCGCTTGCTGAGTTTGGCCTCGAACTCCTCGCGGAAGAGCGTGAGTGCCGAGTGCACCGGTGCGTATGCGGACGGCCCGACGAAACAGATCGTCGTCATCTTGTAGGGGAACGGCGTTGCATCGAGCCCGAGCTTGGTGCTCGACGCGTGCGGGAAGTCGCCGGGACAGATCGATGTGCCGACCTCGATCAGCAGGTCGAGATCCGATGCCGTGCCGTGTCCGTCACAGATTCGTTCGAGAATGCGTTCCAACCACGTACCGCCCTCGCGACACGGCGTGCACTGACCGC
>JAFMJD010000087.1 GCA_017853685.1 Actinomycetota bacterium | reverse complement strand
GTGTGCATCGTCATCACCAGCACCGGTGCGCCGATGGGTACCGGCAAGACCGTCACCTACAAGGGTATTGCGACGCTGCACGACGACCGCCCCACGAAGGAATGGTTCTACCAGGCGCTTGCCGAGCGTCTGCGCGCCGACCGCGGGCCCGACGCAGTGAAGCTCTTCGCGAAGTTCCTGGACTCGCCGCGTCGCATCGTGATCTCGGTCGAGAAAGGCCTTCGTGTGGGTTACGACGGGGCGAAGATGGGTGCCGATACCCAGCGTTCCGTCGAAGCCGGCGTCGCTTGGCAGTAACTCGGGTTCCCCTCCCGGCATCATGAGGCCGTGAAGATCGTCTTGGTGCGCCACGGCGAGCCCGAGTGGGTTCGTGATGGCCTGAACGTGGACAACCCGCCGCTCACCGAGCGCGGGCATCGGCAGGCACGCGCCATGAGCGAGTGGTTGGCGGGGGAGCATTTCGACGAGGTGCACGTGTCGCCGTTGCTGCGAGCGCGTCAGACTGCGGCGCCACTGTTCGCGGCTCTCGGCCGTGACGAACGGGTGAGCCACTGGTTGGAAGAGATCAGGAACCCGATCTGGCACGGCACACCGCAGGCCAAGGCCGAACTCGCGTATCAGGAGGAGCGTGCCCGGCCCTCGCACGAGCGGTGGGAGGGCATCGAGGGTGGCGAGGCGGTTCGAGACTTCGTGGCCCGCATTCGCGAGGCGTGCGGCCTGTTTCTCGCCGAGCGCGGTGTGGAGCGCGTGGACGCCCCGTTGCCGGTGTGGAAGGTGCAGGATCCTGACCGCAGGATCGCGTTCGTGGCACATGCGGGTACGAACAGTTGCATCGTGAGCCACCTGCTGGGACTGGACCCCGTGCCGTGGGAGTGGGATCGCTTCGTCATCGGGCATGCGTCCGTCACGAGGATCGAGTCCTTCGCCATGGGTGATGGCCATTCGTTCGGGCTCACCCGCCTCTCGGACACCGAACATCTCGCTGTCGTCGACCGGACCTGGTGACCCACGGTGCAGTCGGGGCTCACCAGCGTTGTGATCCCTGTGTGGAACCGACCGCACACCATCGGCACCACGCTGCGCAGTGTGTGCGCGCAGCGTGTCGACATGGAAATCGTCGTGGTGGACAACGGATCAGACGACCCGGAGGCACTCGATGCGGCGGTGGCACGCGTCGGCGATTCCCGCATCCGGGTCGTGAGACTGGCGACAAACCTCGGTCCCGGCGGCGGACGAAATGCCGGAGTGTCGAGTTCGTCCGGCGAGTTCGTTGCGTTCGTGGACAGCGACGACACGGTGGAGCCGACATGGCTCGAGCGTTCTCTCGCGCCGCTCGCTCGTACCGACGTCGCGGGAACGGTGAGTGCATTGCGCAAACAGCGACCCGACGGCACCGTGACCGCCACCGTGCTCCCTGAGGTACATGGTCCGCTGTTCGCGAACATGGTCGGTCGCTTTGGTGGACCACCTACGTTCGTGCTTCGACGCTCGGTGTTCGACGAGGTTGGCGCCTACGACGAGCGCTTCTGGTACGGCGAGAACGTCGAACTGTGGGTGCGCGTCACGGCGCTCTGTGCGCAGCGCGGTTGGAGCGTTGCGTCGATCGATGAGGTTCTGTCCACCTTCGTCACCGACGACGAACGCCATCACTACGACAGCGTTCGTCTTGCGTCGACGGCGCTCATGCTGGAGAAGCATGCTGCGCTGATGGCGCGTGATCCCGCCGCACACGGCGACCTGCTGTCGGTCGGGGGAGTGACCGCCGCCCACGCGGGCGATCTCCGCACAGCCCGCCACTACTTCGCCCGCGCCCTGGGCGTACAACGGTCCATGCGTGCGCTCGTCAGACTGCTACTGGCGTGTGTTCCGTATCTGGCTCGCCGTCGCTGGCCGTAAGCCCGATGAGCGCCGACGTCGGGTGGGCCACAGCGCCCAGCGCTGCGGTTGCCTAGTCTCGGAGCATGTCGTCATCCGTGGACACCTCAGGCACTGCAGTCGATCCGGATCGCCTGAAGGCGTATTCGTTCTTGTTGTTCTCCAAACTCGAGGGAGCGGTCACCGCGGGAATGGTTCATCTCGGCGACCGTTTGGGTCTCTATGCGGCGATGACCCAGAACTCCGCACCGATCACGAGTGCCTCACTGGCCGAGCGCACCGGTCTGCACGAGCGCTGGGTGCGCGAGTGGTTGCACAATCAGGCGGCCGCGCGGCTCATCAATCACGATGGCGACGGCAGGTTCTCGTTGTCGCCCGAAGCCGCAGCGGTGCTGGCCGATACTGCGCACCCGGCCTACGGGATGGGGATGTTCCACCGACTGCCCCAGACCATGCAGCACCTCGAGCACCTCCCCGCAAGCTTCTCCACCGGAGTGGGTTTCGACTACGACAGCCACGGTGTGGAGGGTGCGGCCGGTATCGAGCGGTCGTTCGAACCGTGGTACCGGAACTTCCTCGTGCCCGTGGGTCTGCCGGCACTCGAAGGTGTGGTGCCGCGGCTGGAGGCCGGTGCTCGTGTGGCCGATGTGGGCTGCGGGGCCGGCGTAGCGGTGTGTCTCATGGCCGAGGCATTTCCGAAGTCGCAGTTTCATGGGTACGACATCTCGCATCATGCGCTGGACCGGGCCAACGCCCGCCGTGACCGTCTCGGTCTGGCAAACGCGCAGTTCCACGACGCCCGTACCGACGGTCTGCCTGCGGATCAATCGCTCGACCTCGTGACGACGTTCGACTGCATCCACGACATGACCCACCCGCAGGAAGCGATGAACGCCATCCGCGCCTCGCTCAAGCCCGACGGGACCTGGCTGCTCGTGGACATCAAGGCACGTGAGACCTTCGAGGAGAACATGGAGAAAAACCCCATGGCCTCGCTGATGTACGGCATCAGCATCCTGTCGTGCATGGCGTCGGCGCTCTCCGAGCCCGATGGGGCCGGACTCGGCACGCTCGGACTTCCCGAGTCACGCGCACGTTCGATGGCCGAGCAGGCCGGATTCACCCGGTTCCGCAAACTGCCGATCGACCACTCGCTCAACTCGTTCTACGAAGTGCGCCCCTGATCGATCGACCGGGTCGTGCGCGCATCGCTCGCGCCGCAACCTCTTACGGCGTGACCACCAACTTGCCCCAACTGTTGCGCGCACCGAGGTCCTCGAGGGCTTGGGGTGCGTCGGCGAGCGGCACGTGCTTCATCACGAGCGGGTCGATCTTTCCCTCGTCGTACCAGCGGCAGAGCAGCTCCATGATGCGGGTGGCCGAACTCGGGTCTCGTGCTACCGACGCGCCGTAGTGCACGCCCACCACTGAGTAGTTCTTCAGCAAGATGTGATTCGTGGGTACGTCGGCGATGCGTCCCGATGTGAAACCGATGGGGAGCAGGCGACCGTCCCAAGCGATCACTTTGCGGCTGCGGTCGAACGTGTCGCCGCCTACCGGGTCGTAGATCACATCCACACCGCGACCGTCGGTGATCTCCTTGATGCGCTCGACGAAGTCCTCGGCGAGATAGTCGATGGCGACCGCTGCACCGATCTGTTCGCATACCCGCTTCTTCTCGGGGCCACCGGCCGTTGCGTACACGGTGGCACCCATGGCGTTGCCGAGCTGGATCGCGGCAGAGCCCACACCGCCCGCCCCTGCATGCACGAGCAGAGTCTCACCGGCGCGCAACTGTGCGCGCTCGCGCAGGGCGAACAGGCCCGTTCCGTAGTTCGTGGGGATGCTCACCGCCTTGTCGAACGGGAGCGTCTCGGAGATCCGCAACGGAGCAGAGGCCGGTGCGGTGGTCTGATCGGCGAGGCCTCCGCGACCCATGTAGACCACACGGTCGCCCACTGACCAATTGGTGACGCCGTCGCCGATGGCGGAGATGACTCCGCCGATCTCTGCGCCGGGTGTGAATGGCAGCGACGGTTTCACCTGATAGCCGCCACGGATCTGCAGCAGGTCGGGGAAGTTGAGTCCCACGGCCTTCACGTCGATCACCACCTCGCCGGGTCGGGCCGTCAGCGGCTCGACCTCCACGAGTTCCATCACCTGTTTGGGTTCACCGAGATCTTTGACCAGCCAACGTCGCATGAGAGAACGGTAGTTGCCAGGACCGGTCCTGCTGCAAGAACGCTCAGCCCTCGCCGGCGCCGTTGCGGATCTCTCGCAACGAATAGACGAGATCGGTGCGACCCCGTCGACCCGACAGTCGATGAGGCGGGCGTGGCGCGCCCACCACATTGGTGCTGGTGCTCCAGTCGCTCACACAGGTCCGGTGAGCGATGCGCCAGACTCCAGCGCGCCGCTCGAAGCGGTCGAGGTATCGGCCGCACGAGACGAGGTCGGTGTAACCGGATTCGTTCGGCAGTCGGTAGTAGCCGGTCCAGTGGCTCTCCACCCACGCCGTGTCACCGTCGAGGTCCACCATGATGTTGCCGTTGTCGTGGTGTGTGGAGATCCAAGCGCCGACGTACTGCATCACCCAGTCGACATAGTCGGTGGCGGAGCCGCAGAAGACCCCGTGATCATCGGTTCCGTCACCCCAGTAGACGTCGAGGAGCATGTCGGTGTCGAGACGGTCGACCGCGCGGGAGTACTGATGGATGCGATCGGTGATAGCAGCGATCGCGAGCAGTCTCTCGATCGGGTCGACCTCTGCAGACATGGCTCAGCCCCGGTCGAGAACCTCGAGGCGACGCGAGAGCACTCGCCAGCCTGCGGGGGTACGTACATAGCGGTCGTGGTACCGCGCAGTGAGCGAGCCACGGACCCCGTCGGCCCGCGTGAACTCTTCGCGCAGGTAGCAGACGCCGGTCGCGGTATCGCCGTCGACCTCGAACCACTTCAGTGGCGCCACGTGCCAGATCCATCCGAAGCCGTCGACTGCCTTGATCCAGAAGTCGACGATGGTCTGCTTGCCGTCCATCTTGAGACCCGCCAGATCCCAGTGGCAGTCATCGCGGTCGGCCCACACGCCGCCCCAGAGGGCGGGGTCCTTCAGATGAACGGCGTGGCCGTATTGATCGATGAGCCGCTCGAGCTCGATCTGGTCCGAAACAGACGGTGCCCCCATGATGACTCCTTGCCGGTTGTTCATCGCCAGTTGGTCGATGGTTGATATTCGAGTAATCGCTTGCGTCGCCCTGCGGACGATGTCAACACCTCGCC
The DNA here is from genome assembly GCA_017853685.1 of Actinomycetota bacterium. Lineage (GTDB taxonomy): Bacteria > Actinomycetota > Acidimicrobiia > Acidimicrobiales > Ilumatobacteraceae > WLJO01. The sequence continues at coordinate 7,896 of JAFMJD010000087.1, read as the reverse complement.
GACATCGGTCGATCCGGTGTTTCCCGGAAAGTGGTTTACTTCCGCCGCGGCCGTGCCGCAAATGCATCGGGCTGCAACCCGAGTTCGGCGCATGCAGCGGTTCGCAGGTGCGTGCGGTGACCCGACTTGCTGAGCACGCCCGAGTGCGCAGCCATCTGGATCGCCAGGCCGTCAGCGAGCGCCGACAGCCTCCACGCTGCCCCATTGGGGTCGGTGCACCGGAACTCTCCGCTCGCCACGCCGTCGCGGATGATCGTCTCGAGTTGGCCCTTGGAGCGCAGATCGAGTTCCTGGCTGATCTCCTGCATCGCATCGTTGCGCAGGGCCTCGCCCCATGAGTCGATCCAGAGCATCCACGCGTAGTCGTCCTCCTCGGGGGCCCAGACCTGGAAGATGCGATCCAACTTGGCGAGCGCAGTGGTGGCACCCTCGATGAGTGCCTCCACCCGGTCGAGGTCCTGACGGGCGGCGAACTTGAACGCCTCGGCGAGCAACTGCTCTTTGTTGTCGAAGTGGTAGTGGATCAACCCGGTCGACACGCCCAGTTGTTTGGCCACGTCGGCGACCCGTGTTGCGGCGAAGCCCCGCTCGATCACGACGTTGCAGGTCGTCTGGAGGATCTCTGCACGGCGTTCGTCGACGGTCGGGCGTCTCACTTCGCTCGACCTTACTCAGAACAACGTCCTCAGCGGCAACGGCTGAGTGACCGTGCGGTAGCCGTGCGATCTCCGAGCGGTTGCTGCACGCCGAGGTGTGGTTTCCTACGATGGCCGCAGAAGATGATCTCGGCATCGGGAATCACGACAGAGGGAGCGCGCATCATGACGACACTCGGGGAACTCGCACAGATCGGCACCAAGTTGTCGCCCTGGGCGCATCTGGCCACCGTGGGCGCCGACGGTGCTCCCGACGTCGTGCCGGTGCACCCCTGTTGGGAGGGCGACACGATCTGGGTGATGGTCGGCATGACCTCGGTCAAGGCGCGCAACGTGCAGGCGAACCCCAACGTGGCACTCCATTGGCAGGTCACCGAGATCGGTGACGGACTCGAGATCTGGGGAACGGCCACGTGCACCGATGATCCGGCCACCAAGCGACGTCTGTGGACCGGCGTGTTCGATTACGACCTGAACGCGTTTGCTCCCGGCGGGCCGGACAATTCCCCGGGAACTGGATTCATGGCCATCACGCCAACCCGAGCGCTCTACCTCGCGCAGTACGGCATGGGCGGCGCGCAGCGCTGGGAGGCACGCTGACATGGCACGGCTCACATCGCTCTCGCGATCGGTATCCGGCAAGGTGGCGATCGTGACCGGCGCCGCATCGGGCATGGGTCGCGCCACCGCGCACCTGTTCGCCGACGAAGGTGCCAAGGTCGCAGTGGTGGACATCGGTCAGGCGCGGGTCGACACCGTCGTCGCCGAGATCCACGGCGCGCATGGCTCCGCAGCGGCTCGCGGTTGGGTCTGCGACGTGTCGGATCACGGCGCTATCCACCGACTCGTCGACGAGGTGGCTGCCCACTTCGGCGGGATCGACATCCTCGTGAACAACGCAGGGATCTCGTTGCCCAACTCGGCGTTCCAGGACGAGGACAGTTACGAGGCGAACTGGGACCGCACACTCGCCGTGAACCTCACCGCGCATTCGCGCCTCGTTCGCGCAGCACTGCCGCACCTGATCGCTTCGGGCGCAGGTCGGGTGGTGAACATTGCGTCCACCGAGGCGCTCGTCACCGCACCGGGGATGACCGCGTACGCGGCCGCGAAGGCGGGCGTTGTGGGTCTCACCAAGAGCCTCGCAGTGGAACTCGGCAAGCACGGCGTCAACGTCAACTGTGTGTATCCGGGACCCATCAACACCGGAATGACCGCTGGCATCAACGACAAGGACAAAGAGACCTATGCGCGCCGCCGCGTGCCGCTGCGCCGGTACGGGGAGCCCGAGGAAGTTGCACAGATGACGCTGAACCTGTGCCTGCCGGCATCGAGTTTCGTCAACGGCGCAGCCGTACCGGTCGACGGCGGGATGAGTATCCGGCACACCTGAGGTTCGGTGTGCTCGGTCAGCGAGCCCCGTCGAACAAGCCCTCGAACCCACTGGGTTCGTGACGCCCGATCACGAGTTGCTCGAGGATGCCCATGCCGTGGTGCACTGCGCCATCGGGTAGGCGCAGCGTTGCGCGGCTGAGTGCCTGGATGTGCAGGTGATGCGGCGCGAGGGGATCGGCTACCGGGAGCGCCCAGCGGTCACCGCCCACTGCGTGCTCGCCTTTCCACACGCCATGGCCCCACTCGGGATGGCCGTAGCCGAGCCCGATCATCTGGAAGTGCAGCAGAGGGTCGAGGGTGAGGACCGACACCTTGCCGGTGTCGTCCACGAAGTCGACCTCGAAGGTCTCGGCGTGGCGGGTGCCCGAGCGCCACGAGACTCGGTACGGCGAGGCCGCCATGCCGACGGCTGGGGAGCCATCGGCGTCCACGATCACCGCTTCTTGGTGCCAGCGTTCGCCATCGGCGGTCTCGTTCACGTCGAAGTGTGTGCAGAAGGTCTCGAAGTTGACCGGCGCCCACAACCAGTAGAACTGTGGCTCACCGGTGGGTGCGCCGTAGGCGTAACGCTCGCCCACGGGCCGCACACCCCATGATCGATCCCGTGACCCCCAGTACTGGTCAGGGGTGACCGAGACCCGCGTGCCGTCCACCTCGATCCAACCGGTCCAGGTCCCGAACTGGGTGAGGCGCGTGTAGTCGAAGAACACCCGTTGACCTGTTCGACGGAAGAAGTGCGGTTCCTCCACTGCGGCGGTGCGGTGCTCGAAGCGCAGGTCGGCCCGCAGGCCGTGCTCGGGCGACTCCACGGTGAGCCGGAGCGTGCGGAGTCCGGCGAGCACCTCCACGGTGATGGGGCCCACCCGGGTGGCCTCTGCCCGGTCCTCGGGGGCGCGTCGTGAGGCGTGCACGTTGATCTGCTCGCCGTTCATGACCACGCTGAATGCCGCGTCGGCAACGTGTCGATTCGGGTACAGGCCCATGGCCGCAGCGAAATAGACCGAGGCGTCGCGGTGGTAGCCGTTGAAGAAATACCGGTCGTAATGGTTCGGGTCCGATGTGGCGGTCAGCGCTACTGGGAGCGAACCCTGGTGGATCGGGAAGTCGTCGAATGCGGACAGCACACGCGAACGATAACCAGCACCCGACCCGTACGCTGTGGGCAACGATGCGTGCCCCCCGTCTGCGTCCTCCGGTGTACCGCGCCATGACCTTTGCGGCCCTCGTGTTGCTCGCCTGCATCGTGGTCACGGGCGCTCTGGTGCGGCTCACGGATTCGGGACTCGGCTGTTCGGACTGGCCGCGATGCAACGAGGAGAAGTTGATCGACGTCTCGAGTTCGCACGCGGCGATCGAGCAGATCAATCGACTCTTCACCGGACTGGTGGGACTTGCCGTGATCCTTGCAGTCGCCGGCTCGCTGCTGCGCGCCCCGCGTCGCCGTGATCTCACCTGGCTCTCGCTCTCGCTGGTGGCGGGCGTGATCGGTCAGGCGATCGTGGGTGGGATCGTGGTGTTGACCCATCTGAACCCCATTGCGGTTCAGCAGCACTTCCTGCTGTCGATGGTGATCCTGGCTGCCGCAGTAGTGCTGCACCGTCGGGCCACTCTGCTCGACGGAGAACGCTGGGTGCGCGCCGTGGAGCGCTCCACCATGTTGCGTGTCTGGGTGGTTGCGGGCCTTACCGCAGTCTCCATCGTCACCGGCACGGTGGTGACCGGCACGGGTCCGCACAGCGGGCAGCACGATGGCGAGCCGGTGCAGCGTTTCGGATTCGCCATCACATCGGTTGCTCGTGTGCACAGCATCTCGGTGATCGTCACGGTTGCTGCGCTGCTCGCACTGATCTGGCACCTGCGTCGTCACGCAGATCGCGAACGCTTGGAGAACAGCATCTCGGGCTTTTTGTTCCTCGCGCTCACACAGGGCACGGTGGGGTACGTCCAGTACTTCTCGGACATCCCAGTTGCGCTCGTCGGTATCCACGTGGCGCTGGCCACGTCGCTGTGGCTCGCCCTCGTGTATCTCGTGGTGGCCACCCGTCGGGTGGTGGGGACTCCGTCAGGCGAAGCGGGCGAGATCGCGGCAGATGTCGTGAAAGTCTGAGATCGTCTCTTCGATGATCTCGCGTACGGGTCGGATCGACTCGATGCGTCCCGCCACCTGTCCGGTCAGCGCGAGCGAGGCTTCCATGTCGCCGCCGAAGTAGAGGTCCATCGCTCGGCTCATCTCGGACAGCGAGACGTTCTCCTCTTTCTCGAGGCGCTCGCTCTTCTGTGTGCGCAATGCACGCAGGCCGGGGCTCGAGAAACGGTTGAGGAACACGGTGTCGGTCTCCGCCGCGTCGACGATGGCCTGCTTCCAGTTGTGGTGCACGGGCGACTCCGCAGCGGACACCATGCGGGTGCCCATCTGCACCCCATCGGCGCCGAGCGCCAGTGCTGCCGCCATGCTCCGGCCGTCGGTGATACCGCCGGCAGCCACGATGGGCACGTTCACCTTGGAGGCCACGAGGGGCACCAGCACCATGGTGGCGACATCGCGCGGGTTCTTGAAGCCGCCGCCCTCGCCGCCTTCCACCACCAGTCCGTGCACGCCGGCGGCGATCGCCTTCAGCGCTGCCTTGAGCGTGGGGACGACGTGGAACACCGTGAGGCCTGCAGCCATGAGCGGTACCGCGTACTTGTTCGGGTCACCGGCCGAGGTGGTGACGAACTTGACGCCCTGCTCGACGACGAAGTCGGCAATCGATGGATCCCGCACGAAGAGCCCTGCGATGTTGACGCCGAAGGGCTTGTCCGTCAGGTCCTTCATCTTGCGGATCTCTTCGCGCACCTCGTCGAGCTGCCCCGAGGAGGTCTCGATGATGCCGAGGCCGCCGGAGTTCGACACTGCCGATGCCAACTGTGCTCGGGCGATCCAGCCCATGGGGGCTTGGATGATGGGGTAGTCGATGCCGAGCATCTCGCTGACGCGAGTGCGAACGGGGGCGGGGCGGGATCCGGTCATGTCCGAAAACTACTTCGGCTCACGCCCGCAGTACCGGGTCGAACAGGTGATGGGTGTCGTTGACCGTGATGACGTGTGCCCCTCCGGGCCCGACACGGACTTTGGAGATGCTGGTGTTCTCGCACGTCATCCACAGCGAATAGGGCATCGAGAGGGCGTGGGCGAGATAGGTGCCGATCACCCCGCCATGCACCACGACTGCGATCGTCTGGCCGAGATGCCGAGCAGCGAGATCGTCGATGACCCGACTCACCCGCTCCCGGAATACTCGGTCGCCCTCGGCCCCGGGGATCCCGTCCCAGGTGCGCCGCTGTGTCCACGCGATCCATTCGGGATCGCGCACCGCCACACGTCGGCGGAACTCGCCGCGTGCCCAGTCTCCGAGTCGTACCTCCTCGAGGTCCTCGAACTCGATCGTCTCCAGTCCACGCCGCTGCGACAACGGTGCGGCGGTCTGGCGGGCTCGCACCAAGTGCGAGGAGTACACGGCATGAATGGTCTTGGAGGCGAGTCGCTCATCGAGTCGTACGGCCTGTTGCTCTCCTTCGGGATGCAACGGCGGATCGCTTGCGTCGGCCGCTCCGGGGATCACATCGGCAGACCGGCCATGACGGATCAGGAGCACCTCGCAACTCTGCGAGTGGTCGACGAGTTCAGTGGGTTGGGGAACCGGGCGTGTCACTCGCTGGACGGTAGCCGAGTGCCGATCGGCACCCGCCACCGTTCAGGTTCAGCGTCCGGCGTCGAAGTTCTCGCCGATGGCGTTCGACACCGCTCCGTCGGTGCCAAAGACGTGCTTCTGGCGCGGTCCGATACCCGCCGCCACGAGGGCACGCAGCAGTCGGGATGATTCGTTGAACGACGAGAGGACGATCGCATCAGGGTCGGTTGCGCGCGCTGCACGAGCAAGGGCGAAGAAGTCGGCGGTGAGTGGATCGTAGGAAACGCTGCCGACGACCTCGACACCGAGGCGCGCGAGCGACGCTGCCAGCTGCGCGGCGATGCCGAGACCGTATGGGTCGTCGATCACGAGGAGGTAGACCGTGGCGTTCCCTCGCTCTGCGATCGCCTGAGCAAGGGCATCGGCTTGCAGAAGATCCGACGGCACGTTGCGGAAATAGAGCCCTCGATCGGGCACGACCGTGAGGGTTGCAGCGGTGTTCGAGGGCGAGAACAACACCACCCCGGCTGCAGTCACGGTGTCGATGATCTCGAGTGCCACCGATGAGGTTGCGGGTCCGACGATGGCGTCGACGCCCAGACCGATGAGTTCGAGTGCGCTCCGGGTGGGAAGGTCAGTAGTGATGTCGCCCGAGTCCGCCACCGAGACCTCGATGGTGTTGCCCAGCACCCCGCCGGCGGCGTTGATGTCTGCGACTGCAAGTTCGAATCCGGCCCGGATCGCAGGGCCGTAGATCGTGGCGTTGCCGGTGAGCGGCACGAGGAGACCGAGGTGCAAGACCCCGTCGCCGGCACGCGATCCCTCGGTGGTGGGAGGTGTGAGGCGCATCTCGGCCGGCGTGGCGGTGGCGACGAAGGAGGACTGTTCGGGGTCGATGCGGTCGTCGCCTCCCATAGTGCGCACCTCGTACACCGCTTCGTCGGGCTCACCGAGATCGTTCAGGGGGTTTGCCCCTGATGGGCCGTCGTAGTCGGGGTCGATGCCGCTGGCGAGGAGCGTGCGGCACGACGCGAAGTCGGCGCAGCGAGTTCCTTCACGGGTGATGTCGGAAATGCGTCGTGCGATCTCGAACCCGTCGGTTCCGGCAGCCTCGGCAGCGAGAGCGAGGGTCACGACGGCGTCGTAGGCATTTGCTGCGAAATCGGTGTCCTCGAGGCTGGTCGACCCGGTTGGGGTGGTTCGCAAGCGGGCAACGAAGTCGTCGGTGACGTCCACCCGCACGGTGGTACCCACGAGTCCTTCGAGTGCGCCCGTGACATTGGGTCGGTCCTCGCAGGCGGCGACGGAACCGAGTGCGGCGGCCACCACGAACAGGCCGGCGAAGCGTTGCAGTGTGGATCGTGACATCAGCAGAACCCCTTGGTGACAGCGGCGGCGAATGGTACCCGGACCCCTGTCATGGCCGGTCAGGACGCTCTGGTCGCTCGGGTCGGCCCGGAGTCGCTCCAGTGTCTAGTCTCGGCGTCCATGAGCGAAGTCCTGTACGAAGTCTCCGAACACATCGCCACGATCACCCTCAACGCTCCCGAGCGGATGAACACGATCTCGGGAGCGATGCTCAACGATGTCTCGATGCGTCTGCTCGAGGCCGACCGTGACCGTGAGGTGCGATGCATCATCCTCACCGGCGCCGGCCGGGCGTTCTGTGCGGGTCTCGACCTCGCTGCACAGATGAAGGGCCCCAAGGGAAGCCTGGGGAACATGGGCAGCCTCGACTCCAACCCGGGTGAGTTCGAGTTGCGCGATGCGCCGCCGATCGTGCTGCACAATCTCGACACCCCCACCATCTGCGCCGTCAACGGTGGCGCGGCGGGTTACGGACTGGACATGGCACTCGGCTGCGACATCCGTATTGCTGCAACGTCGGCGAAGTTGAATCCCGGCTTCGCGAAGCGCGGCATCCTGCCCGAGAGCGGTGGCACTTGGTTGATGCCGCGCATGCTCGGGTATGCGAAGGCTGCCGAGATTGCGTTCACGGGTCGCACCCTGCTGGCGAACGAAGCACTCGAACTCGGACTCGTGAACCACGTGGTGGCCGATGCCGAACTCATTCCCCGCGCGCGTGAGCTCGCCGCAGAGATCGCCTCCAACGCCCCGTTGGCCGTGCGCGCCATCAAGCGCATGATGCGCGCCGCCGAGACCGAGACCTTCGA
>JAFMJD010000214.1 GCA_017853685.1 Actinomycetota bacterium | reverse complement strand
GTTCCCCCGGGCTTCACCATCTCCACCGATGCGTGCCGCGCGTACATGCACGGCGGCTGGCCCAAGGATCTCGACAAGGAGATCGCGGCGCAGGTGAAGGTGCTCGAGCGTCGCATGAAGCGCAAGCTCGGCGACGCCGCCGATCCGCTGCTCGTGAGCGTGCGTTCGGGTGCGAAGTTCTCGATGCCCGGGATGATGGACACCGTGCTGAACCTGGGCCTCAACGACAAGAGCGTCAAGGGTCTTGCCAAGGTCACCAAGGACGACCGCTTCGCCTACGACTCGTACCGCCGCTTCATCTCGATGTACGGCCGCATCGTGCTGGGCATCGCCGCTGAGCGTTTCGATCACCCGCTCGAGGACGCAAAGCACCGCACCGGCTCCAAGACCGACGCCGACATCCCCGCCGCCGAGCTCAAGGAACTGTGCGAGCTGTACAAGGGCGTGGTGAAGGGCGAGACCGGAAAGCCGTTCCCGCAGGATCCCGCGAAGCAGTTGCGCGGTGCGGTGGAAGCCGTGTTCCGCTCGTGGAACGGGCCCCGCGCCATTGCGTACCGCAACCGCGAGAAGATCAGCCACGAACTGGGCACCGCGGTGAACGTGCAGGTGATGGTGTTCGGCAACCGCGACGAGAACTCCGGCACCGGTGTCGGGTTCACCCGCAACGCTGCGACGGGCGAGAACAAGCCGTACGGCGACTTCCTCATCAACGCGCAGGGCGAAGACGTGGTGGCGGGTATCCGCAACACCGACGACCTCGACACGCTCGACCAGCACTTCCCGGGGATCCATGCCGAGCTCATGCAGATCTTCGATCGCCTCGAGGCGCACTACAAGGACATGTGCGACACCGAGTTCACCATCGAGCAGGGCAAGTTGTGGATGCTGCAGACCCGTGTGGGCAAGCGCACCGGTGCCGCAGCCCTCAAGATGGCCGTGGACATGGCTAGCAAGGGTCAGGGTTCCAAGAAGTGGAAGATCACCAAGCGTGAGGCGCTCATGCGTGTCACCGCCGATCACCTCGATCAGGTGCTCCACCCGCAGCTGGCCGGCAAGGGTGTGGTGCTCTGCAAGGGCCTCGGTGCATCACCGGGCGCCGCAGTGGGCCGGGTGTACTTCACGGCCGACGACGCAGTCGACGCCGACGAGCGTGGCGAGAAGGTGCTGCTCGTTCGCAACGAGACCAGCCCCGAGGACGTGCACGGCATGATGGTGGCCCAGGGCATCCTCACAGCCCGCGGCGGTCTGGTGAGCCATGCCGCAGTGGTGGCACGTGGATGGGGAACGCCCGCAGTGGTGGGCGCCGAATCGGTGAAGATCGAGGGCAAGCAGTTCACGGTGGGCAGCGTGGTGGTGAAAGAGGGCGACATCATCACGATCGACGGCGCTTCGGGTGAAGTGATGGTGGGCGAGATGAAGTTGGCCTCGGCCAAGCCGCCGGCCGAGTTCGACGTCATCCTCGGCTGGGCCGATCAGGTTCGCGCCGGCAAGTTGAAGGTGCGTGCCAACGCTGACACGGGCAAAGACGCCCTCGAGGCGCGTCGTCTGGGTGCCGAGGGCATCGGGCTGTGCCGCACCGAGCACATGTTCCTCGCACCGGATCGCCTGCCGGTCGTGCGTCGCATGATCCTCGCCGACACACCGGCCGAAGAGGCCGCTGCACTCGCCGAGTTGCACCGGGTGCAGACGATCGACTTCACCGAGATCCTCGAGGAGATGGACGGCCTGCCCGTCACGGTGCGTCTGCTGGACCCGCCGCTCCACGAGTTCTTGCCGCGGGTGGACGAACTCGAGATCAAGAAGGCCACGGTCGGACTCACTGCCGAGGAGGAGCGTCTGCTCAAGGCCGCCGAGAGCTGGTCGGAGTTCAACCCGATGCTCGGCACGCGCGGTGTGCGTCTCGGCGTGGTGAAGCCGGGGCTCTACGCCATGCAGGTGCGGGCACTGCTGGACGCTGCGATCCAGTTGCGCAAGGCCGGTAAGAACCCGATCGTCGAAGTGATGATTCCCCTCACGGTGACCCGTGAGGAGCTCGCCCTCGCTCGCTCGTGGGTGGAAGAGGGAATCGCTACGGCCATCAAGGGCATCCGCAAGCCCCCGGATGTCACGATCGGCACCATGATCGAGACGCCGCGCGCCGCATTGCGCGCCGACGAGATCGCAGAGGAGGCCGACTTCTTCAGCTTCGGCACCAATGACCTCACCCAGATGACGTTCGGTTTCAGCCGTGACGACGTCGAGAGCCGCATGATGCCGGCCTACCTCGAGCAGGGACTGCTCAAGCGCAACCCCTTCGAGACCATCGACGCCACCGGTGTGGGTGAACTGGTGAAGATCGCTGCTCAGCGCGGGCGCAAGGCCAAGAAGGGCCTGAAGCTCGGTGTGTGCGGCGAGCACGGTGGCGACCCCGAGTCGATCGCACTGTTCTACGAGGCAGGCCTCGACTACGTGAGTTGCTCGCCGTTCCGCGTGCCGATTGCGCGCCTCGCCGCTGCGCAGGCCGTCATCGGTGGCGGTGCCGCCGAGACCAAGTAAGGAGACATCATGCAGGTGCAGACCCGTCAGGGGCCCGCGTACGGCGTGGCCCGCATCAACCTCTCCGGTAACGAGGAGGTGAAGGTGGAGTCGGGCGCCATGATGGCGATGTCGGCTGGGGTCACACTGCGCTCGAAAGCCGAGGGTGGTGTGCTCAAGTCACTCAAGCGAGCGGCGCTCGGCGGCGAGAGTTTCTTCGTGAGCACCTACACAGCGCCGGCACAGGGCGGCTTTGTGGACGTGGCTGCCCGACTGCCCGGCGACATCGTGAGCTACGACCTGCAGGCCAGCATGCCGCTGTTCATCCAGAAGGGTTCGTGGCTCGCGAACGCCTCGGGCGTCACTATCGACGCCAAGTGGGGTGGCTTCAAGAACATGTTCGGCAGCGAGGGGGCGTTCATCGTGCGCGCCGAAGGTT
>JAFMJD010000213.1 GCA_017853685.1 Actinomycetota bacterium | reverse complement strand
CGGTCGGCCACCCGCTCGAGGAGGCTGGTGGTGGCCTCACGCACCGCACGGGTGGGCGCGGTGGGGGCGGGCCGGCGTCGTTGAGCCCACGCCACGACGCGGCGGGGCAGTTCGGGCACCTGGATTCGACGGAACTCTCCACGCAGCCAACGAGGCACCGCCGTCGCCGGCACGATGGCCGGCCCAAAGCCCTCGAAGGCAAGCGAGGCGAGCAGGCGAACCCCGTCGATCTCGGCGAGTGGTGTGAGAGTGACCCCCGAGGCCGTTGCAGCCCGGTCGATCACCCTGCGCAGCGCGGCGCCGGTGGGCGGCAACAGCACGGGGTGTTCGGCGAGGCTGGCGAGCGGAAGGTGCTCGTGTTCGGCGAGGGGATGGCTGCTGTGCACGAGCACCATGAGGTCCTCGGCGAACAAGGGCTCGATGGCCAACTCGGGATCATCCACGGGCAGGTGGACGATCGCCGCATCGAGATGACCCTCCAACAACTGGCCGACGAGCGAACTGGTAGCGCCCTCCGAGACGATCATCTTCAAGCGCGGATAGTCCCGGGAGAGTTGCGTGAGCAACTGGGGCATCACCCAGCGTCCCGTGGTGCCGATGACGCCGATGCGGGTGGTGCCGGCCACATCGGTGTCTCGGGACGCCATGTCGTCGGCGATCGCCTCGAGCTCCCGTTGGATCCGCCGCGCCCGCTCCACCACACGGAATCCCTCCTCGGTGAGCCCGCCTCGCTGTCGGTCCACGAGCGTGGCGCCGAGTTCGCGCTCGAGGTGTGCGATGTGGCCCGACACGTTGGATTGGACGGTGTAGAGCGCCCGGGCGGCGGCCGAGAACGAACCGTGGTCGGCGATGGCGGTGAGGGCGGCGAGCTGGCGGAGGTCCATCTGCAAAAAAGATAACAACTATCGGTACCAACAGTTTGAACGTTCACCGATTCACGTGCATACTGAGAATCGAACTCGACACACGGAGAACCCCCAATCTCCGAGTCGAATGAACCCACCGGAGGTCCCCCACCTCTCGGGTTCCAGGTTGAGAGGCGCCGCTTCCCCCAAAGCGGCGCCTTTCCCGCTTTTCGGACGCAGGCACCAGCATGGGTCGTAGCGTGGCCACGTGACCGGCACGGGCGCTGCGTTCTTCGACCTCGATCGGACCCTGATCCGTGGAGCGAGTGGTCGAGTGTTCTCCGCAGCGATGCGTGACGCCGGACTGCTGAGTCGCTCGATTCCCGGTGAGTCGGTGCTGTTCGGTGTCTTCGACCTCTTCGGCGAGAACCTCCCGTCGATGGTGCTCGCCCGCCAAGCGGCAGCACTCTCGAAAGGCCGCAGTCGTTCTGCGGTGCGCGCTGCGGCGGCGCATGCAGTCGAGGGTCTCGAGCACCTGCTGCAGCCGTACGCGCGCGGCGTCATCGAGAGTCACCGTTCGGCAGGCCGATCGGTCGTGATCGCGACGACCACTCCAGTTGATCTCATCGCTCCGTTTGCAGCACACCTCGGGGTCGATGATGTGATCGCTACCCGGTACGGCGTTGGTGTCGACGGTGATACCTACGACGGAACGATCGACGGACCATTCGTGTGGTCCACCGGAAAGCTCGATGCCGTTCGCGCATGGGCGGCCGCGCACGATGTCGATCTCGCGCAGAGTTACGCCTACAGCGACAGCGTCTTCGACGCACCACTGCTCGATGCGGTTGGCCATCCTCACGTGGTGAACCCCGATGTTCGTCTGGTTGCGCTCGCTGCGGCGAAGCGCTGGCCCACACTGCACCTCGACGTGGCCCCCGGCGTGGCGCGGGTTCCGTTCGTTGGGGGCGAGGTCCAAGGTCTTCTGCTGCGTCTCGTGAAGCCCACGCTGTTTCCGTATGTGCGGTGGGAGTTCGAGGGGGTCGAGCACATTCCCGGTGAGGGTCCGGTGATCCTGGTGGCGAACCACCGCTCGTACTTCGACGTGGCGGCTATTGCCGTGCTCGTTGCGCGTGCCGGTCGCCCTGTTCGCTTTCTCGGCAAGAAGGAACTCTTCGATGCGCCGATCGTCGGTCAGATCGCCAGGGGACTCGGTGCCATTCGGGTCGACCGTGGATCGGGGAGCGACGCACCACTCGAGGAGGCCGCACGCACACTGGGTGCTGGTGGCGCTGTGGTGATCTTTCCGCAGGGAACGATTCCGCGCGGCGAGGCATTCGACGACCCGGTGCTCCACGGGAAAACGGGCGCGGCGCGTCTCGCTTCGATGACTCGTGCCCCGCTCATCCCGGTGGGTATGTGGGGAACCGAGAAGGTATGGCCGCGTGAGGCCCGTGTGCCGAACGTGCTTGCCCTCCGCCACCCGCCCACAGTGCATGTTCGCGTGGGCGCATCGGTGGATCTCAAGTACCGGTCCGCCGATGCGGATACCAAGCGCATCATGGGGGCAATCTCGGCGCTGCTTCCCGGGTAAGGACGGCTAGGGGGTGTGGGCTCCGCCGTCGGGGGGTGAACTGAGCACACTCACGAGCTCGGAGAGCGCCTGGCCGAAGTCACGGAGCCGTGCGATGCCGATCTCGTCGAGACGGCAATTGTCGAGCACGCTGTTCGCCGGCCGGGGAGCGGGGCGTGGCGGTTGCAGCTCTGCGGAACTGATCGGAGTCACTCTCCCGGGATCGCCACCCACGCAAACCACGATCTCTCGAACGAACTCGAACCAACTCACCGATCGCTGGTTGGTTGCATGCACGACTCCTGCAACACCGAGGCTCCCGAGGGAGCGGATGAGCGGTGCGAGGTCGGCAGTGAACGTCGGACACCCCCGTTGATCATCGACGAAACGGAGCTCCCGGTCGGTGCGCAGCATGGCCAGGACGGTCTTCACCATGTTCGGTCCGTGTTCGCCGCACAGCCATGAAGTCCGAACGATGGTGGCGGTGGGTGCCTCCTGCAGCACGAGCTCCTCGCCGAGCAACTTGGACCTGCCGTATGCGCTGA
>JAFMJD010000212.1 GCA_017853685.1 Actinomycetota bacterium | reverse complement strand
GTCGAACTGCAGCGACTCCTGAGCGCCGTCAGTATGACTGACGGCCCGAGCGCATCGCCTCGATGATGGCGGTGGCCGGGGGTCCGTCCACCAGCTGATCCACACCAACCGGCAGACGGATGCACCAGTTCGGGAATTCGTCGTTACGGGTGCCGGGGTGGTTGGGCCGATCGGTCACGCCGGCGAGGTCGTCGGTGGTGGCGAGGCACAGTCGAGCGGCCGACGAGGCAGTGGCCCGGTACACGGCTGCGGATGCGGCGATGGCATCGACGCTGTCGGGAGTGAGCGCCCGCACCGCATGGTGCATGTCGTCGGACCCGTCGGTGCCCTCCCACACACCGGCGACGGTGGGCAGGTCGTGGGTGGTCACCGTGGCGAGGTTGGTGGGCGCCCACTGGGTGACATCGGTGTCGAACCACCACACCTTGGTGCCCAACACGCCACTGTCGCGGAGCGACTCGCGCACCCCGTCCTCGACCGTACCGAGATCCTCGCCCACCACGAACGCGCCGGCCCGCGTCGCCTCGATGCGGATGATGGCCAACAGTTCGTCGGCGGGCATACGCACGTAGGCGCCATCCTTCGGTGTGCCGCCGGCGGGGATCCAGAACTGGCGGAACAGTCCCATCACGTGGTCGATGCGCACACCACCCATGCCCTGGCAGGCAGCGCGCACGAGTGCGATGAACGGTCGGTAGTTCGCAGTTCGCAGTTTCCACGGAACGAACGGGGGGAGTCCCCAGTCCTGTCCGTCGGCGTTGAAGGCGTCGGGTGGGGCGCCGATCTGTGCCTCGAGGTTCATCACGTCCTGGTACAGCCAGGCATCAGCCCCGTCGGACGAACAGCCCACGGCGAGGTCGCTGATGAGCGCCACGCCGGACGTGGCAGCGGTGTGCGCCACCTCACGCCGCGTGAGCCACTGCACCCAGGCGTGGAACTCGCAATGCTCGGCGAAGTCGTGGTCGTGGAGGGGGAGATCCAGCACGGCCGGTGACTCGGGGTGGCGGTGCTCGTGCGGCCACTGGCGCCACTGGGGTCCGAGCCGCTCGGCGAGCGAGCTCCACACGCAGTAGCGCCACAGGTCGTCGCCCTGTGAGCGCGACCATCCCCTCCACTCGGGAAGGTGTCGCTCGCGTTGGAAGCGGGCGGCGAGCGCCTGTCGCTTCGCCGACCACACGCGATCGCGATCGATCGTGCCGTCTGGTGCATTCGGCACCTCCGGCGGACACGGGCCGTCCATCGGCAGCAGCAGTGGGTTCAGCCAGCGCCGTGAACTGGGGTAGTACGGGCTCGGTTCCTGGGGCAGGGTCGGTGCCGGTGCGTGCAGTGGGCTCAACAGCATCGCCACGCCTCCTGCGGCTGCGACGCGCTGTCCCAGTTCGCTCACGTCACGCAGGTCGCCGATGCCCCAGCCGTCGTGCCGCCACAGTGAGTACACCTGAGCAGCGACACCCCATCCCCACGGCGCGGATGGACACTGGAGCGGGCTCACGACCAAGGTGGTGATGGGCGCACCGTCGACCGGCTCGAGTTGGTGATAACCGATGGGCAGGTCGCCCGGGAGGTGCTCGACCACACCTCGATCGGTGCCGTCCTCCAGCACCACTCGGCACGGGCCGAGCAATTGGTGCGACGACCCTGCATCGACGAACCACATCGGCGGCAGGTCGCCCGGCTCGCCCATCGAGGCCCGGAGCCTGTCGACGGTGTCGGCCGGAGTGTCGTGCCACGTGCCGTCGATGTCGTGGTACCCGTGGGCGATGCCGAACTCGTCGTACACGCGACCAGTCTGCCGTCTCTACACTCGGGCCCGTGGGAGGGTGGACGACGAAGCGACGGCTGCGACGCACGAGCGATCGCCTGCGGCAGCTCCGCACCGACCTGCAGGTGCTCGACGAACAGCGCCCCTACGTGGTCGACGAGGCCGATGACCTCGACCTGCGCGCACTGGTGAGCGATGCACCGTTCGATCGTCACGAGGCCCGCGAGGCGGCGGGCCATGCGGCAGCGATGATGCGTCAGCGGCAGCACCTGCTCGACCAGATCGCCCGGTTGGAGGCCCAGCAGGACCGCCTGCTCGACCGCCTCGGCGGGGGATGATGGTTGAATGGGGGCGGTCGATCAACCGGTCGACCGGGCGAGCGACAGGAGACCGCCGATGCCGATCCGAGTGGTGATCGCCGAGGACGAAGCCATCATCCGTCTCGATCTGCGCGAAACCCTCGAGGAAGAGGGCTACGTGGTGGTCGGTGAGTGCGGCCGAGGTGACCGTGCGGTCGAACTGGCCCGCGAGCTGCAGCCCGATCTCGCCATCCTCGACATCAAGATGCCGCACATGGACGGTCTCGAGGCGGCGCGCATCATCGGCGCCGAACGCATCTGCGGTGTGCTGATGCTCACCGCCTTCAGCCAGCGCGAGGTGGTGGAAGATGCCCGTGACGCCGGAGCGCTCGCGTACCTGGTGAAGCCGTACCAGAAGAGCGATCTCATCCCCGCCATCGAGGTGGCCATCGGCCGGTTCCGCGAACTGCAGCAACTCAGCGGCGAGGTCGATGCACTCGGCGAGCAACTCGAGGCGCGCAAGTCGATCGACAAGGCCAAGGGTGTACTCATCGACGAGTGCGGCATGAAGGAGACCGATGCGTTCACCTTCATCCAGCGCACCGCGATGAGCGAGCGTTCCCGCATGCGCGACGTCGCAGAGCGCATCCTCGACGGCTCGCTGCGTCCCTGATGCGAGGCCGTCCGTGAAGATCCTCCTGCTCGACGGCAACTCGCTCACGTACCGCGCGTTTTACGCCCTGCCCACCGACATGGCCACGGCCTCGGGCCAGGTCACCAATGCGGTCTTCGGCTTCACGTCGATGTTCGTCTACATGGTGAAGGACCAACGGCCCGACGCCGTGGTGGTGGCCTTCGACCGGCCCGAGCCCACGTTCCGTCACGCGGCCAATCCGCTGTACAAGGCGCAGCGCGAGGCAT
>JAFMJD010000211.1 GCA_017853685.1 Actinomycetota bacterium | reverse complement strand
GAGGCGCAGCGCCATGGGAACTCCTTGGGTCGCCGATCATGGGCAGATCGGTGGGGGACCCCGATTTTCTACCGCCCCGCCGAGCAAATGTCGACCTGAGGGGTCAGGAATTCAGGGGCACGGGCGCCCGGCACGCACAGAAGTGGGGGGGCGAGGTGCACCAACTACCGTGAGCGATGCCCAGCGACGCTCGCCGGGCGTACATGGGGGAGAGTTCAATGCACTCGTTCGATCTGTCGGGCAAGGTTGCCGTCGTCACCGGTGGCGGCCAGGGAATCGGTGAGGGAATCGCCAAGACGTACGCCGAGGCCGGAGCTGCGGTGGTGGTTGCGGCCCGACACGTGGACCGCGTGCAACGGGTGGTCGACGACATCAAGGCTGCCGGCGGCCGTGCTATCGGTGTGCCCACCGACGTGACCGATGAGGCGGCACTCGTTCGCCTCGCCGATGCGGCCGTGTCGAACTTCGGGGGTCTGCACATCTGGGTGAACAACGCAGGTGGTTCCCCGGTGCGTACACCGTTGCGCGATCTGTCGTTCGATGACTGGGATCACTGCATCCGACTGAACCTCACCTCGGTGTGGCGAGCCTCGGTGATCGCGGCCGATCGTATGGCCGATGGTGGCAGCATCATCCACGTGACATCACCCGCTGCCACGCGCGGTGTGCCCGGAAGCGGCCACTACGGAGCCGCCAAGGCGGGCGTGAACTCGCTCACGATGACGATGGCACTCGAACTCGCCCCTCGCATCCGCGTGAATGGCATCGCACCGGGCTACGTGCCCACCGAGGTGATGATGACCGCTCTCGACATGAGCGTTCCCGACCTCGAGAAGATGGCACAGTCACGCATCCCGCTGAAGCGACTCGGAACACCCGATGACATCGCTGCCGCTGCGCTGTATCTCGCGAGCGACGCGGGCAGTTGGGTCAGCGGGCAGACCATCACGGTCGCCGGCGGTCTCTGACGAGTCAGCGCACGTCCCACCAGATGGTGGCGAGTTGCCGCGATGTGGTGGGGTGCGTCTCCAAGTATGCGCGCACCTCGGGGTCACGGTCCTCGGGGAGGCACAGGCGGACACGGGTGAATTCGACGTCCTGATCGGTCACCGCAGCGTGCTTCACGGGCACCTCGAATCGTTCGATACTCGCGTCGAACCCTGCTGCGCGGACGACTGCCAGCGCATCGTGTGCGGTCGGCGCAGTGGGTCGATCGAGGTCCCAGAAGTGCTTCCACATTCCCGACAGCACCGAGAGCGGGTGATGGAGCGGCAGTTCGAGCACAACTCGTGACTGTGAGTGCTCGCTGAGCGCGGCGACGAACGGGCCGAGGTTGGCGACGTTGTAGGCAACGTGATGGCACACGACGACCGTGCACGCCGGTGTGCGTGGGGCGACATCGGGCCAGTCGCCGAGGATCGTGCTGCACGAGATACCGCGTCTGGAGGCCTCCTCCGCGAATACGTCGAGCATCTCGCGCTGGTGATCCACCCCGACGACTGCGGTGGCTGGCGGAGTGAGACCGAACGCAGCGCGCCCGCCGCCACAGCCGACGTCGAGTACCGAAACCGGTCCGTGTGCCGTGTGGCGCTCGAGTCCTTCGAGTGCCCGATGTCGTGACGGCGTGTCCACGAAGAGATTCCCCTCGGGCCGAAAACTCTGCACGGGGTGGATCCACGGCGACCGCGGTGCGGTGTCGAGGATCGCCGGTGGGATGCCCCAGCGGCCGAGTTCATCAGCCCACAGACGTGCAGCAGTTCGTTCCATGAGACGTTGTTGTAGCCCATCGGTCACCGGAGTGGTGTACGAAGCGTTGGCCCCTCTGCCCGAACACGCCTACAGTCCGATGCGTGACCATCGATCGTGCCGCCGCAGACAAACTGCTCACCACCACCCGTTCCGTTCGGAAACGTCTGGACCTCACCCGACCGGTGCCACGCGAACTCATCGAGGAATGCATCGAGATCGCGTTGCAGGCCCCCACGGGCACCAATGCCCAGAACTGGGCGTTCGTGGTGGTCACCGATCCCGAGAAGAAGAAGTTCATCGCCGACTGTTACCGCAAGGGCGGCGAGCAGATGGCCGCAATGGGCTATCCGCCGCCGCTTCCCGAGGACGATCCGCGCGCTGCGGTGATGCCCAAGGTGATGGAGTCCGCCATGTATCTCACCGAACGCCTCGAGCAGGTGCCGGCCATGGTGATCCCGTGCGTGAAGGGCCGGGTGGAGCAGGTTCCCATGGTGTTGGCGCAGGCCTCCACCTATGGCTCGATCCTCCCTGCTGCGTGGAGTTTCATGCTGGCGGCACGCGCGCGAGGCCTCGGATCGGTGTGGACCACGATCCACCTGTTCTTCGAATCCGACGTATCGCAGTTGCTCGGCATCCCCGCCGACTGGACGCAGGCAGCGATGCTTCCCGTTGCGTACTACACCGGCGACGATTTCAAGCCCGGGGCCCGCCTGCCTGCTGATGAGATGACGCACTGGAACACCTGGAGCGCATCGTGAGCATCCCGGTCCCTGTCGAGGGACTCGCCTCGGCGATGGAGGGCCGCGCGTACGCGTACCTGCTCACCGTGAGCGACGATGGCCGGCCCCATGCCGTCGCAGTGGTGCCGGAACTTGCCGGCGGTGTGCTGAGTGCTGCGGTCGGTCGACGCACTGCAACCAACGCGTCGGCGCGTCCCGGTGCGGTGAGCCTCGTGTGGCCGCCGGCAGAAGTGGGCGGGTACAGCCTCATCGTCGATGGCGCCGCATCTGTCGACGGCGAGATCGTGCGTGTGCAGCCCTCCAAGGGTGTCTTGCACCGGCCTGCGCCAGCAGATGCGGGCCCGGCAGCACCGGGGTCGTGCGGCAACGATTGCGTCGGAGTCGATCTCGGCTGACCCGGTGAGTGCACGCCGACTTCCCGCACGCACTGCTGCCATCGCCGTCGCGCTGGTGGCACTGAGCGCATGCAGCAGCGGACGAGTGGCCGTCGACT
>JAFMJD010000210.1 GCA_017853685.1 Actinomycetota bacterium | reverse complement strand
TACATCGACGAGATCGACAAGATCGCACGCAAGAGCGAGAACCCCTCCATTACCCGCGATGTGTCGGGCGAGGGTGTGCAGCAGGCACTCCTGAAGATCCTCGAGGGCACCGTTGCGTCGGTGCCGCCCCAAGGTGGTCGCAAGCACCCGCATCAGGAGTTCCTGCAGATCGACACCACGAACGTGTTGTTCATCTGCGGTGGCGCCTTTGCCGGTCTCGAGCAGATCATCGAACAGCGCATCGGTCGCCGGGGTGTGGGTTTCAACGCTGCAGTGGTGTCCAAGCTCGACAAGGACCCCGGCGAGTTGTTCGCACAGGTGCTCCCCGAGGACCTACTCAAGTTCGGGCTCATTCCCGAGTTCGTCGGCCGACTTCCGATGGTGGGTGCAGTGCACTCCCTCGACCGTGAGTCGCTCGTGCGCATCCTGGTGGAGCCGAAGAACGCGCTCGTGAAGCAGTACCAGAAGTTCTTCGAGATGGAAGAGGTGGAACTCGAGTTCTCCACCGACGCCCTCGAGGCCGTGGCCGATCAGGCGCTCCGCCGCGGCACCGGAGCGCGCGGTCTGCGCGCCATCCTCGAAGAGGTGCTCCTGAACACGATGTACGACCTGCCCGGTCGCACGGATGTGGGCCGCGTCATCATCGACGCGGCAACCGTGAACGAGAAGGTGAACCCCACCTTGATCCCGCGCGAGGTCGTGTCGCGCACCTCGCGGCCGCGACGCGCCGCGAGCTGATCTGTTCTCGATGGAGTACGGCGACGCGCTCGCGTACCTCGACGCCCATACGTCGTACGAAAAGACCGGCCGCATCGATTCGCCATCGCTGGATCCCATTACGCGTCTGTGTGCGGCGATGGGCGACCCCCAGCACGCCGCGCCCGTCATCCACATCACGGGCACCAACGGCAAGGGCTCCACATCGCAGATGATCACGCGCCTGCTCATGGAGCAGGGCCTCAAGGTGGGTACGTACACGAGTCCGCACCTCGAGCGCGTGAACGAGCGCTTCATGATCGACGGCGAACCGATCAGCGATGAGGCCTTCGCCGAGCAGATTGCCGCGGTGGCGGATCTCGAAGGCCTGGTGGGTGTGCGCCCCGGGTACTTCGAGGCATGCACCGCAGCAGCGTTCCGCTGGTTCGCCGACGAAGCTGTCGACGTCGCAGTGATCGAGGTGGGTCTGCTGGGTATGTGGGACGCCACCAATGTGGTGGATGCCCGCGTTGCGGTGATCACCAACATCGGTCTGGACCACACCGAGTTTGCCGGACCCACCAAGGCACATGTGGCGCGTGAGAAGGCGGGAATCATCAAGCCCACCTCGACGGTGATCATCGGCGAGACCGATCCCGAGATCGTGCCGATCTTCCTCGAGCGGCCGCACGAGACGGCGTGGCGCCGCGGCGAACAATTCGACGTGATCGACAACGAACTCGCGCTCGGCGGCCGGCTGGTGGAACTCCGCACACCGCATGCCGATTATCCCGAGGTGTTCGTGCCGCTGCACGGTCGCCACCAGGCCGACAACGCAGCCGTTGCGCTCGCAGCCGTGGAGGCTTTCTTCGGCGGCCCACTCGACGGTGAGGTGGTCAACAATGGCTTCGCCCAGGTTCGCATGCCGGGCCGATTCGAAGTGGTGGGCTATCAGCCACTCGTGATCCTCGACGGTGCGCACAACCCGGCCGGCGCCGACGTGTGCGCCGATGTGTTCTTCACCGACTTCGATCCGGCGGGTCAACGCATCTTGGTGGTCGGTTGCCTGCGCAGCCGCGAACCCGCCGAGGTACTCGAAGCGTTGCGCGCCGATGAGTTCGACCTCGTGGTGTGCTGCACCGCACCGTCGCCACGCGGGACACCGGGTGAGATCGTCGCCGCTGCAGCGCGATCGATCGGTTGCGATGATGTGCGTGTGGCCAGCACCGTGGCCGACGCATGCGACCTCGCGCTGGTGGACCGCACGGCCGACGACGCGGTGCTGATCACGGGCTCGCTCTATGTCGTGGGTGCGGCCCGGCCGCATCTGCGCACTGTGCTTCCCTGAGTACGGTGCTTCCCTGAGCACGGTGCTTCCCTGAGCACTGGGCCGCGAACGCCCGGCAGAGGGCCTAGCCTTTCGGCCCTATGTCAGATCGCACCCTCGTCCTGTTGAAGCCCGATGCCGTGGAGCGTGGCCTCGTCGGCGAGATCCTCGGCCGTTTCGAGGCCAAGGGTCTCAAGATCGTGGCCATGGACCTGCGCACCCTCGATGCCGCCACCCTCGATCGGCACTACGCCGAGCACGTGGGCAAGGGGTTCTACGCCGATCTCGTGTCGTTCATGTCCCGTGGCCCCGTGGTGGCCCTCGCCCTCGAGGGTCCCGAGGACACCTGGGAAGTGGTGCGCACGATGATGGGCGCCACCAACCCCCGCAAGGCTGCTCCGGGCACCGTGCGCGGCGATCTGGGCATTCTGTTCACCGAGAACCTCGTGCACGGCAGTGACTCGCTCGAGTCGGCCACCCGCGAGCTCGGCATTTTCTTCCCCAATCTGTAACAATCCGCCCGCCCCGTTAGACTCTGGGCACCCTCCACCGGTTTCGGGCGCTCCAGCGCGTACGTTCGACACCGGCACCGCCCGGCAGTCCGCCGAGCACTGGGGGCGCCGGGCTGCAAAAGGGGTGATTCGCTGATGGCACGCAACAACCCACTCGGGCTCGGGCGCGACATCGCTATCGACCTCGGCACCGCCAACACCCTCATCTACGTGCGGGGACTCGGCGTGGTACTGAACGAACCGTCGGTGGTGGCCGTCGACGTGAACGATGGCCGCCCGGTGGCAGTCGGCATCGAGGCCAAGCGGATGATGGGGCGCACACCGGGTCACATCCGGGCGGTGCGACCGATGAAAGACGGCGTCATCGCCGATTTCGAGGTCTGCGAAAAGATGCTGCGCTACTTCATCCAGAAGGTGCACCCCAGCCGGTGGAGCAAGCCCCGCATGGTGG
>JAFMJD010000086.1 GCA_017853685.1 Actinomycetota bacterium | reverse complement strand
TTCAAGGGCCTCTGGGACTGAGCCGCTGGAGTAGCCAACCCGAAGCAAGCCGCGTGAACAACCTGCTCCAGGCCGCTTGAAACCGCCCGCCATCGGTGCGCTCAGCGCCGCAGCCTGACCTGCCTCGACGCAAGCACGCCACGACCACAGTGTGGAGCGACGGTCAGCGTCGCCTGACGACTCGCTCAACGATTCCGCGCCACCGCACTACTCGGCGGGCCCAGACGGGAGAAAAGCCCGATGGCGGAGCCGCCTGAGCCCCGTCGACAATTGACGGTCTCAAGTTCCTCAACTAGACCCCGTCACGATGACCGCTTCGCTGAACGCACCCGAGAACCGCTACCTGTCCGGCAACTACGCACCGGTGGCCGACGAGATCACTGCGCTCGACCTTCCTGTGATCGGCGAGTTACCGCGAGAGCTGAACGGTCGCTATCTGCGCAACGGGCCTAATCCCATCGGTGAGGTCGACCCGGAGTCACATCACTGGTTCATCGGCGACGGCATGGTGCACGGCATCTGCATTCGAGACGGCCGAGCCGCGTGGTACCGCAACCGATACGTCGGTTCGTCGGCGTTGAGCGCCGCCCGAGGCGTGCCGGACATCCCTGGCCGGAACTGGAACAACGGTTCCGGCGGGCCGAACACCAACGTCGGGGGATTTGCGGGCACCACCTGGGCAATGGTGGAGGCCGGGGCGTGCCCAGTGGAGCTCACGCACGAGCTCGAGACCATCGGGCGCAACGACTTCTTCGGAACGCTGCCCGGCGCGTTCACCGCACACCCGAAGATCGACCCGGCAACCGGCGAGATGCACGCAATGACGTACGCCTGGGCCGAGTGGCTCGACCACATCCAATACGTACGTGTCGGACCCGACGGCAGCGTGAACCGCACGGTCGACATCCCGCTACCCGGCATGTCGATGGTGCACGACATGTCGATCACCGACCGTTTCGTCATCGTGTACGACCAGCCGGTACTCGTCGATCTCGACCTTGCATTTGCCGGTCGGCGATTCCCGTTCCGCTGGTTCGACGACTACGGGAATCGCGTGGGGCTCATGCCACGCGAGGGCACTGCTGCCGACATCGTGTGGGTCGATGTGCCGGTGGGGTACGTGTTCCACCCGCTCAATGCCTACGACACGCCCGACGGCAACGTGGTGCTCGATGTGTGCTTCTACGACGTGATGTTTCGCAACGACCTCAACGGTCCGTTCGGCGACTCGCTCCCCCGGCTCGTGCGGTGGGAGATCAACCCCACGACACGTACGACGAGCGTCACCACGATCGACGAGCGCGTCAATGAGTTCCCGCGGCACCGCGGATCACTCACCGGTAAGCCGTACCGCTATGGGTACTGCGCGCAGGTGGATGAGTCGTCCATGCACTGGCCCACGGTGAAGCACGACCTCGTCACTGGTTCCCGAGAGGTGTTCGACCATGGCCCCGGGCGTGCGGCCGGGGAGCCGGTCTTCGTCGGCCGGCCGGGCAGCACCGTGGAGGACGACGGCTGGCTGGTGACGTTCGTGCACGACGGCAACAACAACTCCGCAGAGTTCGTCGTCATCGATGCGCAGGACTTCGCCCGCGGCTACGTGGCGCAGGTGCAGCTGCCCCAGCGCGTGCCCTTCGGCTTCCACGGCAACTGGGTTACCGAGCGCAACTGAGCCGGCAGTTGTGAGCAAGGTTGCTCGTGTGTTCGTTGTCTCAAGTGGTTCGCGATTCCAGACGGCATCATCGCTGACCTCAACGCCTCCACCACCGCCGGCCAGGACACCACCGATCCTCGGACCCGCGTGAACGAACACAACGGAGGGCGTCGAGCGTCGCGTGTGCACATCCCGGCCACGCGTCTCAGCGGGTCAGCCCTTCTTCGCTCAAACCCCACTCTGTGATGCCCCCCAGAGAATCGGGGCAATTCACGCAGTTCGTCAGTGACCGCATCGGGGGAGTTGGCCCAACAGTTTCGTACTTCTGGTCCAATGGGATTCGTAGTTGACTTTCGGGCATGACGTTGGTCAGCCCACTGCGGCATCGGGCGGTCGGCTTGGGCTCGTGGACCGTCCGGGCACGCTACCGAACTGCCCTCGCCATCACGCTCGCTGCGGTCTGCGCCACCACCGTGCTCACCGCCACACCCGGCACCGCACAAACAGTCACCGACGGCAGCACCGACAGCACCTTCACCGTGACCACGGACGGCTATATCGACGAGGTCAACGCGATCGCGGTGATGGGAAGCGGAAGGATCGTCATCGGCGGCCCCTTTGGCGTCGAACGCCTCAACACCGACGGCACAGACGACTCCAGCTTCACCCGAATCGAGTTTTATGAGCCATATCGAGACCCGGCATCGCTATTTCCGCCCGCCGTGCAGTCAGTCCTTCGGCGTGGCACCAAGATCCTCGTTGGTGGCGAGAATTTGTGCCTAGACGACTTCGGCAGCAACTGCCGGGGCATTTTCCGCTTCGACGAGAGCGGCAGGATAGACAATACTTTTCGTTCGGAGTCCTGGTACTCCGATGGAGATGTCTTCTCGATCGGATGGCGGTCTGCCGCCGCTGGCTCCGGCGAAGACAACATCATCACTGGCGGTAACAAGCCCGGATTTGAATCCTCTCTCCCAGTCGTGGCCTGCATCCGCTCAGGAGGCGCGGGCTGCTTGGCTTTTCGCGACTATGAGGGGTCCGGAGGCACGAGGATCGACGTCGTAGCGGTGATGGCCAGTGGAAGGATCGTCGTTGGCGGCGACTTCGACGGAGGGATCAAGCGCCTCGAGATAAACGGCGTAGTAGACCTCACCTTCTCCCCGCCCGACGCGCTCGGCACCGGAATGGTCACCTCGATTGTGCAGACCGGCAGCAAGATCCTCGTCGGTGGCAGCTTCGCCGGGAGAATCAAGCGACTAACGGAGAGCGGGAGCGAAGACACCACCTTCACGCCACCAACCCTCAACGGCGACGTGTACGCGATCGCGGTCCAGGGAGACGGCAAAATCCTTGTCGGCGGCAGCTTCGCCGGGAAAATCAAACGACTCAACTCCGACGGCAGCACCGACGGCACCTTCGTGCCACCACGACTCGACAACTCCGTGAGGACGATCGCATTGCAGGACGACGGCAAGATCCTCATCGGCGGCGACTTCGACGGAGCGATCAAGCGGCTCAACAACCCGTCGCAGAGCAGCAGCGATAGCCGCAGCGGCACGATCCTCGGCGGTGGTGGCGACAGCAGCAGCAACGCCGTCTGGATCATCGTGATCGCAGCCGCAGGCCTCGCGGTGGTAGGTGGTGGCGTCGCCGCCGGCGTCGGCATCGCCCGCCGCCGCAAACCCGCCAACAGCTAGCACCGAAAGACAGCGCAACATGGCCCGAAACACCACCACACACCTCCGCACCACCCTCGCCATCACGCTCGTCGCGGTCTGCGCCACCACCGTGCTCACCGCCACACCCGGCACCGCACAAACAGTCACCGACGGCAGCACCGACAGCACCTTCACCGTGACCACGGACGGCTATATCGACGAGGTCAACGCGATCGCGGTGATGGGAAGCGGAAGGATCGTCATCGGCGGCCCCTTTGGCGTCGAACGCCTCAACACCGACGGCACAGACGACTCCAGCTTCACCCGAATCGAGTTTTATGAGCCATATCGAGACCCGGCATCGCTATTTCCGCCCGCCGTGCAGTCAGTCCTTCGGCGTGGCACCAAGATCCTCGTTGGTGGCGAGAATTTGTGCCTAGACGACTTCGGCAGCAACTGCCGGGGCATTTTCCGCTTCGACGAGAGCGGCAGGATAGACAATACTTTTCGTTCGGAGTCCTGGTACTCCGATGGAGATGTCTTCTCGATCGGATGGCGGTCTGCCGCCGCTGGCTCCGGCGAAGACAACATCATCACTGGCGGTAACAAGCCCGGATTTGAATCCTCTCTCCCAGTCGTGGCCTGCATCCGCTCAGGAGGCGCGGGCTGCTTGGCTTTTCGCGACTATGAGGGGTCCGGAGGCACGAGGATCGACGTCGTAGCGGTGATGGCCAGTGGAAGGATCGTCGTTGGCGGCGACTTCGACGGAGGGATCAAGCGCCTCGAGATAAACGGCGTAGTAGACCTCACCTTCTCCCCGCCCGACGCGCTCGGCACCGGAATGGTCACCTCGATTGTGCAGACCGGCAGCAAGATCCTCGTCGGTGGCAGCTTCGCCGGGAGAATCAAGCGACTAACGGAGAGCGGGAGCGAAGACACCACCTTCACGCCACCAACCCTCAACGGCGACGTGTACGCGATCGCGGTCCAGGGAGACGGCAAAATCCTTGTCGGCGGCAGCTTCGCCGGGAAAATCAAACGACTCAACTCCGACGGCAGCACCGACGGCACCTTCGTGCCACCACGACTCGACAACTCCGTGAGGACGATCGCATTGCAGGACGACGGCAAGATCCTCATCGGCGGCGACTTCGACGGAGCGATCAAGCGGCTCAACAACCCGTCGCAGAGCAGCAGCGATAGCCGCAGCGGCACGATCCTCGGCGGTGGTGGCGACAGCAGCAGCAACGCCGTCTGGATCATCGTGATCGCAGCCGCAGGCCTCGCGGTGGTAGGTGGTGGCGTCGCCGCCGGCGTCGGCATCGCCCGCCGCCGCAAACCCGCCGCGCAGTAACACCAGGACAGGAACCAGCGACACTCGCCCTATCTGCGGTACTCGCACTACACGTGTACGCGAAGGTGTTCCTCACGTGCGGCTAGGGCGGATTCGGCGGTGACGAGCCACTCGGATCGCTCGATACCGCTCGGGTCGGTGGGTCGACCACCCGCCTCGCGGTGGTGCTGCTGCGCAAGGTCGTACGGGTCGACAGTCCCCGCATCGAAGTACTTGGGCTGCTTGGTGTGACGCCCCTGACCACCTGCGTTGATGGTGCACACGGCGCGTCCCTCGCTCAGCCCGTACTCGGGAAGCACCCCGCGCTCCCAGATCACCTCATCGGCCCGGGTCACGAACCAATACAGCGGGACCGCGACCGTCGCCTCGGCACCACCCTCGGGATGGGTGACCGCCCGGGAGGCTGCGGGGAACCGCTTGGTGACCC
Source organism: Actinomycetota bacterium (assembly GCA_017853685.1). GTDB lineage: Bacteria > Actinomycetota > Acidimicrobiia > Acidimicrobiales > Ilumatobacteraceae > WLJO01. The sequence continues at coordinate 8,264 of JAFMJD010000086.1, read as the reverse complement.
ACGCATGGCTCGCCACCCGCGACACGCCCGAGATGGTCGCTCGGCGGCGATAGGTGTGGTCATCGGAGACCACGAGTGCGGAACGGCGGTTTGTCCAGAGTTTCGCGGCGTGTCCGTGGATCGCATTCCCCGGGTGATACGGGATGAGCACGTACTTGCGCCCGCGCCGAGTGCCGACGAGTGCCGCGCCACCGATCTGACCATTGCGAGGCGATGCACCCGGCAGTGCGCTCGAGTCCACAGTGACCTGCAACGACTCGAACTGCGCCGCCAGCAGTTGCTCGAGGGACGGTGTCGACTCGGGTGTGGGCTCAGCAGCCGCCTCAACGGCCTCGGAGACCAGTTCCTTCACGAACAGGTTCTGCGAACACTGGGTGAACACCTCTTCAGTTCCGCCGACCAGGTACCCGAGTATTGCGTTCTCTGCCTGCGCATAAGCCCGGTGACCCTCGAGGTCGGCGTCCGTGAGCCCGTACTCCCGCATGAGCTGGTCGGGCCGGACGACCTCGACCCCAAAGAGCGTGATGTGGAGGCCCATCGCATCGGGGTCCCGGGGGTGGAGAGCGAGCAGAGCGAGCTTGCCGGTGGTGCGCGCTGCGTCCACGAGCGCGGCGACGCTTCCGGCGTGGTCGCGGAGCAGCGTCCGCCCGATCCCCCGCTCACCGGCCTGCTCCTCGCCGCGCACGGCTCGGCCGAGCCGCTCCGGCAGCGCCGCCCCCTCGAACAGGAACTGCTCAGTTGCGAGATCGCCACCGGCGTCGCCGCTTCGAGGGAGATGCACGGCAACGGCTACTGCGCCGTCGTTGAGGACCAGGATCGGCCGGATGCCTGTCTCTCCGTGGCGCGGCAACATGGCTGCATGACACTCGCGGTGCCTCCCCCACAGGACGCCACGTGCAGTGGAACCACTCGCCGCAAGCACCTGCGTCGCCGTAGCGGCGAACGCCCCCATGACCGCACTGCACCGGGACCGGTACTGCGACCGGTAGAAGAAATCGGCCTGGCCGACGTGCACCGGTTTGCGCGGTCCCCGGGCCTCGCCGTCGGGCCGTACCGCATCGCCCGGTTCGTCGGCACGCCGGCGGGCCAGAGTCCCGCTCACCAGGTATTGCTGCACGTGCTCGCCCGCAGGTCCGGGTTGACCGGGGCGGCGCAGGTGCTTCTCGGCGATCCGGCCACAGAGCGCCGGGGGCAGGGCGGCAAACAGTCCCAGCATCCGAAGCCGTCGAGACGTCAACCGGTACGCCCAATGTTCAGGAGAGCGGTCCGTAGTCATCTTGAACAGTGTCTCACTCGGCCCATTGGACAGGAAGTACAACCTGCGGCGCCGCCCAGAATCATGTTCGTGTGGCATCCTCTCGGAGTGACCATTGGACCACAAGTACAAGATCCCAAAGGGCGCGAACCCGTTCTTCGCCCCGGCCGGCTCGGCGACGCAGCAGAGCGTCTGAGCACCAAGCGACTCATCCTCGAGGCTGCGGTGCGTCGGCTCAACGAGGCCGGCGCCGAAGCGTTCCGGATCGAGGACGTCTGTCTCGAGGTGCACGTCGCGAAGAGTTCGATCTACCACTTCTTCGGAAGCCGGTCCGGGCTGATTGCCGCAGCCGAGGTCCATCGCTACAAAGCGTCGGTGCTCGCCGAGAACCTCGATCCGGTCGCAGCGGCAGAAGCCTGCACCACACCCCACGAGTTCCAGGCCCTGGTGCTGGCGGAGATCGAGCGGTCCGTGCTCGACCCGGACAACGAACCCGCCCGGCGACTTCGACTCGGCACCGTGGCGCGTTCGCTGGAGACAGGTGACGGGATTGGCGACATCGCGCAGGTCCAGGAAGCATTCATCACTGCGATAGCTGCAATCTTCGAACGTGCTCAGGCGAGGGGTCTCGTTGACCCAGCACTCGACTGCCGGGCGTACGCGGCCTTCATGCACACCCTCACCCTCGGCCGCACGTTGACCTCACTCGGCTTCCCGGACGACCACCGATGGCTCGAGGTGGTCAACGTGGCCGCTGTTGCACCGCTCATCCCGGAACAACGCCGCTGACGGTTCCCGACCGGTAACACCAGCGAGGTTGGTAGCGATGCGGTGAACCGCGTGGCCTTCGCGGCCTGCGCTTTCGTACTTCTGGTCCAATCGTCCCCCTGCTTTGATTCCTGCGTCGCACGATGTACGGGGAGAATGGAACGTGGGGACGAATCGTCAGCAGTCTCGCAAGAGACGAAACGTTGTGATTGCGGCGGCCGCTGCGGTCGCGATCGCTGGGGGAACCGTGGCGGTGATCAGTGCTTCCCGTTCGACCGACAGCCGCGAAGGTGCCAGCTACGACGCCATGTCCAACGAGGTCAGATACGGCTCCAAGATCATCATCAGGAACGACGGCCCGTACAGGCTGAAGGTCACCGATATGAAGAACTACGACGGAGTGGTGTACCTCCCGAGTTGCACCATGGAAACCTACTGGCCCAAGGATGCGGGGCAGCCGTGGTCCGGCCCGGGTGTCAACGAGAACTTGTTCCCGCTCTACGAACAACCGAGGGCGCTTCTCTTCGACTCGTATAACCCTGACGCCGATGCGTGCGAGCACGAATGGACGGGGAAGAACAGGGGCCAGTTCACCGACCTCGACCTGCAGATTGAGGCGTGCGTGCCGCTCAGAGGCCATCTCAGCGTTTCCGGCACTGCGAGCGACGCCGACAAGACTGCGGCAGGGAACAGCTACGGCTGTCACCTCCAGAACAAGCATTACGAGTACGAGGGTTCCACGCAGTCCCACGCATGGGGCCTGCAGGTTGATCGGGTGAAGGCGCGTTCGAGCGCCTTTGGCGTACACGCCATCTGGAGAGGCACCCAGAACATCGCAGACAACTACGCCGGGAAGACCGAGGACTGGGAGTTCTCCGCCGGCTACGGACAGGGCATGCAGTTCACTGTCGTTGCCAGTCCGCACAAGCGTCTGGATCCCGACGAGGTGTACGTCTACACGCTCAAGAACTTCAGACCGCCCAAATGCTTCGACACTGCGTACGCGCAGCAACATCTCGACTGCTCCGAATAGTCCCCGTGATCCGTCTCCTCCCCCAGGCCGGCCAACTAACGGCTGCAGGCTGATCAGGACGCTCGGTACGGACGTCCCCTTATCCAACATCGACGAGGACAACCGCGGCGACAGGAGTACAACAACTTCCACAGGGCCTTTCGCAAACCAAGACACGGTGGTGTTCGATGGACGAGAGAAGCAGTTCCGATGTGGGGTTCACCGGTTCGGTGCCAACGGTGTACGACACCTATCTCGTGCCGATGATTTTCGAGTTCTATGCACGGGACATGGCCACCCGGGTGCTGAATACCGGAGCGACTCGGGTGCTTGAGGTAGCAGCCGGAACTGGTGCAGTGACACGCGACATGGCGAGCATCCTCCCTTCAGAGGTGTCGATCACGGCAACCGACCTGAACCAAGCGATGCTCGATCGCGCGATGGAGGTCGGCACTGTGAGGCCCGTACAGTGGCAGGCGGCCGACGTCATGGCGTTGCCGTTCGACGATGCCAGTTTCGACGCGGTCGTGTGTCAGTTCGGGGCCATGTTCTTCCCTGATCGGGCTGCTGCCTACGCCGAGGTCGCTCGGGTACTGCAACCGAACGGTACGTTCCTGTTCAACGTGTGGAACCGGATCGAGGAGAACGAGTTCGCCAACGAGATCTCGCTCGCGCTGGGTTCACACTTCCCTGACGACCCACCAACATTCATCACCCGCGTCCCGTACGGGTACTTCAACCTGAACGAACTGCACGGTGACCTCTTGCGCGGCGGCCTCGGCAATGTGCTCTCGTTCGAGCGCGTGGACGCCCGCAGCCGAGCTGCCTCACCAGAGGTAGTCGCGCTCGCGTATTGCCAGGGAACTCCCATCCGCAACGAGATACTCGCCCGCGACCCATCGGGCCTCGACAAGGTGACCACGGCGGCAGCAACCGCGATCCGTGAGGAGTTCGGCGATGGCGAGATCGATGGACGAATCAGCGCCTTGGTGCTGAGCGCCAACCGCTGCTGAGCGACGACATCACATTGTGGTGACAGCATTGGGTGACCGAATACAGCGCGGCAACTCCTGAACGCTCACCAGCGGGGGAGAAAGGAGCCGACGCCGGGCCTCGCGGTCAGTCCTCAGTGTGACGCTGCACTGCCCGCCACGCGAGCGGTGTGAGCACACCGGCGAGCACCATCTTCAGCAGGTCGCCAACGAGGAACGGTGCGAGCCCGTAGGTGAACGCATCCTTGCCGTCGCCACTGTAGAACGGCACGCCGAGCGAGTGCGCCAGCCACGACACGCCACACGCGTAGATCGTGATGGAACCGATGGCCATTGCGGCCAGCGATGACAGCAGAGCTCGGTCGTTGCCGCGCTGGGCGAGCAGGCCCACCAATGCGGCAGCAACGACGAAGCCGATGAAGTAGCCGAACGTGGAACCAGTGGCAGCAGTCCACCCGCCACTCCCGCCTGCGTAGAACGGCAGGCCCACTGCGCCGAGCAGCCAGTAGAGCGACTGGCTAGCGGCAGCCCGCCATGCCCCGAGAGTTGCGCCGACGAGCAGAACAGCAAAGGTCTGGCCAGTGATAGGTACGGGCGTGAAGCCCAACGGGATCTTGATCTGCGCAGCAACGGCGGTGAGCAGCGATGCACCAACGACGAGTGCGGGAGTGCGCCAACGCACTTGGGGAAGGGTGTCGGCCAGGGTGAGGGGGGTTGCGGTAGTCACGAGCGCCGAGCGTAGGGAGAGGTGCTTCGGCGAACCAAGACGACCACTCACTGACAACGCCATCGGCAGGACCTTTGGCCCTGCCGATCCGAGCTGCACCCGGCTCATTATCTTGATCATTCCGAGATCAAAGGAGCTAAACGGATGATTCTCCTTCCGCTTTTGGCGGTGTTCATCGCCGTTGCTGCGGTGTATGTCACACGTAGGCGCCATACCCATGCGATGGCCACCGGCAGTTCGGACGTGAGCAGCCACCATGCAGCGACGATCTCCCCCATCGGTCGCTGGTCACTCGTCACACTTGCGGCCGGCTTGGTGTTCTGGATCATCACCCGCACCACGCTTCCCATCTACTACGTCGCCACCATCGGTGGGTTGGCCTTCGCGCTCGCCGTGGTGGCGGTGGTGCATTTCCACGATCGATCGCCACTGCTGCTCTTCCCCCTGCTGCTCGTGCCGCTGGCCTCCGCCGCAACCATCGCGTTCGTCGTGCTCCAGTAGGAAGGGTTCGATCACCGGGCTGTCTGGCAGCGGTGCGGTCTGCGTGTCGTGCACTGTCTCGCTCGAGTCGGCGACGAGTTCTTTCACGAAGAGGTTCTGCGCGCACTGGGTGAATACCTCAGCGGTACCACCGACGAGGTATCCGAGAATCATGTTCTGTGCCTGCGCATCGGCACGATGCTCATCGAGATCAGTGTCGGCGAGTCCGTACTCGCGTACGAGCTGTTCGGGCCGAACCACATCGACACCGAAGAGCGTGATGTGGAGCCCCATTGCGTCGGGATCTCGAGGGTGCAGCGCAAGGAGTGCAAGGTTGCCCGTGGCACGCACGGCGTCCACGAGTCCGACAACGCTGCCGGTGTGGTCACGCACCGTCGATCGACCGATTCCTGCCTCGCCGGGCTGTTCCTCGCCGCTCGCTGCACGAGCCAGTCCTTCGGGCATCGGCGCTGCGTCGAACAACCACTGCTCGGCAGCGAGCTGATCGTCGGAATCGCTGGGGCGTGGGATGCACACCGCGATGGCGAGCGCGCCGTCATTCAGCACCAAGATCGGCCGAATGCCCGACTCGCACCGCGGCAACATGGCTGCGTGACACTCACGGTGTCGACCCCAAAGAACGCCCTGTGCGCGCGACCCGCTTGCCGCGAGCACCTGCGTGGCCGTCGCCGCGAACGCTCCCATCACCGCGCTGCAACGAGCCCGGTACTGCGAGCGATAGAAGAAATCGGCCTGTCCGACCGCAACCGGCTTGCGCGGACCCCGACGCCCACCATCGGGTCGGGGCGCCTCGCCTGCGTCGCCGACACGCCGCTGCGCCAGCGTGCCACTCACCAGGTACTGCTGTACGTGCTCACCCGCCGGGCCGGGTTGACCGGGTCGACGCAAATACCGTTCGGCGTAACGGCCACGACGGTCCGGGGCAGCACCGAGAGCACGCGCAGCATCTGCAGCCTGCGCGAGTTCAATCGGTACGCGCAGTGACCAGCAGATCCGTCTGTCTCTGATTGTCGAGCAGCGCTCACCGCGCACCCTTTCGACGAGTACCCAGACCCGCGTGTTCGACCAGAGCACGCACCAGTGCCTCCCGATCATTGAGTGGGCCCACCTTGTGCTCGAGCGGTCCCTCGATGAGCAGGGTGGCCAGACCGTGCCCGAGCGACCACATCGCCACGACACGGGTGCGGATCTCGTCGAGCGAGGCCTCGCCGCCGAGGCTTCGCTGCACCTGTTCGACGAGCACCTCGAACGAGTCGTCAGCCGCGGCCGCCAACTCGGGGTGATCTGCGATGTGTGTGAGATCCGGTCGGAACATCACCCGGAAATGGCCCACATGTCCGACAGCAAAGTCCACATACGACTGCAGCAGTGCTGCCTGCGGATCGATGTCCACTCGCTGCAACGCCTCGCGCATCGCTGCCCCGAACATGGTGAAGCCCTCGAGTGCGATCGCTTGGAGGATGCCGGTGCGGTCCGAGAAGTGGTGGTACGGGGCCTGGTGGCTCACGCCCGCCGCGATGGCCACCTGCCGGATCGAGAGGCCGTCAGGCCCGTGTTCGGCGATGTAGTCGACCGCAGTGCGCAGCACCGTGTCGCGCAGCGAGGGATGGGCCATGCCCGGACGGTAGGAGTGCACCTTGACGATGTCAAGGACATCGGCTCCCGTGCTCGGGACTTTCGCCCCATGTGTGAGGCGGTGCCGGACGCAGAAACTCTGGCGACACAACGAGAGGATTCAGGGTGCGAACTATCGACGCCGCGCCATGGGCGCCGCGGTTGCATGCATACCGGGCGCGCCGTGTACTGGCATCAGCGTTACTCGTCGCCACGACGGGCGTCGCTGCTCCCGCACTTGCCCACGTTGCTGTGGCGGGGGCCACGACCGGCGGAATCTCGTTGGTCTGGGAACAAGCCCTCGGGAGCGACGGCGTGGATGCGGCCACCGGTGTCGACATCGGCCCCAACGGTGACGTCTACGTCGTTGGCCTCGTCGATCGACCGCCTTCGACCGAGTCGAATCCTCGTCCCACCGGAGAGGTAGTGCTCCGCAAGTACTCGGCGAGTGGAGACGAGGTATGGAGCCAACGCTTCGGCCAATCCCGGGTGGACTTCGTCGGACCGAAGGTGACGGTGGGTGCCGACGGCAGCGTGTACGTGACGGGCGGAACAGCGGGTGATCTCGCCAGTACGAATGCCGGCGATGACGGGACACTCGATGTCTTCGTCCGCAAGTTCGACCCCGCCGGCGAAACCATCTGGACGCGACAGTTCGGGACACCGGACGACGACACCGGTGTCGGGGTGGCGGTCGATGACACGGGCGACGTTCTCGTTGCGTCGTACACCTTTGGAGCAAGCGGTACGGGCCTGCCGAGCAGTGTCTCGTCGACGCTGCGGCGATTCAGTGCCGCCGGCGATGAGCGATGGAAGCGGGATTTCGGCGCGGAAACGTGGGACAACGCGCTCGACCTTGCACTCGGCGCCGATGGCAGCGCGTACCTGACCGGATTCAGTTGGACCCTGCAGTCGAGTACGGGAATGTTCCTGCGCCGATTCACGCGCGATGGTGATGAGGCGTGGACACAGCGCTTCGGCACCATCGCCGGCGGCGTGGCGAACACCCTTGCTGTGGCACCTGATGGCACTGTGTACGTCGCCGGTGGAACCTACGGGAACCTGACGGGCACCAACGCTGGACCCGACGGAACTACCGACGCGTTCGTGCGTGCGTTCAGCAGCGACGGTGTTACTGCATGGACACGCCAGTTCGGCACCGAGTACCACGACGACGCCTTCGGTGTGGCAGCGGGCACGAATGGCGTCGTGGTTGTAGGGAAGACCTCGGGCGACCTCGCCGCTGACGGCAGCGGCGACGACGATGCCTTCGTACGGACGTACACACCCGTGGGAGACGTTCTCGGGACCGAGCAGTTCGGGAACAGCGACCCCGACATCGCCATGGCTGCGGCTCTTGCGGGAGACGCGATCTTCGTAGTGGGCCAGTCCGGC
>JAFMJD010000209.1 GCA_017853685.1 Actinomycetota bacterium | reverse complement strand
ACCTCGACGGACAACTTGATCTTGTTTCCCTCGAGGGGTTCCAGCGTGCTCTTCACAGGCGGCGAAGTGTAACGGCCGGGGCCGAAATCGGGGGAGGGCGGGGTTCGTCGGGCATGATGGAGGGGTATGACGATGTGGAAACCGCACGCCCTCGCCAAACCGCACTCGAATCAGTTGGATCTGCGCATGGGTGACAAGGTGCAGTCGACGGTCGAACTCATCGGGGTTCCCGTGGGCACCAACGGCAAGGTGATCTTGGCCAACGGCTTCAATTGGCAGCGTTACCGGGTGCTGTTCGACAACGGCGTCGAGATGGGCGACCTCGACGGTCGCCACCTGCAGGCCGTGGGCCGGGCGGCGAAGCGACTCGCCAAGGCGGCCAAGGCCGCAAGCCGCCGCTGAGACGTCGACCCGGGGCGAACACGATGTCACCGGGATCCGAATCAGCTTCGGGAACAGCCTCCGCCGATTTGCAGTGGGACGCGCCCGCATCGGGCACATGGCGCCAGGACCGAGCACATTTCCCGATGGCCGTCACGGCGCTGATGCAAGAGGTGCAGCCGGGTGCGTGGGCCGAGGGGTACGCAGCCACGGTGGAGGAATGGGGTCTGCTCATCCCGCCGCGCCGCGGCACGCATGTGAACGGGTTCTTCTACGCGCTCGTGAACGCGTTCGATCGCAGCGACACCGCCGAACTCGCGCGGCGCGCGTCGGTGACCCAGCACGCGTTCGACACACGGATCTGGCGTTCGGTGCTTCAGCACTGGGACAACGAGGCGAAGCCGTCATCGATCGCGATCCATCGCTCGCTTGCCGCAGTGGACCTCGCGTCGCTGCACGACGCTGCGCTCGCCGCACACCTCCGCCTCTGCATCGAGCACTGGCGAGCCATGTGGGTGCAGCACCTGCGCTTCAACGGCGCCGCCATGCTGCCCGTGGGCGACTTCGTGCTGCACGCATCGACCTGGACGGGACGCCCTGCCGTACCGATGTTTGCGGTCTTCGACGGTTACTCGCCCGTGTCGAGCGTGCTGCCGCCCGAGCTCGAACCGGCGATTCGCACCATCAGGAACTCACCATCGCTCCGTGCGCTGCTCGATGCGCACCACGACGATGCTGCACAACACATGCGTGAACTGCGCAGCGCATGCCCCGAGATCGACGACTACATGGGTGCAGTGGGCTACCGACTCGGCTCGGGCTTCGACCTCACGAATCCGACGATCGGCGAGCGACCCGGCGTGGTGATCGGACGGATTCGTGCTGCGGTGGACCATGAGCACGACGACGCATGCGAGCGCGCCGACGCATTGGCGGCCGACATTCGCTCCGATGTACCGGCCGAGCACCATGCGCAGTTCGACGACCTGCTCGCCGAGGCGCGCCTCGTCTATCGACTTCGTGACGAACGTGGTCTCTACAGCGATGCGTCGGCTGCGGGTCTGCTGCGACTCGGCCTGATCGAACTCGGTCGACGCCTGTACGAACGCGGCCGCATCAATTTCATGTACGACACTCTCGACGTGACCTCGGCCGAGATCGAGTCGCTGCTCGCCGGCGGAGCAACTCCCGACGCCGACACGCTCAGCCGCCGAGTGGCGCGTCGCAAGGAACTCAGCGCGCTCGGAGCGCCGCCGATGCTGGGCGATCCACCGGCGCCACCTGCGCCGCCGGGCGGGTTGCCCGCTGCATCGGTGCGCGTGATGTCGGCGATGTCGCTGTACCTCGACGGCGTGCTCGGTGAGGTGGCGGCTCCGAGCACCGACGTCGGCGTGATCACCGGGGTGGCCGGCAGTGCCGGGGTGTATGAGGGCCCGGCGCGCCTCGTGCGCAACTTCGACGAGTTGCTGCTGCTCGACGACGGCGACGTGCTCGTCACCACCGCCACCGGCGAGTCGTTCAACGCCTTCTTGCACCTGTGCGGGGCGATCGTGACGGACCACGGCAGCTTTGCGTCACACGCCGCGATCATGGGCCGCGAGATGGGCATCCCGGCCGTGGTGGGCTGCGTGAACGGCACCAAACGGATCCCCGACCGGGCCCGGGTGCGGGTAGACGGCTCGACCGGCACCGTCACGATCCTCGACGACTGAGACCGATTTCCGCAGGTCAACAGCCGTTTCGCAACAGGTTCGTAACACGACCGTCACCTGTTGCTAGCCTCGCCGCCGATGCGTGGAGACCTTCCGAGAGCGAGCCGCGTCCGCCAGGTGATGGCGGCGGTCGGCCTGGCAGCGGTGATCTCCTCGGGCGTCGTGGCCTCCGCCACCGTGGGCGCCGCTCCGGCCCAAGCCCAGAGCTCGAGCGAACTGCGGGCCAAGGCCTCCAAGATCGCCGACCAGATCGACCGACTCGGTGCCGAGTTCGCCCGGCTCGCCGAGAGTTTCAACGAAGCCCAGGTGGAAGCCGATGCACTCGAGGTGGAGCTGGAGACCAGCACGGCACGCGTGAAGGCGCTCGAGAGCGAGTTGGGTGGCATGCGGTCGTCCATCCGGGACTTCGCCGTGAAGATGTTTGCGAGCGGCGGTCAACTCGGCGGCATCGGTGAGTTGCTCGGTGGCAGCGCACAGTTGACCGAGACCGTGGTGCGTGACCAGTACGCGTCGCTGGCGCTCACCACCGGCCAACAAGCCAGCGACGAACTCGAGTCCAAGCTGAACCAATTGAGCGCTGCCAAGCGGGCGCTGCAGAAACAGCAGCGCGCCAAGGCCGAACTGGCCAAGACCCTTGCCAGCCGACGCAAGGCTGCCGAGAAGAAGCAGCAGCAACTCGAGAAGTTGCAGTCGCAGGTGAAATCAGATCTGCGCGAGGCACTCGCCGAGGAAGAAGCGCGCCGTGACGCAGCGGCGCGGGCACGAGCCCGTGCTGAAGCCGAAGAGGCACGCCGGAACAACAACAACGGTGGTGGCAACTCCGGCGGCGGCAACAGCAACTCCGGTGGCGGACGTGGCGGCGGCCGCGGTGGCAACTCCGGCGGCGGCAACTCCGGCGGC
>JAFMJD010000085.1 GCA_017853685.1 Actinomycetota bacterium | reverse complement strand
GAGCCGTTCCTGCTCTATGGGCGTCACCGACTCCCGGTGCGCTGGTGACACGCTGACGACGTGATGCTCAGTCGCCCTCTCGGGCGACCGTCACACTCAGTCGCCCTCTCGGGCGACGACCATCCGTGAACCGGCCCACGTGGGGTTGGCGCGCACCGTCTCGGTGTCTCCGCCGTCCACCACGAAACACTGACCGCTGATGTAGCTACCCGCATCAGACATGAGGAACAGCGCTGTCTCGGCGATGTCGTTGGCGTGCGGCGCGCGTCCGAGCGGCGACATGCTTGCCATGCGCTCGGCTGCCGCGGCCACATTGTTCGGATCGCCGGTGATGACGTGTGCGGTCATGCCGGTGGGGATCGAACCCGGCGCGATGGCGTTTGCCCGGATGCGGAACGGGGCGAGTTCGGACGCCATGTTGCGGCAGAGTCCCACCACGCCGGCCTTGGCCATGGCGTAGGCGTGCGGCCCCATGCCGCCCTTCACTGCGGCAACGCTCGCCGTGCCGATCAGACAGCCGCCGTTGCCGGCCTTGATCATCACGCGGGCTGCATGCTTGAACGTGCAGAACACGCCGCGGGCGAGCACAGCCATGGTCTTGTCGAATTGGTCCATGTCGGCCTCGGCGATCGGTCCGGCGAGACCCACGATGCCCGCATTCGCCCAGGCTCCGTCGCAGCGTCCCCACGTGCTGATCGCAGCGTCGAAGGCCGCAGCGATGTCGGCCTCCTCGGTGACATTGCACTTCACGAAGATGCCGTTGCTCCCGAGGTCCTTGGCTACGGCCTCGCCGCGCTCGCTGCTGTAGTCGGCAACCACCACCTTGCCGCCCTCGGCGACGAACAGCCTTGCGCCCGCCTCGCCGAGACCGCTTGCGGCTCCCGTGATGACTGCAACCTTGCCTTGATACCGACCTGCCACGACCTTGCTCCCCTCTGATGCGACCAGCGCACCTTAGCCAACACACACTCGGCCCGTTCCAGTGGCCGAGCGCAGCGCTCAGCTCGATGCGCCGTCGTCGAGTCGTTCCACAGTGCGCGAGCCGGCCCGAACCCGGTAGGTCCGGGCGGTTGTGGCACTCGAGCGCGGTCGTGTTGCTGTCTGCACTGCGCGGAACTCGGTGGTCCACGTGTCTGGCGTAATGGTGTGCTTGGCCCATCCACGTCGGTCGAAGTACGTGTCGATGATCTCGGGCATCCATCCCTTGGAGATCGCGGAGCGGATCGCCCACCGCATCGGTGATCGGTAGGGGCCCGGCGGTGTGGTGATGGAGGGTGCAGTGAACTCGACGGCAACAGTGCCGGCCGATGAGGAGCGATCGGTGCGTCCGGGCATGGCCGCCACTCCGAAGTGTGTGTCGCCACTGAGCACCACGGCATTGGCCACATCGCTCGACCGGATCGTCTCGAGCAGGCGTGCGCGCGCAGCCGGGTAGCCGTCCCATTGGTCGTAACCGAGTACGGCGCCGTCGTAGGTGAGGTCGGAAAACAGCACATCGCTGGCCAGTGCAGTCCACGCAGCAGTGCTCCGCTCGAGTGTGTCGGCAACCCAGGCCTCCTGCCCGGCACCCAGCATGGTTCGCCCGGCGTCGTTCACCTCGGGGCAGGCCGGCGTAAAGGGAGAACCGCGTCCGTCGCATGCTTGGCTCGAGCGGTACTGACGCGTATCGAGCAGCACGAGGTCCACGAGACTGCCCACGGCGAAGCGTCGATACATCCGGAACTCCCGCCCGGGTTGCGGTGGTGCGAGCCGTACCGGCATGTGCTCCCACCAAGCCTTGTACGCGGCATCGCGCCGCGCTGCGAAGTCGGTACCTGCGCGTTGCGCAGTCTGTGCGTTGTTCGCGGCGTAGTTGTCGTCGACCTCGTGATCGGACCACGTGATGTACCACGGGCACACTGCATGCGCTGCCTGCAGGTCACGGTCGGTGCGGTACAGCGCGTACCTGCGGCGGTAGCCGTCGAGGTTGGACACCTCAGCCCACGGTTTCGCGCGCACGACGGGTTCGGTCGACGTTCGCGCTCCCACTTCGTAGATGTAGTCGCCCACGAACAGCACCGCATCGGGTTTGGACTCGGCGAGATCTCGATAGGCGGTGAAGTAGCCGACGGCATAATTCGCACACGTGGCCGTGGCCAGCACGAACGACTCGGGGAGTGTGTACAGCGGCAGGGTGCTGGTGCGACCCACACCACTGGTGTGTGACCCGGCACGGAACCGGTACCAGAACGTGACCGCAGGCTCGAGATCACGAACGTCCACATGAACCGAGTGGGCGTGTTCGGGGTCCGCTCGGGTGACACCGGAGCGAATGACTTCCTCGAACCCCTCCTCGAGGGCCATCTCCCACGTGACGAGGTAGGAGCGGTCATCGAGTCCGCCATCGTCGAGGGGCGACGGAGCGAGCCGTGTCCACAGCACGACACCCTGCGCGAAGGCATCACCCGACGCCACGCCGAGGGTGAAGGGGTTCACCTCGAGGTCGTAGTCCACGGCACCGTCGAGCGATGGTTCGGGCAAGGGGTTGGGTTCGGGGGGTGCGGTCGTCTCGCTGGGTGGCGGGTCGGTGGACGATGGTGGCGTGGTAGTCGGGGTGGAGCCCGCCGCGGTGCTGCTCGGCGCCGGCGGGGTGGTGGGGGCGCCACGGTTCGCATCGCCGCTGCACGCCGAGGCCACCACTGCGGCCCCGAGCGCCAGCACCGACCTCCGGGACAGGTTCATGCAAGGATCTTCGCGTGAACCGAATCGATCGAGAGACCGTCCTTGCACATTTCAGCCTTCGCGGGGCGAACTGGCCCGACCGTGTGTCGGCCACTGCGAACGCCGGGTACACCGGTGTGGGCCTCTTCGTGGGCGAGTACATGCGACTGCAGCAGATGGGCTGGACCGATGAGTCCATGCTGCACGTGTTGCGCGAACACAACATGCCGGTCATCGAACTCGAGGCGATGCGCTTCTACGCCGACCTCGACCCGGTGTGGGAGCACGTGGTCTCCACGTTCCGTCCGAAGCGACTGCAGGTCGTGCCGCCGTTCGACGGCCCGTGCGATCGACCCGCTGCTGTGGAGTGGCTCTCCAAGGTGGCCGACACCTTTGCGCCCTACGGCGTGCGTCTCGCCATCGAGTTCCTCGGCTGCTCCGAGATCGACTGCGCCGCCGAGGCGATCTCGCTCATCGAAAAGACGGGTCGCAAGAACATCGGTCTGTGCGTCGACTCGTGGCACGTCATGCGCGGTCGTGGACTCGACGGTCTGCGCAACATCGATCTGTCGTACGTGGCTGCGATCCAGATCGACGACGGTCCGCTCGAGCCCACACTCCCGGACTACATCCCCGACTGTCTCCACTACCGCTGCCCGCTGGGCGAGGGTGAGTTCCCGCTGAAGGAGTTCCTCTCGCTGCTGCCGGGCGACGCTCCCTTGAGCGTCGAGGTGATCGACGACGACATGGATCTGCTGCCCACGGCCGCCGTGGCCGACCGGCTGTACCAGTCGCTCGTCAACACCCTCGCCGCCTGACCACTGCGACCCCGGCCCGTGCCGGGTCGGCGTCCACCATCGCGTGCCGGGAGAACGCCCCGGATGACGGGGCCTGCCGGCCGGGGTGGGTTTAGCGGACTCGCCCGGCGACAATGTGGGGATGGCCGAGTCGTCCCCCACCTCTCCCACCGTGGATCTCGAGGGGTTCAACCCCTTTTCGCCCCAGGTGCAGCAGTGCCCACACGCGTACTACCGGGCGATGCAGGAACAGGGGGATGCCTTGTTCCCGGTGGCGGGTACCAACATGTACATGGTGACGCGGCACGACCTCGTGGTGCCCATCCTGCGTGACACCTCCACGTTCTCGAACAACTTCGGCAGCCCCGGCGAGGCGCCCCGGCCCGAACTGGTGGAGCGCGTGAAGGAGGTCTACGCGAAGGGCTACGCCCGCGTGCCCACGATGCTCACCATCGATCCGCCCCAGCACACCCGCTTCCGTGGGACCGTGGCCCCGTACTTCACGCCGCGCCGCATGGGCGAACTGCGTGAACCCGTTGTCGCCATCGTGAACCGTCTCATCGATCGGTGGATCGACAGCGGGCGCATCGAGTTCGTCAAGCAGTTCGCCGTGCCCCTGCCCATCGAGGCGATTGCGCACATCTTGAACGTGCCGGCCGATCGCATGGACGACTTCAAGCGTTGGAGCGATTGTTCGATCGCCAATATCGGGAACCAACTCACCGACGACCAGTTCATCGCCGCGCAGGAAGGCGTGGTGGAGTTCCAGCACTACTTCGCTCCGGAACTCGAGCGTCGCCGTCACGAGCCGATGGACGATCTCATGACCGACCTCGTGCGCGCCGAGATCGATACCGACGACGGTGGTCGTCGCCACCTCGACATGCCTGAGATGCTGTCGATCGTGCAGCAGTTGCTCGTTGCGGGCAACGAGACCACCACCAAGGCACTCACCGAGGGCGTCATGCTCCTCGCGCAGCACCCCGAGCAGTGGCAGCGCCTGAAGGCCGATCCGGCTGGTCGCGCTCCACTCGTGGTGGAAGAGGTGCTCCGGCTGTCCACCCCCACGCAGGGGATGTTCCGCCTCGTCACCGCCGACACCGAGATCGAGGGGTGCCCGGTCTCGGCCGGCTCCCGCCTCGTGGTTGCCTACACCGCAGCCAACCGGGACCCCGCAGTGTGGGGCCCCGATCCCGATGCATTCGATCCGGATCGTCCGAACCTGAAAGAGCATCTGGCGTTCGGCAAGGGCATCCACTTCTGCATCGGGGCACCGCTGTCCAGGCTGGAGATGCAGGTGGCCTTCGAGATGTTGGCGCGCCGACTGGACACGATCAGCCTCGACGACTCGAACACCTTCGAGTACCTGCCCAGCTTCATGCTGCGGGGCCTGAAGCGTCTCGACCTCTCATTCACGGCCCGCTGAGCACTAGGTTTCGACGATCATGAGCACTATCGAACGTGTAGGAGTCATCGGCTGCGGCCTCATGGGCTCTGGTATCGCCGAGGTCTGCGCGCGTGCAGGACTCGATGTCATCGTGCGTGAGGTCGATGCCTCCGCCGCCGAGGCCGGCCGCAAGCGCATCACATCATCACTGGACCGCGCAGTTCGGGCGAACAAGTTGTCCGAGGCGGATCGGGATGCAGCGCTGTCGCGCATCGGGTTCACGACGGACTTCGTCGATCTCGCCGATCGTCAGTTGACGGTCGAGGCAGTGATCGAGGATGAGTCGCTCAAGACCGAGGTCTTCAGCTCGCTCGACAAGGTGCTCACCGACGACAACGCGATCCTGGCCTCGAACACGAGCTCGATCCCCATCATGAAGTTGGGCATGGCCACACAACGGCCTGGCCAGGTAGTGGGTATCCACTTCTTCAACCCGGTGCCGGTGCTCCGGCTCGTCGAGGTGGTGCCGTCGTTGCTCACCGGAGCCGACACGGTGGCGCGGGCCTCGCAGTTCGCCGACACGATCCTGCACAAGCGCGTGATCCGTTGCCAGGACCGAGCGGGGTTCGTGGTGAATGCACTGCTCGTTCCCTACATCCTCTCGGCCATTCGCATGATGGAGAGCGGATTCGCCACGGCCGAGGACATCGACACCGGCATGGTGGAGGGCTGCAATCACCCCATGGGTCCGCTGCGCCTCGCCGACCTCATCGGCCTCGACACCTGTCTCGCCATCGCAGACAGCCTCTATGCCGAGTTCAAAGAGCCGCTCTATGCTCCACCGCCACTGTTGTCCCGCATGGTGGAGGCGGGTCTGCTCGGCCGCAAGGCGGGCCGGGGCTTCTACCAGTACGGAGGTTGAGATCAGATGGATGCAGATCGTGTGCTCGTCGCGAAGGTCGGCCTCGATGGCCATGACCGCGGGGTCAAGGTGGTCGCTCGTACCCTGCGCGATGCAGGTTATGAAGTGATCTACACCGGGCTCTTCCAGACACCCGAGAAGGTCGCAGCGGCAGCGGTCGACGAAGACGTCGATGCCATTGGTCTGTCGATGCTCTCGGGTGCGCACATGACCCTGGCCCCGCTGGTGGTGGCCAAGGTGCGTGAGCGTGGCCTCGACATTCCGGTGATCGTCGGTGGAATCATCCCCGACCAAGACGTGGCCAAGCTCCGTGAGCTCGGTGTTGCCGCAGTGCTCGGCCCGGGTGCCACTGCGGACGAAGTGGTTGCGACAGTCCGGAACGCAATCGCTGCCAGCCGCACGTCTGCCTGATGGCTGTCGATCCGCTCGAACGACTCACGAACCTCGTCGCGCTGCTGCTCGAGACGCGCGAACTTCTGACACTCACCGACATCCATTTTCGTCTGGTCGGCCAGTACCCCGACAGCGATGACGCCCGGCGCGCAGCGTTCGAGCGTGACAAGCGAGTGCTGCGCGAGGTCGGGATTCCGCTCGAGACCGATGTGCTCACGGGCGACAAGGCGGGTCAGACGGGCTATCGCATCCGTCGGGCCGATTATGAGTTGCAGGATCTGCAACTCGATGACGACGAGCGACGTGCGCTGCAATTGGCGCTCGCCGCGGTTCACCTCGGTTCGGACTGGGCCGACGACGCGATCGTGAAACTCGGTGGCTCTGCGCAGAGCGAGCCGACTTCATGGGTGGCCACGTTGTCGGCGTCGGAGCATCTCCCGATGCTCCACGAGGCTGCCAACGAACGTCGTGCGATCCGGTTCGACTACCGGGGTGGTCGGCGCCAGGTCGAGCCGTGGGGCATCATCGCCCGCAACGGTTTCTGGTACGTCATCGGATTCGATCGAGGTGCTGGTGAGCGACGGACCTATCGAGTGGATCGCATCGACGGCGGACTCGAGGTCGGCAACGCTGGTGCGTTCCAGCGCCCCGACGATTTCGATCCGGCCAGTGCGTTCCGTGACGCCATCGACTCCATCGGTGCCCAAGAGGGACCCACCGAGGCGCACGTGCTCATCGACGCCGATCGGGCACTCGCGGCACGGATGGAACTCGGTGACGACGCAGTGCGCGAGCGTCGTGCCGATGGATCGATCGTGGTGAGCATTCCGTGCCGGAACCGACTCGTGTTCCGGGCGTGGGTGCTCGGGTTCGTGGAACATGCCGAGGTGATCGGGCCACCCGAGGTGCGCGCCGAAGTGTTGTCCTGGCTGCAGGGGATGGTGCGACATGGCTGACACGCCCCGGCGTCGTGGTCCGCGGCCCACCGGTGAGCGGCTGCACCGACTCCTGCTCATCCTCCCGTGGCTGAACGAGCGTGGCTCGGTGTCGGTCGCCGATGCGGCCCGGCAGTTCGATGTCTCCGAATCAGAACTCGTCGCCGATCTCGAACTTGCTGCGCTGTGTGGTCTCCCGCCGTACGACTACGAGCTCATCGACCTGTGGATCGAGGACGGGATGATCAACATCGGCATCCCTCGTCTGTTCACCCGCCCGCTCCGTCTCACCACGCACGAGGCCTTTGCACTGCTCGCTGCCGCCGAGGCTGCGTCGCTGTTGCCGCGCGCGGATCCGGCCGGCGCGCTCGACCGTGCGCTCGAGAAACTGCGCGCCCGCCTGGGCGGCGCAGTTGATGTGATCGGACAGGCACCGCATTTTGCCGAGACGGTGCAGGCTGCGGTGGATGCCGTGGAGATCCTCGACATCGAGTACTGGACGCCCTCGCGTGATGAGGTCACCCGACGCCGCATCGTGCCGCGTCTCGTGTTCAGCGATCACGGCGACTACTACGTGGTAGCCGACGACGAACGGTCGGGCGAGGAGCGTGTGTTCCGCATCGACCGGATGCTCGACGTGACCCCCACCGGCGAGATCGCGCCAGCCCGATCAGTCGCCACCCGTCCGGGTGATTGGTTCGCCGATGCCTCCGACATGCAGACCGCAGTGATTCGTCTCGCTCCCGACGCACAGTGGGTTGCCGAGCGATACCCCGTGCGCAGTCGGATCGATCGTCCCGACGGGTCGGTCGATGTCGAACTGGTCGTGGCGAGCCAGCGGTGGCTCGAGCGTCTGCTGCTGCGTCTCGGCACGACCGGCACGGTGCTGTCGCCCGATCACTGGAGCGATCTCGGTGCCCGCACGGCTGAACGGGTGTTGGCGCGCTACTCGGAGTCCTGAGGCGCCGAGGGGTTCCTGCGCCGCTGCGAGACCGGCATGCCGAGTCGCAGCAACTCGGCAGCGTCGTCGATCCCGACGGCTGCGATGAGGTGCGGTAGGAGAGCGGCCGCCGCCCGGGCATCAGCCAGCGCATCGTGTGCACGCTCGAGTTCGACCCCATAGCGACGGCAGACGTCGCTCAGCCGGTGCGACTGCTTGGCTGCCGGATCCAGCGAACGCGAGAGCGTGAGTGTGCACACCACCGGAACCTCGGGAACCGCAACACCGTGTGCCGCCGCGTGGTGTCGGACGAAGCCGAGATCGAAATCGACGTTGTGGGCGACGAACACCGCGCCGTCGAGGCGTTCGGCGAGTGCTGCGAGTGCTGTCGCAGTGTTGGGTGCCTCACGAAGCATGCGGCGCGAGATGCCGTGCACCTCACGCGGCCCGACGCTTGCGAACGGCCATCGAGGCGGTTTCACGTAGGTGCACCACTCGTCGGTGACGGCACCGGTGCAATCCGCAGTCACGACGGCGATCTGGAGGATCTGGTCCTTGGTTGCCTCGAGGCCACTGGTCTCGAGATCCACCACGGCGAAGCGGAGGTCGCGCAGCGCGGGCTCGGTGTCGGTCATCGGTGGGGGTCGACTCGTTGTGCCGGTGGGTGGGGCAGTCGCAGCGTGCGCCGAGGGCCTCAGCCCGAGATGGCCTTGGTGAACTGTCCCTGGTCGAAGTAGTCACGCCACAGCGCGATCTTGCCGTCCCGGATCACGAACAGTCCGGCAACGCCCAGCTCGATCCAGCGGCCACCCATCTCGAAGCGGTCGGTTCGTTCGTTCATCACCACGTTGCCGGTCTCGGCCTGGTGGTGCACCACCCAGTCGATGGCCGAGCAGTTGCCCACGAAGGGAGCGAGCACCGTCTTGATCCCCTCGGGACCGAACACCTTCGACATCGGCACGTTGTCGTATTCGCAGTCGGCTGTGACGAGCGCGCACGCAGCATCGAGGTCCTTGCGCTCGATGGCGGCGATGAAGGTGGCGACGAGTTCTCCCGGTGTCATGGCGTCATCTTCGCACGCCCGGGGGTGTCGGGTCAGGTGAGCCCGTCGAGCAGGTCGGTGACCAGTGCAGCGATCGCACTGCGCTCGGATCGGGTGAGCGTGATGTGGGCGAACAGGGGGTGACCCTTCAGTGCTTCGATCACCGAGACCACGCCGTCGTGTCGGCCCACCCGGAGATTGTCCCGTTGGGCCACATCGTGGGTGAGCACCACCCGACTGCCGCGCCCGAGTCGAGACAGGGCAGTGAGCAGCACACCGCGTTCGAGGTTCTGGGCTTCGTCGACGATGACGAACGAGTCGGTGAGGCTGCGCCCGCGGATGTGGGTGAGCGGGAGTACCTCGAGCAGTTCGCGGTCCTGGATCTCGTCGATCACGTTCGCCCCGACGATCGATTCGAGGGCATCGAACACCGCCGCCGCCCAGGGTGCCATCTTGTCGGACTCGGCTCCCGGGAGGTAGCCGAGCTCCTGGCCGCCCACGGCGAACAACGGTCGGAACACCGTGACGCGCTGGTGGGTTCGCTGTTCGAGCACCGCATCGAGCCCCGCAGCGATGGCGAGCACGCTCTTGCCGGTGCCCGCATTCCCGCCGAGGCTCACGATGCCGACATCGTGGTCGGCGAGGACATCGAGGGCGATGCGCTGTTCGGCCGAGCGGCCGCGCAGGCCGAACAGTTCCCGATCCGCCCGCACGAGGTGCAGCCGTTTGTCCCCATGCACCCGTGCCAGTGCCGATTGGGTGCCGGCGTGCAGCACCACGCCGGCGTTGCACGGCAGGTTTCGGGCATCGAGGAGGTCCACCACGCGTTCGTCGAACAGTTCGTCGATCACGCCACCGTCGACATCGATCTCGACCAGTCCGGTCCAACCCGAGTCGGTGGCCATCTCGTTGCGGTACTCGTCGGCAGCCAGCCCGATGATGCTCGCCTTGAGCCGCAGCGGCAGGTCCTTGGAGACCACCACCACATCTCGGCCCTCCGAGGCGAGGTTGGCGGCAACGGCGAGAATCCGGTGATCGTTCGAGTCGTGGCCGAACGCCTCGGGCAGTCGCGAGCGGTCCTGATGGTTGACCTCGACACACACGGTGCCACCCGCCGGGTTGGCGGGAATCGGTGACGTGAGCGAACCGTGGGTGGTACGCAACTCTTCGAGGATCCGCAGACTCTGACGCGCCGCCCATCCGAGTTCGGGGTGGTTGCGCTTGCCCTCGAGTTCGGTGAGGACCACCAGGGGGACCACCACTTCGTGTTCCTCGAAGCGTGCGAGCGATCTCGGGTCGGCGAGGAGCACCGAGGTGTCGAGCACATAGGTCCGTCGTGTTCCGTCGCTCGCAGCGATCGGCGAACCGCCGGTTCGGGGTGAATCATTGCTGGCCGAGCCTGGGCGGCGAGCTGTCACACGGACTCCGTTCGGGTCGCTGCGCCCAGCCGGATCGGACAGACCGCTAGGCGGTCGACGAGCCCCGGGCACATCCATCGGTCCAACGAGTGCATTTCGTAGTTGGTCGGCGAGCCCTCGTGGTGGATACCCGCGCCGAGCAGGCCCGGTGCCGACAGAATGCGGTCATGGGCGATGCGAT
Source organism: Actinomycetota bacterium (assembly GCA_017853685.1). GTDB lineage: Bacteria > Actinomycetota > Acidimicrobiia > Acidimicrobiales > Ilumatobacteraceae > WLJO01. Next base: position 2,644 of record JAFMJD010000085.1, on the reverse strand, counting down.
GATGTGGTCGGCAGTGACGGTGGCGGTGCTGATGGTGTCCACGTGGCTGCTCAGCCTCGTGCTGGTGAACGCCTCGATCGTGGACATCGCGTGGGGACTCGGGTTCGTTGCGGTGGCCTGGACCGTGCGCCTCACCGTGGACGGGAACGATGCCCGTCAGTGGCTCCTCACTGCCATGGTGTCGGTGTGGGGGTTGCGCCTCGCCGGCTACCTGTTCTGGCGCAATCACGGCAAAGGAGAAGACTTCCGGTATCGGGCGATGCGCAAGCACTGGGGTCCGAGATTCGGGCTCGTGAGTCTCGTCACGGTGTTCGTCCTGCAGGGCGTGCTCATGTGGGTGGTGTCGCTGCCGGTGCAGTTGGGACAGGCACGCCCCACGCCGTCGGTAGGTGTCCTCGCCGTCATCGGGCTCGTGGTGTTCGCCGTGGGGCTGATGTTCGAGTCGGTCGGTGATCTCCAGCTCGCCCGGTTCAAGGCCGATCCGCAGAACGCCGGCCGCGTGATGGACCGCGGGTTGTGGCGGTACACCCGCCACCCGAACTACTTCGGCGACGCATGCGTGTGGTGGGGCATCGCACTGGTTGCCGCCGAGACGGGTTGGGGAGCGCTCGGGCTCATCGGTGCCGGCGTCATGACCGTGCTGTTGCGCCGTGTCTCGGGCGTGACGCTGCTCGAGCGCTCGCTGGTGAAGCGCCGTGAGGGGTACGTCGACTACGTCGAGCGCACGAGCGCGTTCTTCCCGCTGCCGCCCCGGCGCCGGTGAGTCGCCAACGGGCGGTGCCGGATCAGGCGGGGAACGTCACGTCGGGCACGCCCGGATCCAGTGGCACGAGCAGGCTGTTCAGGAACATCGCCACCAGGTGGTAGTTGCCCACGACGGCGATGGTGTCGAGCATCTGCTCGGCCCGGTAGCGGGCCGAGAGTGCGGCCCACGTGGAATCCGACAGGCGGGAATCGGTGTGGAGTTCGTCGGCGGCGCGCAGCAACAGGGCGTCGAAGTCTGACCACCCCGGGTGAGTGGGCCCGGCCTTCACCGCCTCGATCTCGTCGGCGGAGATGTCGCATCCGAGCGCAATGAGCACGTGCTGGCCCCATTCGTAGCGTGAGCGGCAGTTCCAACCCGTTCGCAGGATGAGCAGCTCGCGGTCCCGGGGGGTGAGCGTGCACTTGGACAGCGTGTGCGCGGCAAAGACCAACCAGCGACGCAGCAGGTCCGGGTGGTTCGCCAGCGCACCGAAGATGTTCAGCACCTGGCCGTCGGATCGTTCGAGTCCCTTGGCGAAGAGTTCGGCGAGTCGGGGGTCGTCGTCGGTGGTGCGCAACGGGAGTCGCGGGGCATCGGTCATGGTGTGCATCTTGTCCGGTCGAGGGCGCTCAGGCCACGATGCGCATCGCGAGTCCGACGCTGTCGAGGGCGCCGTCGCCGTAGGTGATGTGGCGGTCAGCGGCGAATCGTCGGGCACTCCACAGCACCGCGTACGAGTCCAACAGATCCGCCACTCGGGCACCCGCAGGGACGTCCGGGAGTGTTCCGAAGTGTTTTTCGAGAAAATTTTTTCGGAAATTTTTTCCGGGGTCGGAGTGTTTGGTCGGGAGCGGTTCGCCTGCCATCGCGGCGAAGGAACACTCCGGATGGATCTCGACGAAACGATCGGGATGCAGCCGTGCCTGGACGTCGAGCTCACGGATCTTGTCCCAGATCATGAACGACTGCTTCGAGATGCCACGTCCGAAGACCTCGCGTGACCGGGCGTTGGCGGTGGGGTAGTCGGTGATGGCCAGGAGCGACCGCGGTGGCGCCGAGAACACCGTAGAAGCCCTATGAAATAAGGCTTTTCGTGCACCGACGTCGCAGGCCCTCGTGCCGTCGTCGGCAAGCCCGATCGGCATGTCGATTCCGATGAGGTCGTACGCGGGAACGAGCTCGGCGAGGTCATGGACCACCCGGCAACCCGTTCCGTCGGCCACGATCCACCCGCCGGGGCACCCGTCGACACCGCAGATGCGGAGGGTCGATCCGTGAGCGGACATGGCATCGACGATACGCGGACACCGTCAGCACGCTGGTGCTCTGCGCCCGATCGTTGCATTATCAATCGTCGTAATGCTTGGATTCGCCGCCGAAAGGTTGTTTCATATTGTCCGTCTCGCGAACGTCCGCACTGAGGAGGAACATCGAGAGATGACAGGGTTCGAGAGGAACGGAGTTGCCAGCCAGGCGATCGCCGCTTCCATCCTCGTCCCGTCCAAGTCCCAGGGTCGGGCTCGTCGCAGACAACTTCACCGCTGAGTCGGTGATCGGGTTGGCGACACCGCAGCGGAAATCCACTGCGGGTTCGACGCTCAAGGCAGCCTTGACACACCAGAGATAACCCAAGGAAGGAAACAGCAATGGCAGCAAAGAAAGCAGCCGCCAAGAAGGCTCCGGCCAAGAAGGCAGCGAAGAAGAAGGCACCTGCAAAGAAGGCAGCAGCCAAGAAGGCTCCCGCCAAGAAGGCAGCGAAGAAGAAGGCTCCGGCGAAGAAGGCAGCAGCCAAGAAGGCTCCGGCCAAGAAGCGCGTAGCCAAGAAGTCGGCAGCCAAGAAGTCGGCAGCCAAGAAGGCTCCCGCCAAGAAGGCAGCGAAGAAGAAGGCTCCGGCGAAGA
>JAFMJD010000084.1 GCA_017853685.1 Actinomycetota bacterium | reverse complement strand
ACAAGAAGCCCAAGAAGGTCATCTTCATCGACGAGATGCCCAAGACCGTCAGCGGAAAGATCATCAAGAAAGATCTCCGCGAGCGGTTCAAGAACGCCTGATCACCCCACCCAAGTTCGGAGTCAGTAATGGACATCACCCAGATTCATCGCCTCGACGGCAAGGTTGCCATCGTCACCGGCGCCTCCTACGGACTCGGCGTGCTCTTCGCCGAGATCCTCGCCTCGGCAGGTGCCGATGTGGTGGTGACCGCTCGCTCGGTGGACAAGCTCCAGGACACCAAGAAACTCGTGGAAGGACTCGGACGGCGCTGCCTCGCGGTTGCCGGTGACGTGACCTCCTATGACGACTGCGACCGTGTCGCCACCGAGACGATGAAGACCTTCGGGCGAATCGACGTGCTCGTGAACAACGCAGGTTGGGCCGACGACCGCCTCATCCGCACCGAGCGCACCGAACCGGAGGTGTTCGCCAAGATGGTGAACACCGACCTCATCGGACTCTTCTACATGACCCGCGCCTGCGCGCCACACATGCTGCGTGGTGGTGGCGGCAGCATCGTCAATCTCTCGTCGATCTTCGGCAACGCAGGTTCGGAGAACCGAACTGCGGGGTACTTCGCCGCCAAGGGTGGCGTGAACCAACTCACGCGTCTGCTCGCCTGCGAGTGGGGCGACCGCAACCTGCGCGTGAACGCTCTCGCACCGAACTTCTTCATCTCGGAGATGACTCGCTCGCTGCTGGAAGACTCCGGCATGGCCGATTGGATGCGCAGCCGCACGCCGATGCGGCGCATGGGCGAACTTCCCGAACTGGTGGGCCCGTTCCTGTTCCTCGCAAGCCCAGCGTCGAGTTTCGTGACCGGCATCGTGCTGTCGGTCGACGGCGGATGGAGTGCCTCCGGCGGGTACGCACAGTTGCCCCAGCCGTGGGACGAGTGGGGCGGCGAACTCAGCACGCCGATCACCCCCGACAACTGACGTCCAATCAGCCCGGCGCAGAGTCCTTGCGCTCGGTGAGGTACGAGGGCTGTTTGCGCCAGGGCCGGCCGGCCATGAGGCCACCATCGACGAGTTGTGCCGTGCCCGTGATCCATGCCGAGTCGTCGGACGCCAGGAACGCCACGAGCGCGGCCACATCCTCGGCCTCGCCGCTGCGTGCGATGGCTTGGGCGTCGGCCGTGCGCTGGCGCGTGCGCTCCACCTTGCGCCCCACCCGCTCTGCGCCCAGATCCGTGATGGTGCCGCCCGATGCAAGGGGTGTGGCGATGTACCCGGGGCACACACAGTTCACCCGGATGCCCCACTCCCCCAGTTCGATGGCCATCGTCTTGGTGAGCATCACGATTGCGGCCTTGGCCACCGAATAGAGGTGGGTGCCGATACCCGCTTCGAACGCACACACCGACGCGGTCGAGACGATGGACCCGGACTGCTGGCGCTTCATCACCGGCGATGCGTGCTTGATCCCGAAGAACACGCTCTTGAGCAGCACGTCCATGGTGGCGTCGTACTCGGCCTCGGACACCTGATCCAACGGGCCGGTCACGCCGCCGATGCCGGCGTTGTTGAACATCACGTCGAGTCGGCCCCACGTGGTGGTGGCTTCCGCAACGGCAGCGCGGACATCGTCCTCGCGCGCCACGTCGGTGTGGATGAAGCGTGCGGACGAACCCAGTCGCGTAGCGAGTTCGGTTCCGGGGCCATCCTGCAGATCGGCGATCACCACGCGCGCACCGTCGCTCACCAGACGTTCGACGGTCGCTGCCCCGATGCCCGACGCGCCACCGGTCACCACCGCAACTTTGCCTTCCAACCGACCAAGCATCTGGACCCCCCTGTCGGGGTGATGCTATGTCGCGCGAGCCATGTGCCTCACGTGGTGCCAGGAGCGCAGGGTCACACCCGGTTGCTCAGAGTCCCCCTGATACCGTTGGGTTCGTGCCGGCCGAGCAGTCAGACGACAGCCAGCACGAACGCATCGTGATCGCAGCAACCGCGTGCTTCGAGCGTTGGGGCGTGCCTCGCACACGCATGGAAGACATCGCGAAACAGGCCGGCGTCTCGCGTCCCACGCTGTATCGGTATTTCGCGTCCAAGGATGCCCTGCAGCAGGCCGTCATGGTGCGTCACATCCGTCGACGTGCCGCGGCACTGCACCAACGTGTTCCTCGCTCGGGGCCGTCGGGTCCGCTGATCCTGCAGGCGCTGCTTGCAGGCGCCACCGAACCGTCCGACGACCACGTGTCGGAGTCCGTGCTCGGCACCGAGGTGGTGCACGACACCGCGAGGCTCGTGGGCGAGTCTGCTGCGATCCATGAGGCGATGCACGACTACTGGGAGCCGTTCCTGCGGCACGCCGCCGACCGCAACGAGCTGCGCGATGGCGTCACGATCGAGAGCGCAGTGCGCTGGCTCACGATGATCGTGTTCTACCTGCTCACGCTTCCCGAGGTCGGTCCACCGCCCGAACGGCTCGCCGCTGACCTCGAGACCTTTGTGGTCGGGGCGATCATCACGCCCTGATCGATGCCGCAGCATCCAGTACGGCGGTGTTGGCCGGATCGAGCGTGGTTGCCCACTCCATCACTGCAAACCCCCGCAATCCGTTGGCCTCCACCGCCGAGAGAGCGTTGTTGTCGTAACGGTCACGTCCCGAGAACGGCAGGTACATCGGCCAGTGCTGCTGCACCTCGCCGCGCACCACGAGGTCCACACCGGCCCCGTAGGTGACCTCCGTGCGTTCGTAGGTCAGCAGTCCCGGCTCGGGCGTATATGACGCAGCTACCTGCTGGGTGAAGCGCACACCACTCGCGTCGCAGTAGCCGCCGATACCGACGAAGCCATCGCCTACCGGCATCCCGATGGCGTTGCAGAAGACGTTGCCATTGTCGAGGCAGGTCGCAGTCCAGAAGGCGCGGAAGTTGTTGTGCTCGTGACGAATTCCCCAGGAGTGGTCACGCACGAACAAACCGGTGGCGTGCACCTGCCGTTGACCGATCCGAATGGTTCCGGTCCATGTGCCACCCTGCTCGTAGTGCGCCTGGTCGCCCATCTGCGGTGCACTCTTGTCGGCCCGCAGCGCAGCAGTGAGCGTTGCGAGGCCCTCCGCAAAGTCGATGGGCGCCAGAGCGCTGCGCAGCTTCACGTCGACCATCACGGGCACATCGCCACCGGGGTGCGCTGCGATGAACCCGAGCGGACCGGGACCCGCTGCCCCCATGAACTCGGCTCGAACCTCGAGATCCCGGAACGCGTCGTTCACGTGCACGTCCACACCGCGCACCGGTCGATCCTGGTCGAACGCACCCGTGATCGTTGCCGACGCGATCTGCCCAGCGATGCAGGCAACGATGCGAGCCTCCTGCACCTGTCGCCCGGGCACACGTTGGATGTGCATCATGAAGCCGTGCTGGGTGGTGGTGTCCCACAGGATGAAGAACATGTTCTCCTGCCAGTTCTCGGGCAGGAGTGCGGGTAGGGGCTGGAACTGCTCGGCGTCGGCGGCCAGGGTCACGAGCCGACACCTGCAAGGTCGATGCGGAACAGCTTGCGAGCATTGTCCGCCATGATCTTCACGCGGTCTGCCTCGCTGAGCGCGCTCGTCATCTCGGTCGCTGTGTCGAACGATGTGGGCCATGACGAGTCCGTGTGCGGAAAGTCCACCTCGTACATCACGTTGTCGACACCGATGTGGTCGAGCAGCGTGAGCCCGACCGGATCACGGAAGAACGTGCACCAGATGTTCTGCCGGAAGTAGTGACTCGGTGGATGCGGCATCTTGTCGGCAGTAATGCTCGTGAAGCCCTCGCCGCGCATCTCTTTCCACACGAAGTCCGCTCGGGACAAGATGTAGGGAACCCACGCCAACTGCGATTCGGCAAGAACGATCTTCAGGCCCGGATAACGCTCGAGCAATCCGGAGAACAGCCAGTCGGTGAGCGTGTACCCGCTGTTGAACGAGGCCACCACATTGGGAACAGCTCCCGCCATGTCCGGAGCCAGCATGGCGAATGCTCCGGTGCCGATGTGCAGCGAGAGCACCAGTCCGCTCGCCTCGCACTCGGCGAACAGCGGGTCGTAGAAACCGGAGAAGATCGAGGGGAACCCCAGCAGGTGCGGGCCCTCGGAGAACGTGATGCTGCGAAAGCCCAGTGCCGCCAGTCGTCGCGCCTCGGCAACGGCGAGATCGACGTCCCACAACGGGACGATTCCCATCGCAACGAGGCGACCGCCTGATCCTGCGCACCATTCCTCGTGGATGAAGTCGTTGTACGCGCGGATGCACAGCAGGGCGAGCTCTTTGTCCTTGGCGAGCGAGAACGTCTGGCCGCAGAAGCGCACCTCCATGTTGGGATAACACACCGACGCAGCCACTCCGGCTTCGTCCATGGCGGCGAGCCGCGCCTTGGGGTCGTAACAGGCCGGGTGGATCTCTTCGTACGTCACCGGCCGTCCGTCGATCTCGGATCGTGGAGCGCCCGACGCTGCCGCAATGCGCACGATCGGGATCCGGAGGTCCTCGTAGTGCCACACATCGGCCCAGCGCCCACCCTCACGCTCCTCGAACGCGATGTAGCCGGGGCCGATGACAGCCGCACCTTGCTGGCGGTGCACCGTGGGGCCAAGGTCCCGCCACTTGGCCGGCAGGCGGTCCCGCCAGACGTGCGCCGGGGCCTGCACATGGTCGTCAGGCGAGATGATCTTCGGAAGTGTCGGCATGGTGTCCCCCCGGACGTCGCACGATACGGCTGACACCGACTGTAGTTTGTCTCACCAGTCGGGCGCGGACGCCGAGAAACTGGAGCGAATTTCGGCCTGGTCGACCACCGTGGCGGGACCACCGACTGCAACAAACTGGAGGCGACGCTGGGAATCGAACCCAGGTGGAGGGCTTTGCAGGCCCTTGCCTCAACCACTCGGCCACGTCGCCACGGCGCTTTCACGCCGAGCGGTCAGACTACCGGCGGGCGCACCCCGGGCCCTATCCGGTGTGGTGGCGTACCCGGCTCCATCCGTACTTCGCCCGCTCCAACGCATCCGGGTAGGCCGTGCGGGTGGCTGCCGAGCGAACCTCGTACGAGATCGGCACATCAGGCACCACGGCCAGCAGTTCGTCGATCGGGAGCTCACCGTCGCCGGGCCACGACCGCCCGTTGATCGCCTCGTCGTACAGCGCTGCGCCGTCGGCGGGCGCCCGCAGTGGGGCATCGGCGATCTGGATGTACGGGAACAGTTTCGGGTCGTACGCAGCAACATCAGCGGGGCGTGCGCCCGATGATCGCAGGTGCAGATTGTCCACGAGGATCGCACTGTTGGGGCGGGCCGCTTCGCTCACCACACGGTGTGCGTCAGCGATCGTGCCCAGCGGGAAGATCGGCAGGAACTCGTACACCACCGTGATCGACGGATCGGCTGCCTGAGCTCGATCGCAGGCATAGGCGAACCGCTCGACCACTACATCCCACTCGCCGATGCGACTCGTGAAGAGGATGAAGCGCGCACCGAGCGCCGCAGCGGCGTCCACCAGACGATCCGTCGGGTCATCGCCCACGCCCACGATGATCGGTTCGATGTCGAGTGCGATGATCCCGGTGTCGTCGAGGCGGCGCTTGATCTCCCGCTCACGGGCATCAGTCCACTGCTCGAGATCGAACCAGATGCCGCACGCAGGCCAACCGGCCGCTGCAGCTGAGGTCACCACCTCCTCGGCGGGGAACTCGATCATCACGCCGGCAGCGAGGGACAACAGACGCTTGCTCATGACTCCACCTTCGTCGACTCGAGGAGATGCTGAAAATCGTCACGGGGATGCAGCGGCCAGAACCCTCGATCGGTTGCGAGTCGACGGTGATCCGGGCGATCCATGACGGCACGGCGCAACCAGTCCATGGCATCATCGCCGAGACCGCACCGCGCGAGGCCCGCAGCAACCACGAACAGCACCTCGGCATCAGACGTCGCACCGTAGAGCGCGACACCGAATGTGGCGATCTGTTCGGGGGAACCGTGGGCGGCAAGGACCCTGAGCGTCACCATGCTGCGTTCGGGATCTTCCACCCGGAGGTCGGCAACGTCGAGCAGCGCGGCCACTTGGGCGAGCTCGGGGCGTTCTGCAGGATCGGGAAGTTCCCAGCGCGGCCGACCACCCGCACTCACGGTCCGTGCCACGGCGCGGGCGGTCTCGGTGTCGCCGCCCTGCAGCGCAAGGTAACTGCGAAGCCATGGCGAAGGTCCCCATCCGGATGGGAACGGCAGCGATTGGCTGTCGAGCCAGCCGTATCGCTCGGCGTGATGTGCCTCCGCTGGCACGACCGACGTCGACGTAGGTGCAGGTGCAGGTGCTGCGGGCGCTGTGTCGGCAGGTCGACGTTTGTCGGGTCGTTTCGGTGCCTGCTCCACGTCGATCCATGTGGCAACACGATCGTGCTTGGGCATTCTCTGGAGCGCGAGCGCGCTGTTCAGACCGCAGAAGAGCACGAGGAGCAACGGGAAATCCAGAATGTGACCGGGGAAGTAGCGGATCTGCTCCCACAGCGCAGCCGGGAGTGACTTCGCCAACGCTGCGTACGGCGCATAGGCCGCACCCAGCACCTCGCGCTCGATCCCGCTGTATGGGGCCTCGATCGTTCCTGTGCTGAACCCGAGCACTGCAACCACACCCACCACCACCAGTGTGCCGATGAGCATTGCCCGACGACCGCGACGCTCACCGAGTGCAGTGGTGAGGAACGAGTCCAGCACATGGCCGCCATCGAGTGGCCAGAGCGGCATCAGGTTCAAGAGGCCGATCACGATCCCGGCCCATACTGCGCCTTGCCACATGTCGAACGGCAGGTTCGCTGCACCTCTTGCCACCGCCGCAGCCTCGGCACTTCGTTGTTCGGGGAGCGCGTAGTACGTCACCACCAGCACCGGCACGGCGAGCACGATCTGGGACAACGGCCCGGCCAGGCTGATGAGGTTGCGCTGGCGGCGCGTGAGTGGCTGCGGCGCTGCGTATGACGCCCAGCCCACCAGCAGGTTCAGCGTGATGGCGCTCTGCGCACCGAACCGGCGCGCCGTGAGTGCATGCCCCAACTCATGGATGAGGGTGAACACGCCGACGAAGACAGCGGCAAAGACACCAGATCGCTCGCCGCCCGCCCATGACCAGACCATGAGCAGCCCGACGAAGAAAAACAGGTCGACATGTACCGGTATACCGAAAACGGTGAAGCGCATGCCCACTCAGAACACCGGGGACAACGTCACCGGACGATGACGGCGTCGTTCCCCCACGGGGTGATGGCCCCGTATCCCACCTCGGCCTGCTGGAAGGCGTCGGGCAGTTCCTCCACCATGTGCAAGGTGGCGGCCCAACGACCCAGACCCACACACAGCGAGGCGTACATGCCGATCTCTACGATCTCGCCATCGGTGAAGTGCTTGTGCAGCTCCGCATACACCGAGTCGTCGATCGACAGGTGGTTGCTCGCCAGCAGTTCGCCGAACCGGATGGCGGCGCGCTCAGCATCGGTGAGGCCCGGCGCCTCGTACGGCTTCTCGAGCGAGCAGACGAGATCCTCGGTGAGCCCGTCGTTCACGGCATCGGTGTAGCGGATCGCCATGCAGCTACGGCACTGATTGTGGAAAGCAATGCGCAGACGCATCAGTTCCATGAGGCGCTCGGGCAACTTGCGGTTGCGCTTCAGCGCACCGGAGAACGCTCCCAGTCCGAGCGCGAGTTCCGGTCGGTGCGCGAAGAAACGCATCAGGCCGTTCTCGAGATCGGTGCGCTCCTCGGGGTGCACCGCGTTCTTCAGCACAGGATCCCAGTCCTGCGGGTCGATCATGCGTAGGCGTTCCATGGCCCCATCTCCTTGGCTCGAACCTGTACCCCGTTCGTCCTGCATTCTTCCACGCCGGGAGTGTCGGGCGGCAAGAATGCCGCCATGAGTGACGTGATCCCCGGATGTCCCCGCGGTCTGGGCGAGGTGAACCTCTACGACCCAGCGACGCAGGAGAACTGGTACCCCACGTATGACCTGCTGCGCGAGGAGGCCCCGGTGTGGCAGATGCCGGGCACCAACATGTTCGTACTCACCCGATTCGACGACATCCAGTACGTGCTGCGCCGAACGGACCTCTTCCTGCGGCGACCCACCGAAACTCCCTCGCCCCCTCCCGGCTCCATCCACGAACGCGTCGCCGACTTCTACGAGCAGCACGGTTGGCAACGAACGATGCCGCTTGCCATCGACCCCCCTGACCACCGTCGTTATCGGGAGTTGGTGGACCCGTTCTTCTCCGTGGTGGGTGCCGAGGCGCGGCGAGACCTCATCACGGGGATCGTCAACGATCTCATCGATGCCGTGGAACCGCGCAAGCAATGCGAGTTCGTCGCCGACTTTGCGCTGCCGCTCCCGGTGCTCGTGATCACCATCATGATGGGATTCGACACCGCAGACATCCCCCAGTTGAAGGAGTGGTCCGAGGCCTGGGTGCTGCCGTTCCGAGGCGGTCTCTCCGACGACGAGGAGATGTACGTCGCCCGCAAGATCGTCGAGTTCCAGAAACACATCAAGGACACCATCGAGGCCAAGAAGACCTCGCCGGATGATTCGGTGATCTCGTTCCTCGCGAATGAGGCACGCTTCAAGGGCCAGCGCCCCCTGACCGACACCGAAATCATCTCGATGGTGGACCACCTGTACATCGGGGGGAACGAGACCACCACCTTTGCGCTCACGTCTGGACTGTGGCTGATGCTGTCCCACCCCGACGCACATCGAGCACTGCGCCTCGATCGGTCGAAGGTCAAGAACTTCGTGGACGAGAACCTCCGCATGGAGTCGCCTACCCAGGGCCTGCCCCGCATCGCCGGAGCCGACACCGAGATCGCCGGGGTCCGCATCCCGAAGAATTCGGTGATTCACCTCCGCTATGCCGCCGGCAACCGTGACCCGCGCACATTCAGCTGCCCGGCCGAGCTCGACGTGGACCGCGCGAACGCAAACCGGCATGTCGCTTTTTCGGTGGGCGAAACGCACTGCCCCGGCGCCGGGTTGTCTCGCCTCGAACAGAACATCGCCTTCACCGTGCTGCTCGAACGACTGGCGAACCTGCGCTTCTCGCCGTCACGGAACGACTTCCAGCATCACCCCAACTTCACGCTGCGGGCCATGAAGGAACTCTGGATCGACTGGGACTGACACCATGCCCATCATCCCCATCGAGCACCCCGACGACCCGCGTATTGCGGTCTATCTCGGTCTGCGTGACCATGTGCTGCGCCAGCAACGCGAGGCCCACGGTGGCGATCTCGCTGGTCTGTTCGTCGCCGAGGGCGATGTCGTGGTGGAGCGCGCGCTCAGCGCCGGCTATCGCATGCTGCACTGTCTCGTGGACGCACAGCGCCGAGTGCCGCTCCCCGACACCATCGGACCCGGGGCAACGGTCTTCGCCGCTGCAGTACCGGTGCTCGAGCGCATCACCGGCATGGGGGTCCACCGCGGCATGCTCGCCTGCTTCGAACGCCGCCCGGTGCCATCGGCCGAAACCGTCATCGCTCATGCCCGACGTGTCGTGGTGCTCGAGGGCGTGAACAACCCCACCAATGTGGGCGTGATCGTCCGCAGCGCAGCAGCGCTCGGCGTCGACGCCATGTTGCTCGATCCCACCTGCTCCGATCCGCTGTACCGGCGCGCGGCGCGAGTGTCGATGGGTGAGGTCTACCGATTTCCGTATGCCCGGACCGCCGCACTTCCCGCTGGCCTCGCCGTGCTGCGCGAGGCCGGGTTCCTCGTGGTGGCGCTCACGCCTGCGGCTGACGCAGTGGACATCGCTGCAGTTCCGTCGAGCGAGCGGATTGCGCTGGTGTTGGGCGCCGAAGGCCACGGCCTTCGAGAGCCCACTCTTGCTGCCGCCGACCTGCGAGCCAAGATTCCGATGCACGGGTCGGTGGACTCGCTGAACGTCGGCGCTGCTGCAGCAGTCGCCTGCTACGCCCTCATGCAGATCCTGTGAAGCGCAGCGGACCGTCGTTGCGGAGATGTTCGGCCGCCTTCTCGAAGTACTCGAGCAGCATCGTGCGCACCTCGGCCATGGGCTCGAGATCGTCGATCGACGCAGTCATCGCATCCATCCAATGCTGCTGCTCGGCCGCACCGATCACATACGGGTGGTGCCGCATCTTGAGCCGCGGGTGTCCGCGCTCATCGGAGTAGATCGTCGGACCGCCCCAATACTGGGCGAGAAAGAGCGTGAGGCGACGCTTGGCGGGCCCGTAATCGGTGTCCGGATACAACGGCGAGAGCACTGGGTCCGTTCCCACTCGGGCGTAGAAACCGTCGACAAGGCGCTCAAAAAACAACATGCCCCCGACCGCTTCGTAGAGAGTTACCTCTCGTTCGGAGCCATCGGAGGGCATGTCGGAAAGCCTATGGGCCGGGGGGCGCCCCACAGGCTCTCTGGGGGACTGTCAGTTCCAGGCGGCGTCGGCCTCGAACAGTCGGTACTCGCCGAGTTCTTCCGACCGAACCACCACAGGGGTGGAACCGTCGCAGAGATCCAGAATCACGGCTTCGTCATTGGCGAGCAGCACGAGAGCCGTCAACCACTGATCGTCCACTTTCACCTCGAGGACGCTGCCGGCCTCGATCGTGTCTCCCAGAACTGTGCCCATCGTTTCCTCCTCTCGGTGCCCGGGCCGATCGCCCGGTTCTTGTTACTGCTCGGTATAACGCAGCGACCTCAGAGGTTGTTCCCGATTTCCTGGGGAATTCGTCACAAGTTCGGTCCGGGGTCCCGAAGCGACCTCGGACACCACCCGATCAACTGAACTCGGGGTCCTCCCAGTTCGGGAAGATGTCCGGCAGGCCCTCGCTCACCCGATTGGGGAATCGGGCCGGGCGCTTCTCGAGGAAGCTGGTAACGCCCTCGTTCGCGTCGGCACTGGGGCCTCGCACCGCGATTCCTCGCGAGTCCACCTTGTGCGCCTCCATCGGGTGATCAGCGCCGAGCATTCGCCACAGCATGTGACGAGACAATGCCACCGAGACCGGGGCAGTGTTCTCGGCAATCTCTCGCGCCAACGCATATGCGGCAGGCAGCAAGTCGTCGGGCTCGTGCACGCTGCGCACCAGGCCTGCGTCGAGTGCTTCTTGGGCCGGGAAGATGCGGCCGGTGTAGACCCACTCTGCTGCCTGTGAGATTCCCACGACACGCGGGAGGAACCACGACGAGCATGCCTCGGGCACGATGCCGCGCCGTGCAAACACGAAACCAAAGCGTGCGTTGGTGCTGGCAATACGGACATCCATGGGCAGGGTCATCGTCACGCCAACGCCCACCGCTGCGCCGTTGATGGCGCCGATCACCGGCTTGTGCGACTCATAGATTCGCAGCGAGACCAGTCCACCGCCGTCACGATTCACACCCTTGACTCGGGTCTCCACATCGCTGCCGCCTCGGGCAAATGTGGATCCGCCCGACGAGAGATCTGCGCCGGCGCAAAAGCCCCTGCCGGACCCAGTGATCACCACGGCACGCACATCGTCGTCGGCGTCGGTCCGGTCGAACGCATCGATGATCTCGTTCATCATCGTGCCCGTGAAAGCGTTCAACTGATCGGGGCGGTTCAGGGTGATGGTGGCGATGTTGTCGGCCACTGCGTACTTGATCTGGGTGTAGTCCACGGGGCGAACTTAGCCAGTCGGCTGCACGGTTTGTCCCATCCGACCCCGCAGGCCATCGACCAGACCGCGTGCTCGGAAGCCGATACGTCGCCAGCCACGGCGCCCTGCCACGACGTCAGCGGTGACCTGGGCGAGTGTGCGCACCGCGAACCCCCACCACATCGCAGGCGACCGCCACTCGAGCGCGATCCGCACGTGGTTCCGGGTCTGGTAGTAGGCCCGCCACTCCGTGGACCGGGAGGCCGCACCGAGTTGTCGGGCACCGTGCTGCACCGTGCCCAGTTGGAACGAACGAACTCCCGCCCGGCGCAGCCGCAGTGGGTACTCGACATCGACGTGCATGATGAAGAAGTCCCGACGCGGGGGCTCCACGCCACGCAGCACTGCTGCACGTGCAAGCGCACCGTCGAGCATGCAGAAGTCGCACGGCCCGACGTGCGACGCCGCGAGCCAGTCCCAGCGGCCACGTCGCAGTCGAGCGCCGCGGGGGCCCACGACTTCCACCTCGTGATGCGTGGTCAGGTGTTGTGCGAGTCGGGCGAGGGTGTCGGGGGCCGGCACGGCATCATCCTCCACGAACCACACCAGTTCCTCGGGTCCGCCGAGCACACGGGTGAGTCCCTCTGCAATAGCGGCTCCCATTCCCTCGTTCGCATCGAGGCGAACAACCTCCACGGTCGGGAATTCGGCACGCAGACGATCAGCTGTTCCATCCGGCGACGCACTGTCCACCACCACCACGCGCTGCGGAACGAGCGTCTGCTCGAGGACTGCGCGAACGCACTCGGCCGCCACCGCTGCCCTGCCGTAGGTCCAGATCACCACGGCCACACCGGGATCCACTCCGTGCATGTAGTGCTCCACCCGGACCGGCCCGATGGCCTAGACGTCGAGGAAACGGGAGGCGGCGATGCCGGCACCGATCGCGCCGGCGAGGGCGCCCAGCACCACGATGCGCACGACGATCGATCCCACGTAGCCGCCGCTCACGATGAAGTACACGAGCGCGAGGTCATTGACGTTTCCGAGACCCGACGTGACCGAGCGAATGCGGCCGGTCCAGACCACGTTCACGCCCACGAGTGACGCACTGGCGATGGCAGAGCCGATCAGTCCCTGGATGAGGCCCTCGAGCATGAACGGCACGCGGATGAACCAGTTCGTCGCGCCCACGAGTTTCATCACCTCGATCTCGCGACGACGTGCGAACATCGCGGTGCGGATGGTGTTCCAGATGAGACCCACCGCCGTGCCGAGCAGCACGATCCACAGACCCGTGGTGACCCAGCGGATGAAGCCCGACAACTTCCCGATCACCTTGACGTACTCGGCTGGGGACTTGACGTCGAGCACCCCGGGTCGGTTCTGGAACTGCAGAATCAGGTTCTTGATGACTGCTGCGTCCTTGCTCGCCGGGGCCACCCGGAACTGCGTGGGCATGTCCTCGAGCGTGAGCGTGTCGCGGATCGTCTGATTCGTGGAGAACAGCCGGTTGAACTCCTCGAACGACGCCTGCTTGTCCGAGTACGGCGCCTCACGCACCACACCGGACGCGATCTGGTCGTCGAGCACGGCCTTCACGGCAGCGATCTGATCGGTGCTCGCCTCGGGTTGCATGAACACCACGAACTGCACGTTGTTGCTCCACTGCTGGAGCACCTGGTCGAACGCCTTCTGGATGAAGAACGACATGCC
>JAFMJD010000208.1 GCA_017853685.1 Actinomycetota bacterium | reverse complement strand
CGCCGCCGTTGGTAGCAGCACCAGGAATCCGCATCGGGTGTCGGTGTCGAGGCCGAGTGCCGTGTTCACGTCATCTCGTCGGTACCAGAACTGGAGCGGTTCGTCGGCGGACAGCCGCACCTCGCTGTCGCCGACCCGAAGCTCGCTGGATGGGTCCACCGACCAACCGCGCACGAGCACCCAACCGTCGACGGCCGTGGCTCCCTCGAGCACCCCGCGGGCGTCGTGGATGGAGCCATGCCCCTCTCCTTCGGAGCCTCCGGCTTCGCTCGCTGAACGGGAGGCCGGGAACCGTCGCCGATATTTCGTTGCGAGACGATCGATCAGGCGGGATCGTCTGCGCAACCCCCGCACAACTCTCTTGAGCAACACTCGTGTCATCCTGTCGGGCCACCCCTCGCTGCGTCGAAGCACACAATCGAGCCCGTGCTCGCCAGCACCGGCAATCTACTACCTGTGACTATCGGCGACTGACTGTGCTGTCCGGGTCGGTGCCGCACCGCAGGAAAGCACTGATCGGCCTCGCAAAGCGGGATTGGTACTGCTTGGCGAATCCGTGAACGGTCCAGGCTCGGTTGCGATCGCTTTCGGCTCGAACGCGATCCCGGAAGTGCTCATCAGAATCCCATCGCTGTACGAACTCGCGCGCGCTCGCTACCGCGCGCCGGAGGCGCAGTCCATTCGAGGGTTCCGAGTCGTAAGTCTGGTCGATCAGATCATCGAAGGTGCTGAAGCCGAATTCGCGTACTACTTCGAGCGAGTTCCTGCACCCGATGGTGACAAACGGGTGTCCAAGGGCAGCCGACCTCAGCGTCTTTTCGGTGATGCGAAGGTGATCCCCAGTGAGGTGGGTTTCGGTCACGACGGAGATCTTCGAATTCGAGTAACGACTCAGATCGATTTGGGTCATTCGCTCCTGATGGCTTTGCGTCGATTCGTCGATCTCCAGGGGAAGTACGGCCACGAGGTCATCGACGAAGTCGACCAGATCGTTCATCTGCGACATCGCACAGTACGACGTCAACTCCTCGGCGTTCTTCGGGGGTCGTGGCTGTCGCTGATCCTCGAACCCGGGAAGGCTGACGAAGGGAATGCCCGGTCGCTGCGCGCACGTACGCGCCGCGACAAGATCGATCAGCCCTTCTTTGGCCAGCGCGAGAACCGTGAGGTACCGATGCGGTCGGGGTGCAGAATTCATGCAGAGAACATCGAAGTTGGGGCGATGATCGTCGGACAATGAAAGACGTTCGCCTGTTGCCAACCCGTTTACGAGAGCATCGGCACAACGGAGTCCAACGGTGACGGGGTGGTAGTCCAGCACGAGGTGCCGGAGGATCCCCGTGCGTCGAGGGTTCGAACGATTCTGCGACAGGGCAATCACCGCAGTGTCATTGGTGACGCCGGCGTCGCGGGCGATTGTGTCGATGGCGCGCAACGTGAATGGGGTCAACGGTTCGTGCGAACGATCGACCATGAGGCGAGCCAACCCTGAGTTCAGGTCATGTGCGAGCGATGTGCAGCAGCGTCGGAGCGCATCGAATTCTTCCAGAGAACTCTCGGGGTGATGTACGTGGAGCAGGTTGAAGATCACGTTGTAGAGGCCCTGGACCGGTCGATGCTGGGTGCGCGATGAATCCCAAGGTGCCGATGTGAAGGAATTGGTGTGCTCCGGTTCGAGGAGACGGAGTGCTTCGAGAACGAAACTGTCGGTCCGGTTTTCGGCAACGAATGAGGGAATCACTGCGCGCGCCCGTCGATCGAAGGCCGACAATGCGGAGCAACCAGCGTGAGCGAATGCACGCTGCACACACTCTGCGAATGTCTTGCTGCCGTCGAAACACTCGATGACAAGCACACCGCACCTCGAGAGGGGACCAGTTCGTCCCGCCAACAGAGGGGCCATGCGTGCGCGCGTCCGGTCCTCAGAGGTTTGCGGAGGTGCGAGCGATCCCACCCAGCGCCACGCAACTCGACACGGTGGTCAATTGAAGCCACTGTCCGTCTACACCTCGGGAGTCGACACACAAACAATTCGTTTTCAGCGTAGTTCGCTGCGACGTTGTCAAGCAGGTCGAGGCGTGGTGGATTTCTTCTGACCCCGAAAGCCGCTGCCCAGCAGAGCGCGCACGTTCGCAGCGCAACGTGGTGCGAACGTGCGCTGGGGCATCAAGAACTGACTCGCTGCGGAGTGAGGCACCCCGCTATCACGGTGCCGATGTGTCCACAGAGTTCCGGTGCGGCGCAAGCGGCGCAGGCGACTCGGCTCGGCGTTGGGCCTCTATGAGCACGCGCTCGACCATCCGTCTGCACGTTGGTTCACTGGCCAACCGCTCCAGATCCACCCGGGGGCCGGAGCTGACGTGGGCGAAGTCGAGCGAGACCCCTAACCTGTCGTGAAGACGGCGGTTGCCCGCGTCGTAGTGGGCCTTGATCTGTTCGATCGACTCCGGGTCAAGGAGATTCGGTATCGGCTCGCAGTCGTCGGCGGGGTGAAAATGGTTCTGCAGCAGTTCGTGGGCGACCGTGACGAGGGCCGGCAACAGCGAGCGTTGGGGAGTTTGTCTCTTGGCCTCGAGCAGTACCGCCAGCCCGAACTCGTCGAGCGCGGGATTTCGGCGAACCCGCTCGATCGGGACCCCGAGGAGATAGTCCGAGAGTCCTGCCGCCGCGACGAAGCTCCCGACAGAGTCCTCTCCAGCGTCGTATCGAAGCAAGTCGAGGGTTCCGGGATCGAGCAAGGAAACCCAGCGGTTCGCCAACGCGTGGAAATCGAGGTTCGGGTTGAACTCAGTGAGCGACCGTTGGTGCCTGCGGATGTCGTCCCAACTGGTTCGGTGCGCCTTGATCATCTGATTGGAGAATGAATTGAGGTACCCGACCTGATCTCGGAGAAACAGGATTGTTCGAGTAGGGGCGAGCGTCTCCACAAGTCTTCGGGCGGATGGGCTGGGGAGCTCGAAGAATCCCTCGTAACTCACCACCGCATGTCTTGCGTGCATG
>JAFMJD010000083.1 GCA_017853685.1 Actinomycetota bacterium | reverse complement strand
GCGTCGATAGGTCTCTAGGAACTGCCCGCGGGCGTCACCGAAAACTTGTGGGGTCACGACGAACGCGCCGGCAATCTCTGTGATGGGGTCGATCTGGGTAGACATGAGCCGTTACTCCACGTCGATCTGGCTGTGGTCGCCCACCATGAGCCGCAGCGCACTGGGTTTGGCGTGAGTCCGCGTCACCACCGCTTCGCGGCCGAGCAATGAGTCCTGCAGGCGCGGCACACCGCTCACACGCACGCCCTCGAGCAGTACGGAGTGCTCGATCTCAGAATGCTCGATCGTGCAGTTGTTCCCCACTGCAGTATGCGGACCGATGTAACTGTCGACAATTGCGGATCCGGCGCCGATCACGACGGGGCCGCGAATCTGAGAGCGAACGACGCGTGCTCCCCGCTCGAGCACGACACGTCCGTCAATCGAACTCGCGTCATCGATGGTTCCCTCGAGGCGGGGGGAGATGCGCTCGAGCAGCAGTCGATTTGCCTCCAGCAAAGGGGTGAGCTTGCCGGTGTCGATCCACCAGCCGGTGAGCAACTGTGATTGCACACGGCGGCCGTTCTCGACGAGCCACTGGATGGCATCGGTGATCTCGAGTTCGCCGCGCGCCGACGGCTCAATCGCGCGCACCGCCTCGTGGATCGTGGGGTCGAAGAGGTAGACGCCCACGAGCGCGAGGTCGCTGGGTGGTTCGGCCGGTTTCTCCACGAGTCGAACGACATGTCCCGAGGCATCGAGTTCGGCGACGCCGAAGCGCTGTGGGTCGGGGACCGCCTTGAGCAGAATCTGCGCTGCGGGACGCTCCGATTGGCCCGTGAATGCCGCAACGAAGGTGTTGAGATCCTGTTCGAGCAGGTTGTCGCCGAGGTACATGACGAAGTCGTCGGCGCCCAGGAACTCACGCGCAATCAGCACGCAGTGCGCCAGGCCCAGCGGTGCGTCCTGCGGGATGTAGGTGACTCGGGCCCCCCAGCGCGCGCCGTCACCGACAGCCGTCATCACCTCGGCAGCAGTGTCGCCCACGATGATGCCGATGTCGGTGATTCCCGCGTCCACCATCGACTGCAGGCCGTAGAAGAGGATCGGGGTGTTCGCCACCGGCACCAACTGCTTGGCACTGGTGTACGTGATCGGGCGCAAACGGGTTCCTGCGCCACCCGCGAGGATGAGACCCTTCATTCAGCACCAATCTATGGCTTCTGTGACCCACCCTGCGTCGCGAGGTTTGTGGGTGGCCGGCAGAGAGGTGCTCAGCCCTTGCCTTCGGCGACCTTGCGACGCACCACATTGAGCGCGGAGCCTGCACGGAACCACTCCACCTGCTCATCGCTGAACGTGTGCTTGGCCTCGAAATCGATCGTTGCGCCATCGGGCTTCACGATCTGGCACCGAATGTTGCGTCCCGGCACCGGCGGCAGGCCGAGCACGTTGATGCGGTCATCCTCGCCGATCTGCTCGTAGGTGTCGGGGTTCGCGAAGGTGAGCGGCACGAGGCCCTGCTTCTTCAGGTTCGTCTCGTGGATACGGGCGAACGAGCGGGCGAAGATCACGACCCCGCCCCGGAAGCGTGGCTCCATGGCTGCATGTTCACGCGATGAGCCCTCGCCGTAATTGCGGTCGCCGATGGCGCACCAGCGGATCCCGGCCTGGCTGTAGCGCTTGGCGAGCTCCGGATAGGTAGCGGTGGATCCGTCGATGACGCTCTTTCCCTCGCCGACTGCGCTGTTGAACGCATTCACGGCACCGAGGAAGAGATTTCCCGAGATGTTCTCGAGGTGTCCGCGATATGTGAGCCACTTGCCCGCAGCCGAGATGTGGTCGGTGGTGCACTTGCCCTGTGCCTTCATGAGCACCGGCAGACCGAGGTAGTCCTTGCCGTCCCATGCGGGGAACGGATCGAGCAACTGGAGACGGTCGCTCGTGGGGGAGACGGTAACGGTGAGCGACGAGCCGTCGGCGGGCGGTGCCGTAAAGGTGTTCTGGCCCGGGTCGTAGCCGCGGGAAGGAAGCACCTCGCCCACCGGCGGATCGAGATGCACCGCAACGCCGTCGGCATTCACGATCGTGTCGGTGGTGGGGTCGAAGTCGAGACGTCCGGCGAGCGCAAGAGCGATCACCGTGTCGGGCGAGGTCACGAACGACAGGGTGTTTGCGGATCCGTCGTTGCGCTTGGGGAAGTTGCGGTTGAACGAGTTGACGATGCTGTTCGCCGTGTCGGTCACCTGCTGCGAACGCTCCCACTGTCCGATGCACGGACCACAGGCATTGGCGAGCACCGTTGCTCCGATGGCCTCGAGGTCGGCCATGAGTCCGTCGCGCTCGATCGTGGCGCGGATCTGCTCGGATCCGGGCGAGATGAGCAACTCGGTCTTGGCGCGCAGACCTTTGGCGGCTGCTTGTCGTGCCACCGAAGCGGCGCGTGTGATGTCTTCGTACGAGGAGTTGGTGCACGAACCGATGAGTGCGGCCGAGATCTCGAGCGGCCACCCGTTCTCGCGTGCGGCCTCGCCCACGGCGTCACCGACGCGGTGCGCTCGGTCGGGTGAGTGCGGGCCGTTGATGAGTGGCTTGAGGGTGTTCAGATCGATCTCGATGGTCTGGTCGTACAGCGCGCCGTCGTCGGGTCGCAGGTGCTCGGCCACCTTGTCGGCGGCATCGGCGATGGCTTCGCGGCCGGTTGCCTTCAAGTACATCGCCATGTTCTGGTCATAGGCGAACAGCGAGCACGTTGCGCCGATCTCGGCACCCATGTTGCAGATGGTTGCCTTGCCGGTGGCCGAGATGCTGTCGGCTCCGGGTCCGAAGTACTCCACGATGGCTCCGGTGCCGCCCTCGACGGTGAGCACACGGGCGACTTCGAGGATGACGTCCTTGGGCGATGACCACCCCGACAACGTGCCGGTGAGGCGCACGCCGATCACCTTGGGCCAACGCACGTTGAACGGGAATCCGGTCATCACGTCGACGGCGTCGGCACCACCGACGCCGATAGCCACCATGCCGAGTCCGCCTGCATTGGGTGTGTGACTGTCGGTGCCGATCATCATGCCGCCGGGAAAGGCGTAGTTCTCGAGCACGACTTGATGGATGATGCCGCTTCCGGGCCCCCAGAAGCCGATGCCGTACTTGGCGGACACACTGCGCAGGAAGTCGTACACCTCGCGGTTGTCGTCGATGGCGACACCCAGATCGATCTTCGCCCCGACCTTGGCCGAGATGAGATGGTCGCAGTGCACGGTGGAGGGCACTGCGGTGGTGGGCAGGCCGGCAGTCATGAACTGCAGCAGTGCCATCTGTGCGGTGGCGTCCTGCATGGCGACACGGTCGGGGTTGAAGTCGGCGTAACTGTCGCCGCGCTCCATCTCCTGTGTTGCGGGATCCACGAGATGGTTGATGAGCACCTTCTCGGTGAGCGTGAGTGGCCGACCGAGGCGCTTTCGCCCGATGGCCACGCGCTCCGACAGGGTTGCGTACACCTGCTCCACGAGTTCGATGGGGGTTCCGGCGGATACGGCCATGAGGGATGCTCCTCGCAGAATCGATGCGGTAGATTGCAGACAAGTCTAAGACAAGTTGGCGATCGCTCACAACAACCGTCGGGGTCTCGCTCCGACAGCGATGAGGTTCCCCATGAGCGCGAGTTCCGCTCCCGAAACACCCAGCGACGGCGTGTCGAATCGGACGATTCGGTATCGCGAGATCGCCGAGGTCTTGCGTGCTCGGGTGCGCTCGGGCGAATACGCAGCGGGCGGACTGCTGCCGAGTGAGTCCGAACTGTCGGAACAATTCGATGCGAGTCGGGTCACCGTGCGACGTTCGCTGGAGTTGCTCCGTGACGAGGGTCTGATCGCTGCTCGACAGGGCTTCGGGTGGTTCGTGTCGGCCGATCCTGTGGTGCAGAGCCTCGGCCATCTCGTGACGATCGAGGCCCAGATGGCCGACAGTGGCATGACCCCGCAGCGGCGCATCCTCGAGTTCGCCTTCGTTCCCGCAGGGTCCAAGGTGCGCAGTGTCCTCGGGACCGACCAGGTGCTGCGGGTGCGCCGGCTCAATCTCGCCGACGGACAGCCCTTCGCCGTGGTGACCGTGTGGTGCCCTGCGGAGTTGGGCCAGGATCTGTCGCGCAGCGATGTCGAGCGGTCACCGTTCTACGAGTTGCTCCACGTTCGCCTCGGTGGTGCCACCCAGACCATCGGGGCCGATGCTGCGAGCTCCGACGATGCCCGACTGCTGGGTGTGCCGGCGGGGTCGCCCGTGCTGCGCTGCGAACGCACCACCACCGACGACTCCGGCCGCCCGGTGCTGTTCTCCGAGCACATCTTCCCGGCTCACCGAACTGCGTTTGTGGTGGAACTCCCACATGTGGAGCCGTCGATCGCTCCCACGGGTCTGCGTCTGGTCGAGTGACCTGCCAGACTTCGTGCATGTCAGAACGCGTGCTCATCTCGATCTCCGACGGCATCGCCGATGTCCGTTTCAACCGTGCCGACAAGCGCAACGCTCTCGACGGTGCCATGTTCAGCGCCATTGTCGACGCTGGCGAGCGCCTGAAGACCGAAAAAGGTGTGCGGGTCGTGGTGGTGTCCGGCAACGGACCATCGTTCTGTGCCGGACTCGACTTCTCGTCGTTCCAGGCAATGTCGAGCGGCAAGGAAGGCAACGGGGGCGAGCGACCGACCACCGCCATCACCGATGTGAAGGACGGGTCGATCACGCATCACGGCCAGCAGGCATCGTGGGTGTGGCAGGAGATTCCCGTCCCGGTGATCGCGGCACTGCATGGGCACGCCCTCGGTGGTGGGATCCAGATCGCGCTCGGCGCCGATATCCGGATCGTGCACCCCGATACCCAGATGTCGGTGCGCGAGACCTATTGGGGACTCGTGCCCGACATGACGGGCACACAGACACTCACGCGTCTGTGTGGTCTCGACGTGGCGAAGGAACTCACGTTCACCGCACGCATCTTCAGCGGACGCGAAGCCAAGGATCTCGGACTTGCAACGATGCTGTCGGACAATCCGTACGACGATGCCATGTCGATGGCGCGCGAGATCGCTAGTCGAAATCCCGATGCGATCCGCGCGGCCAAGCGACTCTTCTCGATCTATGGAAACGACGGTGCACGTGAGCAGTTCACGGCCGAACGTCGTGAGATCGGTGCGTTGATCGGTTCACCGAATCAGGTCGAGGCCGTGATGGCGGGCTTCGAAAAGCGCGCCCCGAACTTCGTCGACTAACGCTCGATCACCACTGGTTCCAGTGCACGAAGCGGTTCGTCTCGAGTCGCTTGGCAAGTTTGAACTCGGTGCCGATGGTGTACGCGATGGGGAACAGTCCGCCCTGCGTGTACTTGTCGAAGGGGATTCCGAGCACGTCGGCGGCTTCCTGCTCGGCCGAGAGGTGAATGGTGGTCCATGCCGAGCCCATGCCGCGCTCGCGCAGTGCGAGCATGAAGCTCCACACGGCCGGCAGCAATGAACCCCATGCCGAAGCGGCCTGGAACACCGGAGCGTTGTCCAGACGACCCTCGATGAGCGGAATCATCAGGACCGGTGCCTTGTGGAAGTTCTCGGCGAGGTGCTCGGCCGATGAGCGCACGCCGGGCTTCTGGTCGGCTCGCGGGTCGCCCTCGGGCCACTCACGCGAGTACTTCGAGTACTCGTCGAACAAGCGCTTGTAGATGTCGCGCAGCGCCAACTTCTTTGCGGGATCGTCGACGAACATCCAGTGCCAGCCCTGGCTGTTGGATCCGGTGGGCGCCTGCAGGGCGATGTCGAGGCACTCGAGTACGACTTCGCGCGGAACGGGCTTGTCGAAGTCCAGGCGCTTGCGCACGGCGCGCGTGGTGGTGAGTACTTCGTCGGCACTGAGGTTGAGTTTCATGCCGAGAGTCTGCCGGTTCCCCGAGCGAAACGTTCGATGAAGCCGGTCTGGAGCAGCACCTCGATCCACTGCTCGACCGCGTCACCCACTGCCGGATCCGGGGCCGCTGCTATCAGTTCGGCCGCCGACCCGGTGGAGCCGAGGAGTTCCCACACCGCCACTCCGATGGCGTCGAGATTCGTGAGGCGCAGCCGTGCGAGGTCGAATGCAATGCCCGAGCCGTCGTCGAACTGCCAGACGGACACCTGAGGTGCTCGCCGCAGCGGACGGAAGGCGGTCGCCGACCGCACACCAGCGGGCGCATCAGCGGGCACGGCGCGGTGCCCCACGCCCGCCACGGACTCGGTGGCGGCGAGCACGCCCGCAACGGCATCAGCAGCGCGGTCCACGTCGGAGAACTCGAGGCGCCATGCGGGGCAGGTGGCAGCGAGTCCCACCAAGATGTCCATGCCCGGTGCTCCGGTTCGTTCGAGGTCGTAGCAGCACGAGGCAAGCAGGCGGACCACTTCGGCGCGTGACTCGATGGGCCGACAGACGTTGTCCCCGTCGGGTCGATAGTGCGGTGCGATGACGAGCGCGGGCTGTACCGGACTGCGCTCTGCGACCCCGCCGAATGCAGCAAGCGGTACCTCCACCCGACGTGACTCGCCCGGGCCGGGGGAGCCTTCCATGCGGTCGAAGAGGTGCCACACCGCTCGGCGCAACGTGATGGGACGCGCATAGGGGAGCACCATCCGATCATCGGGTCGGATGGTGACCTGTTCGTCGGTGACGTATCGCCAGCCGCGTTCCACGAGTCGGGCCGTGAGTGTCGACTTGCCGTCACCCGACCTTCCGACCACCAGCGCGGCGACGCCTGCAGTCGAGACGGCTGCACTGTGGAGGTGGAGCAGTTGCGGTTCGGCATCGAGTTTTCGTTCGTTGAGTCGTCGCGTCACCGCAATCTCGTGCTCGAAGGTGTCGGGACCAACGCAGACCACATCGCCGTCGACGCTCGAGGTGAAGCCCTCGGCGGTGCGAAGCATCGTCACCTCGAGTTCCGGGCCGGAAAGGGCTGCATTGCCCAAGCCTGCGAGCAGGTTGGTCCAGCGCGCGGCGCACTCGATCGAATCGGTGAGCACTCGCAGTCGGTACGGACCCAACTGGGTCGTGCGTGCCCGATGCATCGTCGGTCGCTGCGGAATCCGGTCGCTCACCGAACAGCACGCTACCGAGCCGGGTCCGACGCCGATCTATCCTCGCGAGGTGGCCACTTCCGACGGGGCAGCATCACCGACGACTCTGGTCGTGGGTCTCGGCTCGCAGACGGTACGAATCGTCGGCACTCCCGCTCAGCTTCGGCCCGTTCGGGCGATGTTCGTCGACCAAGTGCTCGACTCGGGCGACGGGGTAGGCATGGAGGTCATCGTCGACTCAGCCGGTCGAATTCGGGTGGACGGGCGGCTCTGGGACCCCGAGCCGGAACAGTCGCTGTGCGACCAACTCATGTATGCGCTCATGCGCGCATGCCTCGATGCGGAACCCGAACGGTTGCACCTGCACGCCGGTTGTGTGTCGCTCGGCGATCGCTCGCTGATGCTGGCCGGGGCTGCTGGCTCAGGGAAATCGACGCTCATCGCAGAACTCGTGCGTGACGGGTTCGACTACTTCGGCGACGAACGAGTCGGTGTCGACGACGAACTGCGACTCACGTCGCTTGCGAAACCGATCTCGGTGGTCTCCGGGTCGTTTGCCCAACTCGGAAGCGTCGGGTCCACCGTCAGCGGTGTGGGCGATCCTTCCGCTCGTGTGTGGCACGTGCCCGCAAGTGCGCTCCGGCCGGCCTCGATGCCGACGAAGCCCGGGGCGCCGCCCAGGCTCGGTGCGATCGTCTTCGTGCAGTTCCGCAATGGCGCCCAAGCTCATGTCGACGATCTGCATCCGGTGACCGCCGCCCGGTTGCTCCTCAGCGACGCACTCGACGCCGATCGCTTCAGTGATGCAGCCGTCATGCTCGTCGCCCGGCTCTGTGCGTCGGTACCGTGTCGTTCCATGGTGCATGGCGGTGGACCGGATGCGATTGCGGCGTTGCGTCGCGAGTTCGCTCCGCGGCCGTTCTCCCGCAGCGAGGTCGCCCCGATCGTGGCCGGCACTCGCCCAGCCGGAGTTCGGCCGGCGCAGCCGAGCCGAACCTCGGTGCTCGGTGTGGCGTCCCACACCGTGGGTGCGTGCGTGGGCGAGCGCTCGCTCGTGCGCACCGCATCCGGTGATCTGGTGGAACTCGACGAGGTACTCACGGCGTGGCTGCTGCTGCTCGACGGCCGCACGCCGCTCGGGACGATCATCGACGAAATTGCCCACGATCAACATCTCGATCCACGCGCGCTCGGCGATGCAGTGACTGCGGCGATCGCACAATTGGTCACGCTCGGGGTGGCTGCGTGAGCGATTCGGTGGATGATCTCTTCGAGGGCCGGCCGGCGACGGTCTTCGTCGAGGGTGTCGGCGAGGTGCCGGTGCTCTACACCGATGACGAGGCACCGGAGCCCCTGCCTGATGTGGATCTCGACGGTCGACTGGCGCTGCTGGATGGAGTCGACTGGACGGTGGTCGATGACGAGGTGGTGGTGTGGGAGTCGCACTCACGCACGAGCCACGTGCTGAACGCCACGGCTGCGCTCCTGTGGCAGTGCATCGATGGTGTTGCCACTGCTCGGGAACTCCTGGTGGACCTCGCCGATGCCTTTGGGGTGCCCATCGATGTGGTCGCAGCCGACTTCGTGCCGGTGATCGCCGCATGGAAGCGAGATGCGTTGGTGTCCGATGGTGCGGGCGATCGCCCGCGGGTCATCGAGGTGGACGGATGGCGGTTCCTCGCGGACCCGCCGAATGATTGAAGCGGTGCGGAGCGGTCCGTGTGGCCGCACTCGATCGCAGTAGGTGTCGGGCGAACGGCAATCGTGGTCGGCAGTGACGACGCGCACCTGATCGCCGAACTCGAACCTTGGCGCGTCGACGTGGATCGCAACCTCGTCGATTTCGCGCTCGAGACCGATCCGCCGCAGCCCGAGAGCCGTTCTGCTCCCCGTCTGCTTGCGAACCTCCGTCATGGCTCGGATCGTCTGGTGCACTCCACCGATGTGGCGATGCTGCGTGAGTCTCTGTTCCGAATGCTGTCGGCGTACGAGCACGAGACGAAGCCGGGAACGCTTCGGCTGAACGGCATGCTGCTCGAGCGAGAGGGTGGGGCGATCGTCGTTCCGCTCGACAACGCCCGGCTCGTTCCGGTTCGACAGTTGCAACGACTCGGGTTCACGCCGTGCTACTCGCAGTCGGTGCTCATCGAAATCGCAACCCAAGAAGTGCTCGTGGACGCTCGGCTCGGCGATGCGCAGCCAGCGCGTCGGTCGAAGCTTTCGGGAATCTGGCTCTTCCACCGCGAAGCAGAGGTGCACGTGCCGGCGTCGGTGTCGGTGGCGCGTGTGCTCGGGAACTCGAAGTCACATGCCAGCGCCCGTGATGCGGCCGAGTTGGTGCGCCGCATCGGTGTGCGGTACGTGGGTTCTGGGCGTGGCGTGCTGGAAAACGAACTGACCGCCCCGTAGGGCGGCCAGTTCACAATTCTGCGCTGTTGCGATTGCGCAGACTCAGACGCAGCGCACCTTGAACAGGATGCCGAACTTGCAGCGGTTCGTTCCGCCGCCACCCGTACGCCCCGTGTGGTAGTAGGCGTCCTGGAACGTGCCGCCGCCGACGTCACCGTTCGGTGCGCCTGCTTGGTCGATCGGAGTGATCGACGAGCCCGTGGCCCAATCGGCCGGCGCAGCAGAGTCGTTCGTCGGGTCGCACGTGCTCTTGCTCTGCGGGCGGCAGACCACATTGGTGACCTCGACCCAGCATCCGGACGAAAGCGACTCGATACGAGCACCCCCGCCGTAGTACGTGTAGGTGTCACCAACCGAAGCTGCCCCGGAGGTTCCCGGGATGTTGTTCGGGTTGCCCGAGAAGCGCACATCGCGTGACGATCCACCGACACTCACCGACACGGTCATCGACGGTGAGGGGGAACCCACTGTGGTGTCCGGCGAGGACAGCTTGTTGAACGGATCGGCATCAGCGTGCCACTTGCCACGCTGCGAGTTCTGGTTCGGGCTGAACCACACGCACAGCGTTCCGCTCGACGAGTTGAAACTCGGCAGCCCGCCAGCGGCGTAAGCCGGGATCGAACTCACCATCGGAGCGGCGTACACCACGGCGCCGGCTGCGGCAGCCTTTGCGAGCAGTGCACGGCGGCTGCTGCCCTCGCTCGGTGTGGTGTCGTTCTCGTTCTCGGCCATCGTGTTCACCCTTCGCAACAGTAAGTATCAACGAATACTCAAGGCGATGTTAGACCACGCGGAGGCCGCCGACAATCACCAAGCGTTCGAGGGTGGGCTCGAGGTCGCCCTGGAGACGATCGGGGGATATCCCGAAATGCCCGGCGAGGTCGCTCAGCAGGTCGCCGAGGGTGGCCGGGGCCTCGAGGTAGTCCCATACCGTCGTGGCCGCTCCCTCGAGTCGGACCGGTTCGGGACCCTCCGAACCGAGCACCAGAACGCAGTCGAGGGAGCGTCTCCACAAGGCGCCCGGAGCCCGCGCCACCGTGAGACCGAGGCCGTTTGGCGGTGAAACGGGGGAGCCTGAGTCCGCCGCTTGGGGCACCAGCGGGTGCACCGCCCGCTCAGCGGGGTTGGGGTCTCGGGAAACCATGGCATCAGTACAGTAACGACATCGACCCGCGCACAGTTCTCGGACCGCAATGGGTGCTGTAGTGACCCATCCCGCAGTGGCCAGCGTGGCGGCGGTGGGACTCGTCGAGCCGTCTGGCTCACCACTTCGGATCGCCGATCTGGCCTGGCCGGGATTCCTGACCGCCTGCGAAGACCATCGCATCCTCGGCCTACTCCCCGTTGCACTGCGAGCCGGCACACTCGAACTGGCTGACTATCAGCGGGAGAATCTCGAGTTGCTCCTGCGGCGCTGGCTGAGCCACGACCTCGTGGTGGAACGCATGGCCCAACGAGTCGGGTTGGTGTTGTCCGAGCGCGGCATCGACTATCGCCTGCTCAAAGGGGTCGTGCTGGCAAATCTGGTGTACCCCGACCCGTCGATGCGGGTGTTCTCCGACGTCGATGTGCTGGTGGCGGCGGACTCGTTCTCCGCCGCTGCGTCAGCGATCGCAGAGCGGCTGGGGGCCACACGGGCGCTACCGGAACTGCGGCCCGGGTTCGACGACCGCTTCGGCCGGGAGATTTTGTTGCGGTCGGGCGAGGTCGAGATCGACCTGCACCGGACCTTGGTGGACGGGCCTGTCGGGCTGCGCATCCCCCTGCGCGAGCTGTTCGAGCGCCCCGGATCCGTCACCGTGGGCGACCAGGAACTACGCACCGTGAACGCTGAGGCGCAGTTTCTCCACGCATGCATCTCGGCCGTGCTCGGAGAGTGGCCGCCGCGGCTGATGGTGCTGCGCGACGTGATGGAACTCCTGCGAAGCGAGCAGGCGTCGGTGGCAGCGGACCCATCCCGGGTGCTCGAAGCGGCCGCCCGCTGGCGTGCCACGTCGGTGGTGGCCCTTGCCCTCCGGCGGGCAGAGTCCGACCTCGGGGTGCGGGTGGACCATCCCCTCGGTGATTGGGCCCGCCGCTTCCGTCCGAGCAGGGTGGATCGCCTCGTGCTGCGTACCTACCGAGGACGGGCGCGGGGGTACACCAGTCAATTGGCCTCGGTGATAGCCATCGACGGGTGGGCCGAGCGGTCCGAGTACCTGCGGGCGATCGTGCGACCCGACCGCGCCTACCTCGCCGCCCGTGGCTTCCGGCGCGGTGAGCGGATCCGCCGGGCTGTCGGACTCGTGCGGGACTGAACCCGACACCGGGTCCTGCGCGCAGAAATTCCGGTGGCCCCGGCCGATGGGTTCCGTACACTGACGTCGGCTTCGGGCCAGCGTCGTCCCGATCCGGATCAGTGGTGCCGTCGGTGATGCCGGCGGCGTTCTGCAGAGGACGAATGACGATGCACACAGACCTGCCCGCGCCCCACGGGCTCTACGACCCACGCTTCGAGCACGACTCGTGCGGTGTTTCCTTCGTGGCGAACATCAAGGGTGTTCGCAGCCACGACCTCGTCCAAAAGGGACTCTCGGCCCTGTGCAACCTCGAGCACCGCGGTGCCACCGGTGCCGAGGAGACCACGGGCGACGGCGCCGGCATCTTGATCCAGGTGCCTGATCGCTTCTTGCGCGCCGTGTCGGGCGTGGACCTGCCCGCAGAGGGTTCTTACGTCGTCGGCATGGCGTTTCTTCCGGCAGACGCTGCACGTTGCGAGAAGGCCCAGGCCGCCGTGGAGGCGATCGTCGCCGACGAACGACTGACCGTGCTCGGCTGGAGGCTCGTTCCGACGAACCCCGACATTCTTGGTGCGACTGCGCGCAGTGTGATGCCGACGTTCAAGTTGCTGTTCATCGCCGATCCCGCCGGAGCGCGCGGCATCGATCTCGATCGTAAGGCCTACGTGGTGCGCAAGCGCGTGGAACACGAACTCGTGGGCGACATGAAGACGTACTTCCCGTCGCTCTCTTCGCGCACGTTGGTGTACAAGGGCATGTTCACATCGCCGCAGTTGGGCGAGTTCTACCCGGACCTCCACGACGAACGGATGGAGACCGCACTCTCGCTCGTGCACAGTCGTTTCTCCACGAACACATTCCCCTCGTGGCCGCTCGCGCACCCGTATCGCTTCGTCGCCCACAACGGCGAGATCAACACCGTGCAGGGCAACGAGAACTGGATGCGCACCCGCGAGGCAATGCTCGCTACGCCGAACATCCCGAACCTCGACCGCACCTTCCCCGTGTGCACTCCCGGCGGCTCGGACACGGCACGCCTCGACGAGGCGATCGAACTGCTGCACCTGAGCGGGCGCTCACTGCCGCACGCAGTGCTCATGCTCATCCCTGAGGCGTGGGAGAACCACACCACGATGGAGCCCACGAAGCGCGCGTTCTACCGCTTCCACTCCTCGATGATGGAGCCGTGGGACGGGCCCGCCAGCGTTGCGTTCACCGACGGCACCGTGATCGGCGCGGTGCTCGACCGCAACGGTCTGCGCCCGAGCCGCTTCTGGGTCACGGCAGACGACCTCGTGATCATGGCCAGCGAGGTAGGCGTCATCGACGTCGACCAGTCGCGAATCGTGAAGAAGGGACGCCTCCAACCCGGCCGCATGTTCCTCGTGGACACCGCGCAGGGTCGCATCGTCGACGACACGGAGTTCAAGGCGCAGCTGGCCTCCGAGCACCCGTACGCGGAGTGGCTCGACCAGGGCCTTACCGAGCTCTCGGACCTCCCGGCACAGGAGCACATCGTGTTCAGCCACGACAGCGTGCTCCGCCGCCAGCAGGTGTTCGGGTACACGCACGAGGAACTGAAGATCATCGTCGCACCGATGGCGAAGACGGGTCTCGAACCGATC
>JAFMJD010000082.1 GCA_017853685.1 Actinomycetota bacterium | reverse complement strand
ACCACTTTTTGTGGCTTTTCCCGGGGGGCGGGAGTAGGGTTCTTCCTCAAGGAGATGGGCAATCTTCTTGAATTCCCAGCGGAGAGCAGCAGGCCGAATGCAATTCGGAGGCTGTTGGGGTAGAGGAACGAGATTCTTATGGCACGAAAGCAATGGCTTGCAGCAGTGGTGACCGGGGCGCTCAGCGCCGTCGGGCTCGTGCTTGCTTCACCCGCGCACGCAGCAATGCAGCCGTCAGTGGCGGTGCGACCGCAGTGGGTGACTCATCCGGCAGAAACCGACGCCGAGACCCAGTTGCTCGACTTGTTGAACGGTGCTCGTATCGCCAGTGGACTCAAGCCACTCGTGCGCATCCCGACGCTGGACAACTTCGCACGTCAGTGGTCCGGCTTCATGGCCGAGGGCGGATGCCAAGTCCGTCAGCAGACGAATCTGTGCCACCGCACCGACCTCGCACTCGTGGCCAGCATCGGCTCGCCGAAGGGATGGACCTGGGCGGGCGAGAACGTGGGCCGGGTGCCCGACGGCGGCACGCTCGAATCGCTGCACCAGGCCTTCATGAACTCGACGGGCCACCGCGAGAACGCACTGAACGTGTACTACAACGCCGTGGGCGTCGGTGTCTCCATCGACCCGAACGGCATGTTGTACGTCACCTTCGAGTTCGTCGCCACGGTGGGTGCGCCGAATTCCTCCGGCCCGATGTTGGGCTTCCCCGAACTGCCCGGCGAGATGAGCAACGAGGACGCATTCCTCTTCTACTTGAACTTCCTGCGCCAGCAGGCGGGTGTGCGACCCCTCGTGCGCAACGCCGTGCTGGACCGCGAGACCGAGTACTGGAGCCAGCGCCGACTCGACGGGGCCTGTGGCGAGTTCGTTCGCAACTGCTACCGACGAGATCTCGGAACAGTGATCAAGAGCGCAGTCGGACTCGGTCGTGCACAGTGGTGGGGTGACCTTGTCGGTGTGACCCAGGCCAGTGAACCGAGTGCGCAGTTGTCGTGGTTCACCTCGAGCGCGCCGATGCGGCGGGTGCTCATGCGACCCGACATCAACTCGATCGGTATCGGAATCGTCACCGACGAGATCGGCATGAACTACATGTCGGTCACGGTTGCCACCGCACGCAACGCCGTGAACCCGCGGTCGCCGGGCGGAAGCGCCTGCGGTTGGGTGCAGACCACGCTGCGGCTTCGCTCCAAGGGAGTGCCGGTGCGCGTGCTGCAGTGCGCGCTCGCCGAGAAGGGCTTCTGGACCGGCCCGATCGACGGCAACTTCACCACGGCGGTGGGCACGGCACTGAAGGGCTTCCAGCGCAGCAAGCGGCTGCGTGCAACGGGACTCACCGATTTCCGCACACGCCGCCTGCTCGGCGTGAGCTGAAGCGGTTCGCTCCCGCAACTACCTCGTCGGCGCATGCCTGTCTAGTCGGTGGCTGCTGCCGGCTGTCGATAGAAGACCGTGATGGACAGACCGGCCACCAGTCCGGCAATGGCGAACACGATCCATGAGACATGGGCTCGCAGCAGCGGATCCGCGCCGCGTGTCGTGGGTGCGTAGAGCGCAAGCGCCAGGGCGACGCCCAGTGCTGCGCCCACCTGTCGGCCCGTGGAGATGAACGCGCTGCCCATCGAATAACGGTTGGCAGGCAGGTGCATGGTGCCCGATGTGTTGATCACCGCAATGCCCAGACCGATTCCGATTCCGATGAGCACCATCGGCCACGCCACATGCTTCCAGTAGTTCGGTGAGTTGCCGGTGAGCGCAACGATGAGTAACAGCCCGCCGGCGAAACAGCTGCCCGATACGGCGGCCCCGAGGCGTGCACCCAACGTGCGCAGGATGCGACCCGACAACACGCCGACGAGCGATGCGGTCACCGGAATGGGTGTGATCGCCATGCCGGACCCGTATTCGGTGTAGTCCCACACGTGGTAAAAGAAGCGCACGTTCGTGAGGAAGATCCCGAAGAACGCAAAGGTGTAGAGCGCCGCTGAGATGTTCGACACCGCGAAGAAGCGTTGACGTAGCAGCGAGATGTCGAGCACCGGGTCGTCGACCGAGTTGCAACGCCGCACGAACAGCGTGATGAGCACTGCGGCCACCACGAGGACGATCCAGAAACGCGAATCGGTCATTCCCCACGTCTCGGACTCGATGATGGCGAACACCACGAGTCCCACACCACCGGTGACGATGACCGCGCCGAACAGGTCGGGCAACTTGTTCACCTTGGGGTCACTCGACTCGGTGAGCACCGAACGTCCGGCGACGAGTGCCGCTGCGATCACGGGGATGTTGATGAAGAACAGACTGCGCCAACCGAATGCCCGGTTGAGCGCAGCGCCGATCGTTGGGGCCAGCGCGCCGGCCAGCGACCCCACGGCCCCCCAGATGCCCACAGCAGTGGCGCGCTTGTTCGGCGGGAACGCAGTGAGCACCAGCGCAAGCGAGGCAGGGGTCACCATGGCGGCACCCACGGCCTGGATCACGCGCGCCAGCAGAAGCACCCAGAGCGTCGGTGCTGCACCGCACAGGGCCGATCCGAGTCCGAACACTGCGAGTCCGGCGAGAAAGATGCGCTTGCGGCCCTTCCAGTCGGCGAGGCGGCCGAAACCGAGCAGTGTTGCTGCGTACACGATGCTGTAGCCGGAGAGCACCCAGGCCAGCTGTGTGGGGTCCTTCACGTTCAGGCCGCGGGTGATCCCCTCGATCGCGATGTTCACGATGGTTACGTCGAGGGCCCCCATGAAGGTGGCCGCCGAGGTGACGATGAGGACGTAGGCACCCTTGCTCGATTCCGAGCCGACCCCCGTGCCCCCGCTGGGAGTTACTGACGCACTGATATCTGCACACTACAAGTACCCGGCGTGTCGGGCGGAAATCCACGGAGCGTCAGCACCGGGTTGCTCGTGACGGCATCGCTAGCGTGACGGCGTGGGTGCACTCGTGCTCTTGGTGGTGTTCATCGGCATGCCGATCGCCGAGTTGTACGTGATCGTCCAGTCGAGCCACGCCATTGGTTTCCTCAACACCCTCGCCGCGCTCATCGTCATCTCGGCGGTGGGTGCATGGTTGGTGAAGCGCCAAGGCCTCAGGGTGTGGCAACGCTTCAACGAGCAGGTGCAGCGCGGCGTGGTGCCGTCGAAGGAGATCGCCGACGGAGTGATGTTGTTGATTGCCGGTGCACTGATGTTGGCTCCCGGTTTCATCACCGATGTGTTGGCGCTGTCGCTCATGCTCCCACCCGTGCGAGCCGTGGTGCGCGCTGTGGCAGAGCGGAGGTCACGTCGGCGGGCGCAGCGCGGTCGGATCCACGTGACCTACAGCGGTCCGATGCAGCACGATCGCGGGCCGGGCGGTGTCATCGACGTGAGTTCGGACGAACGTGACTGATCGATCGGGCGAGGAATTCGATCCGCATGCGGTGCCGGTTCGACCCGCCGCAACGGTGATGCTCGTCCGGGACCACGATGCGCGTGGGCTCGAGGTGTTCATGCTGCGCCGCACGGCCTCGGCTGCATTTGCTGCGAGTCAGTACGTGTTTCCCGGTGGTCGCGTGGACGACACCGACGAGGCCGTGCTCATGGAGCCGTGGTGCGACGGTCGCAACGACACCGAATCGAGCGCCGTCCTGGCGATTCCCGGTGGGGGACTTGCGTTCTGGGTTGCTGCGATCCGCGAGTGCTTCGAGGAGGCCGGTGTGCTCCTCGCGCGTCACGCATCCAGCGGGTCAGTGGTGTCTTTCGACGACCCGGTGGTGGCCGCCCGATTCAGCCGGTACCGCCACGAGGTGCATGGCGGCACGTTGGGCCTCGGAGCACTGTGCGAGCGAGAGGACCTCCGCCTCGTCACCGACGCCATCGGCTACGTGAGCCACTGGATCACCCCGGTGGGCTCACCTCGGCGCTTCGATGCCCGGTTCTTCATCGCCCGCGCCCCCGAAGCGCAAGAACCCCTGCACGATGAGCACGAGACCGTGGAGAGTCTGTGGGTGAGTCCGCACGAGGCACTCGATCGGTACCGCTCGGGAACACTCGACATGTTTCCGCCCACCGTGAGCAATCTCGCCTTTCTGGCCGAGTTCTCCGACGCCGACGATGCGCTCGCTGCTGCGCAGGTGGTTTCCGCTGGACCGGCTCCCCATCGTCGTCCCAAGGTGCAGGTGGACGGTGACGGCAAAGTGGTGAAACGGCTGTTTCCCGGCGACGAGTCGTACGACTCGGCACCGGAGTACAGCGTGCTCGACACGCCCGGCTGACAGAGTCGGACCTGACAGGGCTCGACACGGTCATGGCGGACTGGAGTCCCTAAGATTGTGGGGCACACCGCTCGGCGTGCTGGGGAGAGGGAGAACCGCTCATGGTCATGATGGACACGCCCAAGTCGGCGACGGGAAGCATTCTCGAGCGGGTCGAGGCCCTGCGTCCGATCATCGAGGCCGGAGGCCACGAGGCCCAGAAGTTGCGTCGTCTCCCCCAGGACTGTGTCGATGCGATGATCGATGCCGGATTGTTCCGTGCACCGATCCCGCGTGCGCTCGGCGGTGAGGACCTCAGCTCGATGGAGACCATCGAGATGCTCGAGGCGGTTTCGGCGATCGATGCCTCGGTGGGCTGGAACCTCATGCTCGGTTCGGAGATCAACGCCATGGTGGCCGGCGGCATGGATCCCGTGCTCGCCAAAGAGGTGTACCTCGACAACCCGCGCGTGGTGATGTGTGGTGGCGGTGGCCCCGGCTCGCAGCCGTCGTACGCAAAGCGCGACCCCAGCGGTGATGGCTACCGCGTGTGGGCGCAGGCAACGTTCATCAGTGGTTGCAGCAACGCAACGTGGTGCCTCATGGTTGCGCCG
Organism: Actinomycetota bacterium; assembly: GCA_017853685.1. Classification (GTDB taxonomy): domain Bacteria; phylum Actinomycetota; class Acidimicrobiia; order Acidimicrobiales; family Ilumatobacteraceae; genus WLJO01. The sequence goes on along the minus strand of JAFMJD010000082.1, from coordinate 8,571 downwards.
CTGCTCGAGGACGACAACTCGATGGCCAAGGACGCCAGTGGTGCTCCCATCGTGAAGATGTGGTTCTTGCACCGCTCGCAGTGGGAGATCATGGACACCTGGGATGTGTCGGGTCTGCGTGGCTCCGGCAGCCACGATGTGCGCACCGAGGGCGGCCACGTTCCCGACAAGTTCTCCGATGTGGGTCTCGTCACGTTCCCGCCGCACCACAGCAACCCGGTGTTCCGCATGCCCGTTCCGCTCCGACTCGCCTACAACAAGGCGGCGGTGGCGCTGGGTATCGCCAAGGGCGCGCTGGACGAGTTCGTGAAGCTCGCCAACACCAAGACTCCCATGCTGTCGGCCGTGCCGCTCAAGGACCGCCCGATCGCACAGCACAAGTTCGGCGAGGCCACTGCGGTGTACCGCGCAGCGCGCGCGTACCTCATGGAAGCCATGTCTGCAGTCGAGGACGAACTGCACGCAGGAGCCCCGTGGCCCGGCGCGGAAACCACCCAGAACGCCCGTCTGGCGTGCACGCATGCAGCCAATGCATGCATGCAGGCAGTCGATTGGGTGACCAACGCAGCGGGCACGAGCGCAATCCGGATGGACAACCCGCTCGAGCGCAAGTTGCGTGACGCACACGGTGCAGCCACGCACCGTTGGGTGGCGCACCCGCTGTACGGCGAGCTCGGCCGCATCTACATGGGTGGCGAAGCCGGCCCCGAGTTCGACGGCTCGAACTCGCAGTCGCCGCGCAAGTAACTACTGCAACAACCGCTACGGCTTGGGCCGTCGGGTGAATGTCACCTCGACGCTCTCGGCGATACGCGCAGAGCATCCGGACATGGTGACGGGTGGAACTGTTTCGGTGACGATTCGCTCAGCGAGCGCGCGGAACGCGCGGGCTGCATGTCCGTCGCCGTCGAGTGCTACCGGAGTACCGGCATCACCACCTGCGGCAACGGCCGCCTCGAGTGGGATCTGAGCGAGCAGTTCGGCGCCGATCGTCTCGGCGAGTTCGGCACCACCGCCACTGCCGAACAACGGATAACTCGTTCCGTGCTCGCAGATGAACGCGCTCATGTTCTCCACCACGCCGGCAACACGCAGGAACGAACGTCGCGCCATGTCGGCGGCGCGTACGGCAACTTTCTGGGCGGCCTGCGCAGGCGTGGTGACGATGATGAGATCGGTGCGCGGCAACATGCGTGCGAGACCCATCTGCACATCGCCGGTTCCGGGGGGCATGTCGATGAGGAGGTAATCGAGTTCACCCCATCGAACATCGCGCAGGAATTGCTCCACCGCTTTGGTGAGCATGAGCCCGCGCCACATCAGCGCAGTTTCTTCATCGACGAGGAATCCGGTGGAGACCACCTTGAGGATTCCACTACCCACTCGCCGCTCGTTCGGGATGATGAGCGGCTTGTCCACACCGTCGACGCGCTCGGCCTCGAGGCGATCGGACATGCCGAGCAGACGAGGCACCGAGAATCCCCAGATGTCGGCGTCGAGGACACCGACCGTGAGCCCACGTGCTGCCATGGCGGCTGCGAGGTTCACCGTCACCGACGACTTTCCCACCCCACCTTTGCCCGAGGCGATGGCCAGCACTCGCGTGGTGGCCGGGATCGCCGTGTCGGGCGCCTGTTCCCGAGCCGCCCAACGTGCCTTGAGCATGACCTCGCTGCGCTCGTCGGAGGTCATCTCGCCCCATTCGATGCGTACCGTGCGCACGCCGGGATGGGCCCCCACTCGGGTCTCGACGTCTTTCTTGATCTGGGCCCGCAAGGGGCAGCCCGAGATCGTGAGCTTCACGTGCACCACGGCGTGGCCGTCGTCGGACACCGTGACGGCGGGGATCATCCCGAGATCCACCACATTGCCGCCGAGTTCGGGATCGATCACCCCACGCAGCAATCCCAGGACCTCATCGGTGGTGGGGGGAGCGAAGGAAGCCACGGGCGAATTCTAACGGTGTATCCCGTGTTAATTCCCCAGTAGGCTCCGCCCGTGGAGTCCCGCCTCGATGTGCTCAAGACACTCGGCGACAACACCCGGCACGCGATCTACCTCGAGTTGGCCCGCGCCGTGCGACCGCTCAGCACCGCCGAGGTCGCCGAGGCCCTGGGCCTGCATGCCAACACGGTTCGTCCGCACCTCGAGCGCATGCGCGAGGTGGGTCTGGTGGAACTGGCTGCCGAGAGTCGGGGTGGCGTGGGCCGCCCGCAGCACCGCTACTTCTTGTCCCCAGACGCCCCGTCGCTCGGTATCGAGCCACCGATGATGCCGGTGCTTGCCGGGATGCTGGTTCGTCTCGCCGAACAGGTCGGGGCCTCGGGTGCCGATGCACTCGAGGTCGGGCGGGACCAAGGTCGGGCCGAGGCCCACCGGTATCGGTCGGCACCGAGCTGTATCGAGGCCCTCGTGACCGAGCTGGACCGCACCGGATTCGACCCCAGCGTTACGGCCGCCGACGACGGCGAGACCGCCATCATCGACTTTGCCCATTGCCCGTTCCGGGCGCTCGCCGAGCACCACACCGAGGTGGTGTGTTCACTGCACCGGGGCCTCGTGGAGGGCTTCGTCGACGCAATGGGCGATGCCGAGGTCACCGATTTCCGCACGCTCGCTCACCGACCCGCCTGCCAGGTGGCGGTGAGTGCGCGGTAACGTAACCATCCAGCCGTTGCTCTCGAACGAGGAGACCGCAGAACATGATCACGCTCACCGACTCAGCAGCACTCAAAGTCAGAGAACTCCTCGATGCCGAGGGCGAGCCCGAACTGGCGCTGCGCGTGGCAGTGCGTCCGGGTGGATGCTCGGGTTTCCAGTACGAGATGTACTTCGACGGCGATGTGGCCACTGACGACAACCTCGTGACCTTCGGCGCCGTCAAGGTGCTGGTGGATCCGGCCAGCGCGCAGCTGCTCGAGGGCGCCACGCTGGACTACAAGAACGGTCTGCAGGACTCGGGCTTCCACATCACGAACCCGAACGCCACACGCAGCTGCGGCTGCGGCCAGAGCTTCTCCTGAGCGGCTCGGGCCCATTGCCCGAGATCACGTTCACGCTCAACGGAACAACCGTCGTCGTTACAGACGACGGTTGTTCGCTGTTGGAGGCCTTGCGCGATCGACTCGGTGTGCGATCGACCAAGGACGGGTGCAGCCCGCAGGGTCAGTGTGGTTGTTGCACGGTGTGGGTGGACGGCGCGCCGCGTGTCGCCTGTGTGACCCCTGTGGCGCGAGTGCGCGATCGCGCAGTCACCACGCTCGAAGGACTCGAGCCCGAGACCGCTCAGGCATGGGGTGATTCGCTCTGCGAAACGGGCGGTAGCCAATGCGGATTCTGCACTCCCGGCATCATCATGCGCCTCGAGGCGCAGCGCTCCAAGAACGACGGTGCGCTGAGCGCAGCCGATGTCGATCAGGCGATGCTGGCTCATCTGTGTCGCTGCACTGGTTGGCAGACCATCCGCGAAGCGGCATCGCTCGTGGTCAGTGGAGAGCGGCGTGACCCGTGGCGTCAGCGGTCTCGCGAGGGTGCCGAACGCCGCGCTGCGATCGAGGGAGGGGCGTCGCAACAGGTGGGTGCTGGTGTTTCGCTCGGTCGTGCAGGGTTCGCCGATGACACTGCGCCGGCTGATGCATTGGTTGCGGTCCGCTCGCACACCGGTGAGTGGGTTGTGGGTGAAACGCTCTCCGAGGCGCGTCGACGAGTCGGCAAGGTGCAGGGTCGCCGCACCACGGCCCCGATGTCATGGCCCGTCGATGTTCCCGAAGGAGCGTGGGATCGCGTGCTGCAGACCACCTGGGTCGAGCCGGCATACCTCGAGCCTGACGCATCGTGGTGTGAACCCGGCGGCGAACCCGTGAGTGCGTCGAGCAATGGCGGAGCATTCGGGGCCAAACAGCATTCCGAGGTGCTGCGTGTGGCACGCACACTCGCCGACACACACGGCAGGGCGGTGCGCGTGCTGTATGCGCGCGAAGACGTCGTGCGTCTCGGCCCCAAGCGCCCGCCGATGGCCATCGGCCTGCGCAGTGATGGGTCGGGTGTGGTGCGCGTGGCGCGCACCCCGGGCGCGGCGATGCTGCTCGCATCGTTTGCGCCACAACTCGACGTGCAGGAAGTGACTGTTGTCGGACCACCGACATCGAACGATCTCCGTGCAGCGTGCTGGGCCGAGGTTGCCGTGGCGCTCGCCTCGCTCGGCCCGGTTGATGAGGTGCGGGCACCCGAGGGTGGTTGGGCCAGTGCCGAACTGAACGCCGACGGCTCGGTGCGGGTGGCCGTGCGCGCCGGTGAGGTGCTCGACGAGACCGTGCTGCGGTCGTACTGCATCGGAGCGGCCCACATGGCGCTCGGCTGGGTTCGCAACGAAGCCGTCAGCGTCGACGCCGAGGGTGAGGTGCACGATCTCACCATGCGCTCCTTCGGGGTCCTGCGCGCCGTGGACACTCCACCTATCGAGATCGACGTACTCGACGGGTTTGGTCCACCGGTGGCGGCTTCCGGAGCCGTGTTCGCTGCGGTCGCCGCGGCCACCTGGCGGGCGGCGGGCTTCCCCGACCGCTGGCCGCTCACCCGTCATGGATAGCCTGTCGGGGCGTTTGAAAGCAGTGGTGGATAGATGTGGCGTGTTGATCCCGGACAAGTAATGGCAGAGGTGCTCGACGGTGAGGCCGTCATCATCGACCTCGCCACCGGCCGGTATCACGCGGCAGCAGGTGTTGCGGCCACGGTGTGGGCGGCGGCCAGTGCTGGCGCTTCGTTCCCGTCGATCATGGCCACGATTGCGGCGCGCCACAGTGATGTGCCGGCCGATGCCGAGCACGCGGTCCGGGCGTTTCTTGCCCAGACGGTCGCCGCCGGGTTGGCGGTCCAAGACGATGCCGCCGGCAGCGACGTGACACCGTCGTTCCCCGACGACTCGGTGACGCCGTGGTCGGTGCCGGTGCTCGAATCGCACGACGATCTCGCAGATCTGTTGCTGCTCGATCCGGTGCACGATGTGACCGAGTCCGGGTGGCCGCACGCAGCGCCGCCCGCAACGTGACCGTTACCGCCGCCGCACTGTCGCGCCTCGTTGCATCGGCCGAGTCGGCGATCGAACGAACTGCAGAGCATTCCATCGCCTTCCGGGTCGGCGACAGTGTCGTTCGCTTCCGCGGCGCTGGCCCTGCGTTGATCGACTACTTCGCTACTGCGTTCACCCACCTCCCACACCTCGCGGACGACCATCCGGCAGATCTCACGGTGCTCATGTGGGACACGGCATCCACGGGTGAACCGCTTCCGGACCTCGACGGTCTGCTCGAGCGGGCGATCGACGGCACCGCGCCGGTCCTGCACGACGGCACGCGATCATTCGTGTACCACGCATACGAGCGCGCCGTGAGTTACCTCGACACCGATCGAGCGATTGCCGTGTATGCCGCCGCCGATGTGGAGCAGCTGCCACCCTGGGATCGTCCGGCGCCGATACGTACGCTCCTCACGTGGTGGTTCGCGCGGCGCGGCATGCTGCTCGCACACGGTGCCGCAGTGGGAACCGAGGAGGGCGCAGTATTCATCACCGGAGCAGGCGGTAGCGGCAAGAGCACCACAGCGCTCGCCTGCCTTGCGGACGGTCTCGGTTACCTCGGCGATGACTATGTGTTGCTGGACCCCGAGCGACAGGTGGTGTGGTCCGTCTACGGCTCGGCCAAGTTGTTGCCCGACCATCTCGAACGCTTTCCGGGTCTGATGACTCCCGAGCCGACCCGACCTACCGATCCCCCCGATACGAAACGAGTGGGATGGCCGGCACTGGAGCGACCCGGGTCGATGTTGCTCAGCGCACCGATTCGTGCACTCGTGTGCCCCACGGTGACCCGGGGCCCGGTGTGCCGTCTCGTCCCGACGGCCATGAGTCGATCGTTCATGGCGATTGCCCCATTCACGATGTTCCAGATCCCCGGCGATCGACGCGCCGCGTTCGACCTCTCGCTGCGCATCGTGCGTGGCCTGCGTGCTTATCGACTCGAACTCGGCGATGGTATGGATCGAGTGCCCGCGATGATCCGCAACCTCATCGAAACCGGTGAGGTGCAGCCATGAGCGAACGCGGAACGATCAGCGTGGTGATCCCGGTGTTCAACGGGGAACGCTTCATTGCCGAGGCGATCCGAAGTGCACAGCAGCAGACCCGTGCAGTCCTCGAGATCATCGTGGTGGACGATGGATCCACCGACGCAACTGCTGCGGCGGTGTCTGACTTCCCCGATGTGGTCCTGGTGCAGCAGCCGAATGCAGGGCCGTCCGCCGCGCGCAACCGCGGCATCAGCATGGCCCGGGGCGAGTACATCGCTCCCCTCGACGCCGACGACATCTGGCCGCTCGATCGCCTCGAGATCATGGGATCGCTGCTGGACAGCGAGCCTCAGGTGGCCGCTGTAGTCGGAATACAGCAATTACTCGTCGAACCCGGAGTACCGATTCCGTCGTGGGTTCCCAACGGCGATGTGGATGCGGCCCGCGGCGAAGACCTTGCGCGTCCCACGGGCTCGATGCTCACGCGGCGCAGCGCATTCGATGCCATCGGTCTGTTCGACGAAGAGCTTCGTCACGGGGAGGACACCGACTGGTACCTGCGTGCACAGGATGCCGGTCTGGAGATCCGCGCGCTCCAGGACATCGTGCTCGTCCGCCGGATTCACGGCGGCAACCTCACGATGGACGCCGAGGCGCAACGTCGTGCGAGGTTCGTCATTCTCCAACGTCGCATGGCACGAAAGCGGGCGCAGTGAGTGCCTTGTGCGACATCGCAGTGGTGATTGCTGCACGTAATCCCGGCGCACTGCTCGTCGAGACACTCGACTCCGTTGCGGCGCAGACCATGCTGCCCACTGAGGTGATCGTCGTGGACGATGGGTCCACCGACGGTTCGGTGGAGGCTGCGACTCGGGGCCGGGAGTCGGTACGTGTCTGCACCATCGAGCCCTCGGGCCGTTCGATCGCCCGGAACACCGGAGTGCAGCAGAGTGCCGCATCCATGCTGCTGTTCCTCGACGCCGACGACCTGCTGACGCCCGATGCCCTCCGCGTGCTGTGCGGGGGGCTGCGTGCGCACCCGTCGGCCGACATGGTGCACGGACTCACCTATGAGTTCGCCGATACACATAATCCGCCCGGTCCGGGTGCTCGACACGGGAACCAAGTGGTGGACGTTCGACTCGGCGGATGCACATTGCTCCGTCGGTCGCTGTGGGACCGAGCTGGCGGACTGGACCCTGCGTTGTCGCAGGGTGAGTGGATCGAGTGGATCGATAGAGCCGGAAAGCATGCACGGGGCGTGGTTCGGGTGGATGAGGTGGTCCTGCACCGCAGACTCCACGGCGCCAACGGCACGGCCAGCACCGCGACACAATCGGATTACCTCGCAGTGGCGCGGGCGGCCCTGCAGCGCAAACGTCAACAGGGTGCCCAACAGTGAGCACCTACCCGGGTCTGCGCTGGGACATCTGGCCGGATGCGGCCGATGTGGTGCTGCTGCGTGCGCTCACGCATGCTGATGAGACTGTTGCACGCGCAGCCTGGATGTCGATGCGCGCCACGTGGAACTACGATTCACCGACTTCCGATCAGTACCGGTTGTTCCCACTGCTCGCCGAATGCGTGGCGCGACTCGATCCGGCTCATCCGCAGCTCGCCATGCTGCAGGGCATCCGGCGCCAGTCCACCATTCGCACGCTCACGTTGCTTGCCCAGCTCGAGGTAGTACTCGGTGAGCTCGCAGCCGATGGTTTCGACGCAGTGGTGCTGAAGGGTCCGGCACTTGCGCTCTCGGTGTACGAGCACGTGGGTCAGCGGCCCACGGGAGACCTCGACATCTTGGTGGATCCCGATCGTTTCGATGCCGCCGCTCATTGTCTGGAAGCGCGGGGCTGGACGCGCGATTCCATCGACGTTCCGGGGAATCATGCAGTGGCGTTCAAACGCGGCGAGGTCAGTCTCGATCTGCATCGGCAACATTGCCGGGAACTGCGGGTGGCTGGTGCACCACTGTCGGGTTGGCGCAACCTCGAAGTGGTCGACGCACGGCGCACGCTGCCGGGTGGCCGTCGACCGCGCATTCTGGGGCCCACCGATTCACTCATCCACACGATTGCTCACGGCACCGAGAACCGCCTGCCGATCAACATCCGCTGGGTGGTGGACGCGGTTCGGATCATCCGTGCCGGCGGCATCGATTGGACGCTGCTCATGGCGCGTGTGCGCGCGTACGAGATTGCGCCCCTGATCGAGGACGCGCTCCGACTGCTCGTCGATGTCTCGGGTGTCGAGATTCCCGACACGGTGCTGCGCGAGCTGGCAGCCGAACACACGTCGCGTTTTGCCGAGCTGCGACTCTGGGCATTCCACGAGTTCCCCCGGATCGACGGGCGCATGGGAGGGCTACCGCTCACGGTGAGTCGATTGCTCGAACACACCCGCGGCGAGACGGCCGGGGGCGTGATTCGGGAAACACCCCGATATCTGCGCCGGGTCTGGGACGTCGACCACGTGTGGCAACTGCCCGGTGTGGTGATCCGGCGGGCA
>JAFMJD010000081.1 GCA_017853685.1 Actinomycetota bacterium | reverse complement strand
TCGGCCGAGGAGATCATCCGCTTCGACATGGCGATCGGTGCCGAGGACAAGCGCATGCTCGAACGTGTGCCCGGTGTGCTGCCGTTGGACCAGACCACGCTGGTGAGCGTGCAGGCCGATCGTTGCAGCACCGAATGGCGCCGTCAGTTGCGCGAACTGCTCTCGCAGCAGTAGCGGCCGTTCACTGCCTCGGGCACAGCGCTGCTGACGACTCAGCGCGCCGCGAGTGCGGTCGGGTTTGGATCGTCCTCGAGGAAGTACGGCATCAGCAGGTCCTCCATTCGGTACCAACCGCTGGGTAGCGAGCAGAGTTGCTCTGCAGCAAAGATCGCGCCGTTGCCGAACGCCTCGCGCGAGATGCTCTCGTGCCGCAGTCGGACTGTCTGGAACGGGAAGCCGAAAATGACCTCGTGGTTGCCGATGATGCCTCCTGCGCGTACGGACTTGATCTCGCTCGCCGGGACCTTGAGTTCGTCAGCGATTCGTTTCGCGGTGCCCGACACGTCGGCCTTGTCGCGGAAGTGCTCTTCCACGATCTGAACGTCGAGATGCGGGGCAATCCGCTGGAGGACTCGCCCGGCAAGCATCAAGAAGTTGATGCCGATTGTGATGTTGGGCGACCACAAAACCGGTGTCTGAGCCGACAGGTCTCGCAGATAGTCCAACGTCGACTCCGGGTAGTGAGAGATCGCGCTGACGATGGCGACGCCTCGCTCGGCTGCGGAGGCGCCGTAGTAGTAGATCCCATTGGGCGACGAGAAGTCGATGATGACGTCCACGGGTGAGCGGTCCAGCAACTGTTCCGCGCTGAATTCGTGGCGGCTGTAGATGACGCCCGGCTCGCAGGACTCGACGCCGAAGAACTCCGGCACCGAGCGATGCTCGAGCCGACGGGTGTCGCGAACCACCCACTCGAGGCGGATCGTGGGATTCTCGAGAATGACATTGGCCACTGACTTTCCGGTTCGTCCGAAACCGATCACTCCAACTCGCATGTGTCCCTCCTCTGCCCCGTTGGGTCCGTTCGACGGGTGGAGTCGAACGATCGACGGGACCCTAGACACGCTCGATCCCCGTGATGTCCACCACGGCGGTTTCACACAGAACCGTTACGTTCCTGTTACGTCGGAGTCACCGAGTCCCCCGATCAGAGGGACAGACATACCGATGTCGACGCGTTTCGGATCCGAGCGCAGCCTCGGTACTCAGAGCGAGTGGGCCACGCGGCGCGCTTCGAGGATGGCCTCGTGCACCGTGCGCGGGGCCACGCAGTCGCCGGCACGCGGATTGCGTTCGTCGATGGGTGCTGCCGGGAGGCGGAATCCGCAATCCACGACCGCTGCACAGTCCACGCGCCGCAGCCCGGCGCCGTAGCGGTCCTCGAGCACCACATGATCGGCGTGCACTTCGCGCAGCACACTGCGTCGCTCGATGTGCACACCGCGCTGCTGGAGGCGCACATTGGCCGGGGCGAGGTCGCCCGAACGCGAGAGTTCGTTGCCGGCGATGTTGTCCTGGGTGACGAGCACGGCGCGCTCGCCCAGTTCCTCGGCCAGTGCCACGGCGATCGGCCCGCCGATGGGGTCGTGCAGCACGATGGCGCCCTCGGGCGGCAGGTGCACCGAACCGGCGCGCACCGCGGCGATGTCCAGCAACGTGGCCGATCCGACCACGGCGTAGGTGCGTTCGCCGGGAATCGAGCCGGTGCACTCGACAGTCACGCCACGGGCTGCGGCAGCCTCGGTGGTGATGTTGTGTCCGGTCTCGAGCGTGACCCCTGCGCGTTCGCACTCGGCGGTCAACCAGTCGACGAACGCGCCCGCGGGCCCGGCCGTGCGCGCCGTGCCGCCGAGGTGCGCGCTGCGCTCCACGAGGCGCACGCGGTGACCGCGCAGCGCTGCAACACGGGCAGTCTCGAGACCTGCAGGCCCGCCACCCACCACCAACACATCGCGCGGCTGCGCGGCAGGTGTGGTCCAGTGCGGGTCTTCGGTCTCGCGTCCGGTGGTGGGTTCCACCACGCAGGTGATGATGGGATTGCGCGCGTCACGCACTTGGCACGTCTGGTTGCAGCGGATGCACGGTCGGATGCGGGCGGCCTCACCACTCGCGAACTTCGACACGAGATCGGGGTCGGCGAGTTGGGCGCGGGTCATCTCCACCGCGTCGCACACGCCATCGTCGATCGCCCATGTGGCCTGCCCCACGTCCACCACGGATCCCTGCAGGAACACCGGCACGTTCACTGCGGCGCGCACCGCTCGACAGGTGTCGATGTTGAAGCCGGTGGGCTCGTGGAAGTCGGGTCGGGTCTTTTCGGCCGAGAAGATCGAGCCGCGCACCACCACCAGATAGTCCACACCTGCGGCGGTGAGCTCTGCGGCAATACCCGGTGCCATCTCGGGGGTGATGCCGGCCCACGGTGCCAGTTCGTCGCACGACAGGCGCAGGCCGAGCGCAGCGTTGGGTCCGATGGCCGAACGCACGGCGCCGATCACAGCGCGTGCGAAGCGCAGTCGCTCCTGACCCCACTCGTCGCCACGATGATTGGTGAGCCCGGACATGAACTGGCGCACGAGACTGTGCTGGCCGGCGTTCACCTCCACCCCGGCGCATCCGCTCGACACCGCAAGCCGTGCTGCAGTTGCGAAGGCAGCGATGACTTCGTCGATGTCGTGGGGTTCCATCCACTTGGGTACCTCGCGGCTGTTCACCTCGGGAACCCGTGAAGGAGCGAGCAGCGGCGCCTGGCTGTAGGCCGAGGATCCCTGTCCGCCTGCATGATCGAGCGATGCGATGACGGCCGTTCCGTAGGGGGCGCAGGCCTCGACGATCGCTTGCCAACCGGGGCCGCAGCGCTCGGCGAGCGGCATGCGTTCGAGCGGCCAGTCGCTCGGGTGCACGCTTGCGCCCTCGGTGACGATCACACCACAACCACCTCGTGCACGCCGCTCGTAGAACGCCGTGTGGCGCGCTGTGAAGCGCCGCTCGTCGTCACCGAGATTGGTGACGATGGGCCCGAACATCACGCGGTTGGGAATCCGCACGGGCCCGAGGTCGAGCGGCTGCAGCAGGCTCATGCGTGCTCGATGGACGTGAGCGCAATGCCGCTGAGCGCGGGCGTGATGTCGGTGGTGATCGACTTGGTGGCGTCGACGCCTGCGAGATACGTGCGCAGGAATGCCACCGAGTAGTGGCCCAGCACCTTTTCCACCAGCACCGGGTCGGTGACGCCGGGGGTGCAGCCGTCTTGGGCCAGATCGACGAACTGCTTCAGGAACGGCCGGAGCGACTCGAGGCCGCCGCGCTCGAGAATCACCGGGCACGAGTCGGTGAAGCTGTTGTGTCCCGAGTTCGCGATGCTCACCCAGTACCGGGCGGCGCCGAGTGCGTCGTAGATCGCTCGGCTCTTGTCGGCACTCACCACCTTGTCGTCGGTTGCGGCAACCACGAGTGCCGGCTTGTTGGGTACCGGTGAAGCGGCCTCACCCATGAACGACAGCGCGCCCGAGATGGAGATGAACACATCGATGTCGTCGTTGCTGTTCGCTGCACGCAGCGCCGTGCGTGCGCCCGCCGAGTGGCCGGTGATGCCGATGTGGTCCAGATTCACCCGTCCGGCGAGCACACCACCCGAGCCGGTCGCGGCGAGGGATCGGACAGCGGCGATGGTTCGTTGCACATCGTCGAGGTCGGTGTCGCCGAACGAGGGTGCGCCGCCGGTCAACTGCGACACGATGCCGCGCTCGAGATGGTCGGCGGTTGCTGCAACGAATCCCCACGACGCAAGGTGTGCGGTGTAGAAGCTCGCCACCTGTCGGTACCCGCCGTAGCCGTGGCTGTAGATCACGAACGGGAACGGTCCATCGTCGGCTGCAGGCACATCACGCACTGCGCCCACATCGAACGTGCCGTCGAGTGCCGGTGGAACGAGCGCAGCGAAACTCTCGGGGAAGAGCGAACGAGTGCTGTACGAGTCGGTGGGTTTGCCGGCCGCGTCGGCGGGCTTCACCGGGTAGTACACATCGGCCGAGCGGTCGCCGAGCTCGACGGTGATGACCCCGACCGCATACGGGCCGCGCTCGAGGAACAACTCCACATCTGCCGGAACCGTGGCCGGTGTGGTGGGTGCCGCGGTGTCGGGGGCCGCCGTGGTGGCCGGTGCGGTGGGTTCAGTGCTGGGGGCCACGGAGGTCACCTCGGTGTCGGCGGGGGCGGTGCTGGACTGGGAATCCCCGGAGTTGCTGCATGCCGCTGCCACCAGCAGCGCAAGCGCTCCGGCGAAGAGCGACGCGGCGCGTGTCTTGGCTCGTTGACGCATGCCGTAGGGCTATCGGCGATCCGGGCAATCGGCTACCGACGGCGTGGGGCCAGTCGGGGTTCTCGGGTGCGATGACGCGGCCGGGTCAGGTTTCGATACTGCAGGTGGCCGTGGTGGACCCGAACGTGATGGTGACCTTGTAGTCGATGGCCTCGGCGTGGAACTGCACCGAGATGCGGTTGGACTCCAGTTCGCGGCTGTCCTCGGTGAAGCCCGCAGCGAACGACAACTCGGTGATGCTGAGTGCTCCGCCCTGTCGCCGACCGGTCACCGAACCGCCGAGCGATGTGCATCGCTTCGTGAGATCGGCGAGCACCGTTCCCGAGGTTCCGCCCGGACCGTCGTCGTCGCCGCCGGAACCAGATCCCGAACCGGCGTCGTCGCCCGAGCCCGAACCGGAACCGGAGCCGGACCCGGAACCGGAACCGGAGCCGTCGTCGGTGTCGTTGTCGGGCCCGTCGTCGTCGTTGCCCGAGTCGTTGCCCGAGCCGTCGCTACCGCCGCCACCGGAGTGACTGCCGCCCGCGCCAGACGATCCGCTGTGTCCGGGTGTGCCCGACGAACCCGAAACGCCCGAGGCGCCTGCGGCGCCGCCCGCATTCGATCCATCCGGACCGGTGCCGTTGCCCTGGCCGGTGCCGTCGTCGGCCACGGTGTCGGTGGGCAGTTCCACACCGGGCGATTGCACCGGAGCGCGCTCGGATCCGTTGCGCACGAGGGCAGGCACGCCCACGGCGAGGGCGACCACGGCGCCCGCAGCACCCACCACCGAAGCGGCGCGCTGCACACGTGCCACACGAACCTTGCGGCGGAATCCGCCAAAGGCCACATCGGCGCTCGGGGTGGGTCCGCTCATGCGGCGCAACTGTTCGCCGAGGTCGAAGTGGTCGCTCTCGTCGAAGCCGTCGAAGTGATCGCTCATGACGACCACCCGTCGGTGCGCAGGTCGCCGAGCAACATCCGCAGGCGTTCACGGGCCTGGTGCAGATGGAACTTCACGGCGCCCTCGCTGAGTTCGAGCGCAGCGGCGGTCTCGGCAACGCTCAAGCCGTCGAGGTAATAGAGGGCCACGGCCGCTCGCTGTTGGCGGGGAAGGTCGGCCAGCGCAGCGGCCAGTCGCTCGGTTTCCGATGCCGTGGTGGACGGCTCGTAGGCCTCCACCGTGGTGGGTTCCCGGCGGGACAGCCGGTCGATGGCGCGGTCCTTGCGCTGGTTGCTGCGATGGCCGTCACGCAGGCGGTTGATGGCCACCCGGCGTACCCAGCCCACCGGGTCGTCGTACTGCGAGACCGTGCGCCACTTGAGGTGGGCCTTCACGAAGGCCTCCTGCACCGCATCGGCTGCCGCCTCCTCGTTGCCGCACACCAGCGTGAGGGCACGAACGAGCCGGCCGTAATGGGCGCGGAAATAGGGCTCGATGTCGTGTTGCATCAGCGCAGGGAGCTCGAGGGTGAGGGTGAACACCACCCGAGACACGTCGCAACGCTCGGGGTGGTTTGGTGGCGGGGGTTCATCACGCAGCGTGCTGAAGCGAGCACAACAAGTGGGTCATCGCTGGTCACGGTAGCCCATTGGAGGGCGCGCGGCAGGGGCCAAAGGCCCCGAAACGTACTGGCATCCCCCAATGTTGCGTTTATGTGTCGGTACTGTGACGTTCGGTGACCAAATGATCCGAGGGGGAGGTGGCGCCGAGATGGAGACCGTGCTGGCAGTGGAACTCGATGGCTCGCGCAACGCCATCGGCCTCGTGGGTCCCGATGGTCACGTGGTGGACACCGTGCACGTGGAACCCGTCGAGTCGGTGCCCCAACTCTGGGAGCGCCTCGAGGAGTCGCTCGAAGTAGCCAGCCGCCGGGTGGTGCGCCATTCGGTCGAGGTGGTGGCCTGCGGGGTGTCGATCGGGTCGGGTGCCGGGGAACTCGCCGGGGCGAGCGGTGCCGACCTCTACCGAGACGCCGCGACGCTGGTGGGGCACGCCATGGCGTCGCCGGTGTTCGTGGACGACGTGGGCCGGGGATTCACCCTGGCCGAGCGCTGGGTGGGTGCGGCTCGGGGTCTCGACAACTTTGCCGCCATCCATCTGGGCCAGCGCGTGAGTGGCGGTGTGGTGCTCGATGGCCAACTGCTCGACGGCGCCCTCGGGCATGCCGGCCGGGTGGGGCACATGATCGTGAAACCCGAGGGTCGTCGCTGCCGCTGCGGTGGGCGCGGGTGCCTCGACGCCGAGGCGTCGGTGGGTTCGATCGAGTCACGCACCGGCCGGGTGCTGAGCGAGCCGAGTTATGAGTTGATGCAGCAGGTGGGCCGCATGGTGGGCCGCGCCGCAGCCTCGATCGCCAACCTGCTCGATGTGAAGGTGGTGGTGTGCGGGGGTCCGGTGGCGCGTGAGTACGCCTCCACGCTTTTCATCGCCGCACAGGACGAGATGCACGCCTCGTGCCAGATGGCGTTCAGTCGCGGCGCACGGTTCACCTCGGCCAAGTCGCCCGAACCCGCCGGCGTGTTGGGTGCTGCCGCCATCGGTTGGCGCGGCCTCGGGGGCGATGCGTGATGGATGCGGTGTTGGCCCTCGATCTCGGTGGCACCAAGTTCGCTGCCGCGCTCGTGGATTCCCGCGGCGAGGTGCACGCACGCGAACAGGTGTTGGTGGATCACGAGGTGGACGGCGAGGGCGTGTGGCGGCAGTTGGTGGGCCTCATCAGCGATGTGCTGGGTCACCCCGAGGCGCCCGACTACACGGTGCTGGCGTGCGGTGTGGGCAGCGCCGGGCCCATCAGCCCCAATCTCGAATCGGTGTCGCCGCTGAACCTTGCGGCGTGGCGTGACTTTCCGCTGCGCGAGCGGTTGTCGGACGAACTCGAGATGTTGGTGGTGGGCGATCTGGACACCAAGGCACTCGCCGTGGGCGAGGGTTGGAAGGGCGCGGCGCAGGGCCGGGCCAACTATGTGGCCATGGTGGTGTCCACCGGGATCGGCGGCGGCATCGTGCTGAACGGCCGCCTGCTCGACGGCACGTCGGGCAACGCAGGCCACATCGGCCACATCATCGTTGCCCCCGACGGGCATCCGTGCACCTGTGGGGCGCATGGGTGTCTCGAGGCCGAGGCGTCGGGCACGGCGATCGCCAACATCACCGGAGCGCCGGCCACCGAGGCGAACTATGCCGTCATCGAACGGACGGGTCGCATGGTGGGCAGGGGAGTGGCCTCGGTGATGAACCTGCTCGAACTCGATCTCGCGGTGGTGGGCGGGTCGGTGGCGCTCGGGTTCGGTCAGCCGTTCTTCGATGCTGCGCAGGCCGAACTGGACACGCTGTGCCGGTTCCCCGGCGATGTGCTGCAGCCAGCCATCGTGCCGGCGGGCCTCGGTGATGCAGCGCCGCTCGTCGGTGCAGCAGCCGTTGCGTGGAAGACACTCGGCCGACTGGGCTGAGCGCCGGCTGACGCTGCGCGCTGCGCCGGTAGCGTTCGCCCGATGGCCGTTCTCTTCAACGATTTCGCTGCACAAAAAGGTGATGAGCCCGCGCTGGTGGACGACAGTGGCGCCACCTCGTGGTCGGTGCTGAATGACCGCGTGAACCGTCTCATCCATGTGTTGCGCGCACATGGTGTGCAGCCCGGCGAGCGCATTGCGCTGGTGTCGGGCAATCGGCGAGAGACGTACGAAGTGGTCAGTGCTGCGGCGCATGCCGGTGTGCTGATGGTGCCGGTGAACTGGCACTTCGCCGCCGAAGAGGTGGAGTACGTGGTGGAGAACTCGGACTCGAAACTGGTCATCACCGATCCGGCGTTCGATCATCTCGCTGCAAACACCGCAGTGCCGCGGCTGGTATTCGGCGGCTCGTACGAAGACGCACTGCGCAACGCGCCAGCCGGTGAGCCCGAGGACCAGATGCTCGGCGGTGTGATGTTCTACACCTCGGGCACCACGGGCCGTCCCAAGGGTGTGCGCAGCACGTCGTTCCAGACCAATGTGCCGCCGGCGGTGTACCAACTCATGGCTGCAGGCATCAACTCGATGGGTTTCGCCCCCGGTGGTCGCACGCTGCTGTGCGGGCCGCACTATCACTCGGCGCAGTGGGCCTTCACGTTCTTCCCGATGGTGGGTGGCTCGCCCATCTACATCCAGACCAAGTTCGTTCCCGAGGAGACCCTCGAGCTCATCGACAAGCACCAGATCGAGAACATCCACCTGGTGCCCACGCAGTTCGTGCGGTTGCTGCGCGTGAGCCCCGAGCGTCGTGCAGCGTTCTCGGGTGAGTCGGTGCACGTGGCACTGCATGGTGCGGCGCCGTGCTCGCCCGAGGTGAAGCGCCAGATGATCGAGTGGTGGGGCCCGAAGGTCACCGAGTACTACGGCGCCACCGAGGGCGGTGTGGTGTCGCTCATCACTGCTGCCGAGTGGATGGAGCGCCCCCGTTCGGTGGGCAAGCCACTGCCGACGATGACCGTGAAGATCGTGCCCGAGGGTGGTGGCGAGGCTGCGCCGATGCAAGAAGGTGTGATTCACCTGCGCAGCGCGATGGGGCAAGACTTCGAGTATCTCGGTGAGCCAGAGAAGACCGCCGAGGCCCACAGCGAGCCCGGATTCATCACCATGGGCGATATCGGGTACCTGGATGCCGATGGGTACCTGTACCTGTCGGACCGCAAGATCGACATGATCATCTCGGGCGGTGTGAACATCTACCCCGCCGAGATCGAAGGGGTTCTCGCTGCACATCCGGCCGTGGTGGATGTGGCGGTGTTCGGCGTGCCGAACGAGGAGTTCGGCGAAGAGGTGAAGGCTGCGCTGCAGCTGGTGCCGGGAACCGTGTGGACCCCGGAACTCGAGCGGGACGTGACCGCGTACGCCCGTGAGCGGCTGGCGGGGTACAAGGTGCCCAAGAGCTTCGACGTGGTGGACTCCATGCCGCGCAGCGAGGCCGGCAAGTTGCTGAAGCGTCAGCTGCGGATGCCGTACTGGGAAGGCACCGGCCGCAAGATTTAGGTCGGTTGACCTACGGGGTTACCAGAGCCGGCCGTTGCGGAGACGCGTATTGTCGTCTTGGTGGGAAGCCCCGAGGTCTCACTTCTTGGACCGTTTGAATTTCGAGTCGACGGCAATTTGCTGCCCGGCTTGGGGGTATTGCAGCGCGGCGTGCTTGCGTTGCTCTGCCTCTCACCCGGCAAGCCCGTTCGCGTCGAGCGGATCATCGATGGACTCTGGGGTGACAATCCGCCGGAGAGCGCGCGAAATGTAATTCAGGTGTATGTGTCGCAGTGGAGAAAGATCTTCGATGCGTCAAATTCAGGCATTTCGATCCGTTACTCGCAAGCGGGTTACGCAGTTCTACTGGCGAATGATGACGTCGACCTCAATCGCCTCGAGGCTCTGGTAACTCTCGGGCAGGAACTACTGGAAGCCGGCCAATGTCACGAAGCCTTGGTCGTCTTGGAGGAAGCGGCACGACTCATTCGCGGTGAACCGCTCCAGGACATGGTTCAGCTGCCTTTCACAAGTTGGTTTCGTCCTCGAGCCAGTGAACTCGTACGACGAACAACGCTTCTTCGGATTGAGGTGAAGCTAGCCGTCGGCGATGCGTTGGCGCAGATTCCTGCGCTCGAGGATCTGGTTAGCGGGGACCACGGGGATGAAAAGCCTGTGGCCCTACTGATGAGGGCGCTCTACATCTCGGGCCGGCAGCGCGAAGCACTCGAGGTCTTTCAGCAGGCGCGAAAAAGGCTGGAAAGCTACGGGCTTGCCCCATCGCCACGACTTAGTGAGGAGGAGGCACGTATTCTCCGTCATGATCCGGAACTTCTCAATGCCACGAGCAGGCGCCGTCCATCTCTGCTGCCTGTCGGTGGAGGCCCGTTTCGGGGTCGACTGTCCGATGTAGAGGACCTTGTCGAGCGCCTTGTCGGCGGAACGTGCTCGGTGTTGACCATCGCAGGGCTTGGCGGTATGGGGAAGACTGCACTCGCCGTTGAGGTCGCAAGGCTCATGTTCGAGAAGAGGGGCTTTGCGGTCGTCTATATGCCGCTTGACAACAATCGTAGCGATCGGGACCTTCTCACCGAGTTTGTGATCAGGCTCGGCCTGACAGAGTCATGGCAGTCGAGGTCACTTTTCGAAATCTGCAGTCATGCCGTCGACGAGAAGTCGCTGGTGTTCATCGATGGCGCTGAAAGCGCGATCGAGTCCGTTCGGCGGTTCATACTGCAGTTGCGGGCCGCCGCGCCGACAACGCAGGTACTGGTTACAAGTCGAATGCCGATGTTGTTACTGAACGAGAAGATCTTTGAAGTCGAACCTCTGCGCGTTGTGCCCAGAACGGGCGAACACCGGGCAGAAACTCCGGGGATTGCTCTATTTCTGGATCGTTATTTGACCGATCGCGCTAGTCGTGTCACGGAGTCCGATCTCCTGATGATCTCTGAGATCTGCGCTCTCGTCGATGGAATCCCGTTAGCGATTGAGATTGCTGCTGCTCGAGCGCGCACGATTGGGTTATCGGAGACGTTTGTGGGTATCAGAGATCGTCTGCAATTCCTGACACTCGACTCCGGCAGACGCTCGGATGCCCGCAGTTCTCTGGAGGGTGTGCTGGATTCGACACTCGCAGCGCTCTCGCCGTCCGCGCGGGAACTTCTTCCGAGGCTCGCGGTGCCCGTCGCTGGAGTGACGATGGCGCTCGCCCAAGAGCTTTCGGGTTCCGGATCCTTCGGACGGACCTTTGACCTTGTGGAGGAAC
The DNA here is from genome assembly GCA_017853685.1 of Actinomycetota bacterium. Taxonomy (GTDB): domain Bacteria; phylum Actinomycetota; class Acidimicrobiia; order Acidimicrobiales; family Ilumatobacteraceae; genus WLJO01. Next base: position 2,440 of record JAFMJD010000081.1, on the reverse strand, counting down.
TCGTGCGCTCAGGGTTCCTTCTGACTCGAAGTGGTCCGACTGGAGTGCGGTTCTCGATGCTCCCGATCGTGAGCGAGTTCGCAATACAAGACTTGAACAGCATTCAGCGTCGTGAGGTCTGGGCGACGTATGAGAAATGGTTGCTGCGTGTGCTATCGGACCTAGGTTCGTCACCGGAGCGCGGTGGAGCTCTGTTCCTTGCTTTGGAAAGCGAGGAAGAGAGTGTTCGTTCCTTGGTCGAGTTGCATCTTCGAGATCGACGCTGGGCTGCGGCCGGGCAAGTCTGTCTGGCCATCTACTCGTGGTGGATGTTCGCCGGGCGACGCCGGGAGATCCGTGGCTGGCTAGAGCGCTGCATGGCCGGGGCCGCGGCGAATGCGGACGTCCAGATGCAGTTGGGGTTACTTGCCGGAAGAGCCGCGGCCCAGTGCGCGGAATACGAGCGATCGACCCAACTATTGACTTTCGCCCGATCTTTGGCGAGCGAGAGACTGAAGGCAGCCGCCGTTGAGGCGGCGATCGCTCAAACTGAGAACCATGCACTCCTAGGCGCGTTTGATGTTGCAGAATCGTTACTCGGCTCCATTGAGGGTGACCTCGATGCGATCGCTACTCCACCGATCCACCTGCGCTCGCGCCTCGCAAGAGCCCTTCTTCTCCAGCTCAAGGGCGATCATGCGGGGGCGGAGCGAGTCCTCTTCGAGGTCGAGAGCCTCCCAGTCTTGGCCCAATGGCCGGACGCATTGGTAAAGGTGCGGGTCGCACGGAGCGAGGCGCTGCGCATGCTTGGTCGCGGCGTTGAGGCTCGAGAACTTCTGGTGTTAAGTCTCCCGACGGTTTCGCAGACGAAATCCCTGGAGCTGGTGGAACTAGTTGAGGGCCACCTGGCCGTTCTGGCGGCCTTGGATTCGGAGGTCCAGCAGGTGCTGCAACACGGTATTCGTTGTCTGAGTGCCCTTCCATCCATCGACCGTGATGTCGAGTCGACGCTGCGCGTCGGACTCGCGGTGGAAGCGATCGGGTCAACCATTCCAGTTCAGTTGAAGGTCACGGCATCCCAACTGGTTGACTGCTTGCTGCGTGACTTTCCTGCGCCGGCGGTTGCGGCGAGCGAGCAGCGCTTCTTCTCTCGTGACTACCCACGTGAGGTCACCGACGAGACGCATCCCGATGACTGGGTCACCCTTGCGGACAACCTGCTCTACGAACTCAAGAGAGCCGTGGCGGTGGGCTCTGCCGGGTAGGCAGTCAGCGCCTCGGCGTGCTCGCGCAGCAGGCGTGCGGCAATGTTCTCGCTCGTCACGGCCTTGCTGAACAGCCAGCCCTGTCCCATGGGGCAGTTGAGGGCCAGCAGTTCCCGCAGGTGCTCCGGGTTCTCGATGCCCTCGGCAATGGCTTCCATGCCCATGGCCTCGGCCAATTGCAGAATGGCTCGCACCACCACGCGGGCATCGTTGCCGGTGCCCAGTCGCCGCACGAACGACTGGTCGATCTTCAATTGGTGGAAGGGCAGTTGCTGCATCTGCGAGAGCGATGAGTAGCCGGTGCCGAAGTCGTCGAGGCTGAAGCGAATCCCCACAGCCGTCAGCACTTCCAGCACCTGCTTGGTGCGCTCCAGATCGTCGATCAACATCGATTCGGTGATCTCCAGCACCAAGCGGTGCGTGGGGATGTTGAACTGCCGCAGCAGGTCCAGCACCGAGTCGGCAAAGCCGTGTTCACGCAACTGGCGGGCTGACACGTTCACCGAAATGTGGAACTCGCGGTCATCGATGAACTTCTGCCAGCCGGCCATCGCCGTGAGGGCCTGTCGGAGAATGTTGCGACCCAGCAGCACGATGAGGCCCGAGTCCTCGGTGAGGTGCAAGAACTGTGCAGGGCCAATCTCGCCACGCTCGGGGTGGCGCCAGCGCACCAACGCCTCCACGCCGGCAAGGCGTCGGGTATGTAGATCGATGATCGGCTGATAGACCAGCGCAAACTCGTCACGATCCACCGCATTGGCCAGCGCCGTGTTCAGCGTCAGTCGCTCCTGGGCCTGCTCGTGCATCGAGGGTTCGAACACTGCCGACTGTCCCTTGCCCTGTGCCTTGGCGTTGTACAGCGCAAGGTCGGCATCACGCAGCAGTTCGGTGGCCTGATCGGGTGCGCCAGTGGTGAGCCGAATCCCTACCGATGCCCCTACGCCCACCTCGCGCCCGTCGATCATCACGTGATGACTCACCTGTTCGATGATGCGACTCGCCAGATCGGTTGCCGAGCGCACCGTGGGGAGCGAGCGCAGCACAATGGCGAACTCGTCACCACCGATGCGTGTCACCACGCCGTCGTGGTCCACGGTGTCCAGCAGTCGCTGGGCCACCACGGCCAACAACTGATCGCCGGCCACGTGGCCGAGGCTGTCGTTCACGGTCTTGAAGTCGTCGAGGTCGATCACCAG
>JAFMJD010000080.1 GCA_017853685.1 Actinomycetota bacterium | reverse complement strand
TCGAGCGTCTTGGCGTCATCGGGTGTTGCGGGCATGACGGTGGGCTGCACCACCGCCTTCACCTCCTCGCCGAACTCCTCGTTCGGGACGCCGAACACGGCGACATCGACCACGGCTGGGTGGGTGACCAAGGTGTTCTCGGCCTCCTGCGGATAGATGTTCACCCCGCCTGAGATGATCATGTAGGCCTTGCGGTCGGTGAGGTACAAGAAGCCGTCGGCATCGACATATCCCACGTCACCGAGCGTCGACCACCCCTTCGGATGGCGAGAGCCCTTCGTCTTGTCGGGATCGTTGTGATACTCGAAAGACGCACCTCCCTCGAAGAAAATCGTCCCGGATTCACCGGTGGGGACCTCGCGGCCCTCTTCGTCGCAGATGTGGAGCGTGCAGTTGATAGGCGTGCCGACGGTTCCTTCGTGCGCAAGCCACATCTGGCTGTTGCAGTAGACGAACCCGTTGCCCTCGGTTCCTGCGTAGTACTCGTGGATAATGGGGCCGAACCAGTCGATCATCTGCTTCTTGACCTGCACGGGGCACGGAGCGGCAGCGTGGATCACGCACTGGAGTGACGACACGTCGTATCGGGCGCGGATCTCCGGATCCAGTTTCAGCATGCGCACGAACATCGTCGGCACCACTTGGCTGTGGGTGAGGCGGTACTTCTCGGCGAGCCGGAGGTAGTCCTCGGCGTCGAAGTGCTCCATCACCACCACCGTGGCTCCCATGCCCTGCGCCGACAGGCAGAAGCGCAACGGCGCTGCGTGGTAGAGCGGTGCGGGGGAGAGGTAACTGGACTCGGAAGTGAATCCGAAGAGCATCGAGAGCAGTGGTGACACCGTGATGGCGGTGCCGTCGAGGGGTTCCGCGACGAACGCCCGTGTCACGCCCTTGGGCTTCCCGGTGGTTCCCGACGAGTACAGCATGTCCGTGCCGGCCACGCGGTTGGGCAGTGGGGTAGCCGGTTGGGCGGCGACAGCGTGCTCGTAGGACTCGTAGCCGGGAACCGTGCCGTCGAGCATCAGGCGCAGCGTGGCGTTGGGGATCTCGGGGAGCACTTCGGTGGCCTGATCGGACTTGTACCGGGAGGTGATGAACGCCTTGGCCCCACAGTCGTTGATGATGTAGGCGAGTTCGCCGGTGGTGAGTCGCGAGGAGCACGCGGTGTACACGAGGCCCGCGTAATGGCATCCCCAGATCACCTCGAGGTAGCGCGCGTGGTTCTCCATGCAGACCGCGATGTGGTCACCGGGTCGCAGACCGGCAGCGAACAGCAGTTGGCTCAGGCGGTTGGCAGCGCTGTCCAGTTGCGCAAACGTGGTGACCTCGCCGGTGGATCCCATGATCTGGGCCGGTTTGTCAGGGGTCGATGCAGCGAAGAGGCCGGGATGCATGGCAAGCAAGGTAGCCGCCACCTCCGTTGAGTTGTACGGTCGGGCCGTGGGATCCACACCGACGTCGAGGTTCCACGAACTGGTCGAGGGAGACGCCGACGCCTTCCGCCTCGACGAGGCTTGTCTGCTGATTGCGGCGCACGCACGCCCCGGCCTCGACGTGGGCCACTACCTCGAACGCCTCGACGAACTGGCGGGGCAGTTCCTTCCCCCCACCTTCGACGGCTTGCTGGCACACCTGTTCGGGCCCGGGGGATTCACGGGGAACCGGGAGCGGTACTACGAACCCGAGAACTCGATGCTGGACCGCGTCCTCGAACGACGCACCGGCATTCCGATCACGTTGTCCGTGCTCGCCATGGAGGTGGGCAGGCGGTCCGGTGTTCCCATGTGGGGGATCTCCATGCCTGGGCACTTTCTGGTGCGGGACAAGGTGGATCCGGCCGTGTTCGCCGATCCCTTCCATGGTGGACGTCTGATGACGGCGCTCGACTGTCGGCGCCTGTACCGCTCGCTGACGGGCAATCAGGACTGGGACGACTCCTACCTGCGGCCCGTTCCCCGGAGGGCCATTGTCACCCGTGTCCTCAGCAATCTGAAGACGGTGGCGGCCCAGCGCAACGACCCGGGGATGCTGCTCTGGGTCATGCGCCTGCGCCAGGCGATCCCCGAGGTCGCCGCCGAGGAGCAGGCGGAGTACGCCCGGCTCGCCGCCCGGTTCAACTAGGGCGCATCAGGCTGTGGCGTGCTGGCTCCGGGTCAGTAGTTTGTCGCCATGACCATGACTGATGCCTCGACCTCCATGTCTGCCGACGAGCAGCGAGTCAATGCGCTCATCGACGAACTGCTCAAGGAGTTCCCGCCGGCGACCACCAAGCCCCAGGAGTTCCTCGGGGCCCAGTTCGACAAGGGTCTCGCATGGGTCCACTTCCCGGTGGGCCTCGGCGGACTCGGTCTGTCGCCGAAGTTGCAAAAGACCATCAACGAGCGGATCTTTGCGGCCGGCGCGCCGAACCCGGTTGTTCGCAATCCGATCGGACACGGCATGTGTGGCCCGACCGTGGTGGTGTGGGGCAGCGACGCTCAGAAGCAGCGCTACATGCGCCCGCTCTTCACCGGTGAAGAAGTGTGGTGCCAGTTGTTCTCCGAACCCGGCGCTGGCTCCGACGTGGCCGGCCTGTCCACCAAGGCCGTGCGTGACGGTGATGAGTGGGTGGTGAACGGTCAGAAGGTGTGGACCACACTCGCACACATGGCTCGGTGGGGTCTGTTGATCGCCCGCACCGATGCCGAGGCCGTCAAGCACAGTGGCATCACTGCCTTCGTCGTCGACATGCAGGCTCCCGGTGTGGAGGTTCGTCCGCTGCGTCAGATGACCGGCGAGGCCGAGTTCAACGAGGTCTATTTCACTGATGTGCGGATCCACGACTCCGAGCGTCTCGGCACCCCGGGCGAGGGCTGGCGCGTGTCGCTCACCACGCTGATGAACGAGCGTGTGTCGATCGGCGGCGCCATCCCGCAGAAGGGCTCGGGTCCCATCCGTGAGGCCGTGAAGCTGTGGTCGGACCTGCCGGCCGCCGAGCGCACGCCCGATCGTCTCGATGGACTGATGAAGCTGTGGAGCGAGGCCGAGATCCTGCGTCTCACCAACATCCGTGCGAATCAGAATCGCAAGATGGGCACCCCCGGACCCGAGGGCTCCATCGCGAAGTTGCACATGGCTGACCTCAACAAGAAGATCTACGAGTTCGCAGTGGGGCTCGCTGGTGCCAACGGAATGCTCTACGGCACCTACGACATGGTTCGCCCCGAGATCGCCATGGGCTACGACTCGGTCCAGAAGGCCTTCCTGCGCAGCCGCGCGAACTCCATCGAGGGCGGCACGTCGGAGATCATGAAGAACATCCTCGGCGAGCGCGTGCTCGGACTGCCCGGCGACGTCCGCGTGGACCGCGATCGCCCGTGGAGCGAAGTACCTCGCAACTGAGGTTCTCGAGTTCCGACCGACACAGCGGCGGCTTGCGGCGCTGGTTCGGTGTCAGATCTGCACGGTGCTCAGGTTCCCGTGGAGAGCAACAGACCGAGGAACACTGCTCCCACAGCGGTGATGCCGGCCACGGCGCCACCGACGGCCAGTACCACTTTGGACTTGGTGGTGCTGTGAGCGGCTGCCGCAAGACCTGACAGCGCCACTACCAACAGCTTCACGAAGACGGTGACGTTGTAGTCGCTGCTCTGTTCGGCCAGATCATGCGAGAGCAGTTGCCAGATTCCGGTGGCAAGCAGCACTGCGAAGGCCGGCCACGCAATACGGTTGAAGCCTCGCGCCACCAGTCGCGGCAATTCGGCGTCTCGGGCGCGGAGTTTCGGCACGAGTCCGGCGAGCGTGAACTGACCGCCCACCCAGATCGTGGCCGCCAGCACGTGAAGCGTCGTGCGGATGGTTTCGGCAGTGGGGGAGAGCATGAGGTCACGCTAGATGCTGCGCTCAGACACGCAGCGATTCGAGCACCGTGCTGGCGGCCATCAAACGGTCGTCGGCGGTGGAGACCTGGGCGCCGAGCATCGCCGCAGCTGCAAGTCGGATGGCGCCCTGCAGTTCGCGCAGCTGACGCGGCGGCGGGAAGTACTCGTCTTCCTCGGTGACACGCAGCGTTTCGATGCCGTGCACCGGGTTGAGCTTGTCGATCACTTCGCGAACGAGCTCCTCGGGGGCTGATGCACCGGCCGTGACACCCACGGTTCCCACGAGATCGCTGGGGAGTTCCGCAGCGCTGTTGATGCGAAAGACGCGCGAACAACCCGACGCGCGTGCGAGTTTCTCGAGCGCCACCGTGTTGGAGGAGTTGGCAGAGCCAATCACGACGATCGAGTCGCAGCGCGCCGTCATTGCAACGAGTGCGGACTGACGATTGGTGGTTGCAAAGCAGAGGTCGCTGTGCCCCGGTCGCCACAGTGCGGGAAAGCGCTCCTGGGTTGCGGCGGCGACGTCTTCCCAGTCGCGATGCGACAGCGTCGTCTGGGCGAGCAGGGCGACCGGCTCGTCGAACATCGGGAGGCGGGCGACATCGTCCACGTTCTCGACCCTGTGGATGCGCGATGGGGCCACCGCCATCGTTCCGACTGCCTCTTCGTGGCCCGCATGGCCCACATAGACGATTCGGTAGCCCTTGCCGGCACGCACCTTCACCTCGTGGTGCACCTTGGTCACCAATGGGCAGACCGAATCCACCACATACGAACCCCGGAGGCGGGCGGCTTCCACCACCTCGGGCGCCGAACCATGTGCGGAGAGCATGATGGGACGTCCTTGGGGAACGTCGTTGACGTCATCGACGAACACCACGCCGAGGCTGCGGAAGCGATCGACGACGATCTTGTTGTGAACGATCTCGTGATAGCAGTACACGGGAGGCTCGAACACGCGCACCATCCACGCAAGTGCCTTGATGGCCATCTCCACGCCTGCACAGAAACCGCGGGGTTCTGCGAGCAGCACACGGTCGACGTTCATTGATGATGATGATACGGAGCGCATCGGCCCCTCTGGCCGGGCACACCGCCCGACCGAACGATCACATCATCTTGCTGCGATCGGACACCGAGTGCTTCCACACGCCGCCGCCCGTCCTGCGCAGATCCTTCATGCCGGCCTGGAAGGCCGCCATCTCCGGGGTCTGGAAGTGCGGACCGAGGTCGGAATCGTTCTCCCAGCACTCGGCCACACGGAACCGACCGGGAACCTCGAGATCACGGCTGAAGTGATACGAGACACAACCGGGTTCGGTAGCGCTGGCCTTCTGCAGGGGGAGAACAAGCGCCTCGAACTTGTCGGCGTCGTCGGGGTGGAAGTCGAGAAATCCCTGAATCACGATCATGCCCGCATCATCGTCGCTGCCGCAGTGCCGTGCCAAGTGACATCGCTTCAGGCGTCGACCGTGACGCCAAAGTAAGGCCACGCCACCGGGCTGAACGGGGGCCGCAAGGTGCCCCCGGTACCCTGCGGATCATGTCCGGTGCCCGAGTCGTCTCTGTCGCGCCCGGTTCCGTGGCCGAATCCTCGGGTCTCGTGGTGGGCGACGTGGTGCTCCGGCTCAATGGGCAGGTGCCGAGAGACGTCATCGAATGGCGGATGCTCGTGGACGAGCCCGACCTCGAGATCGAGGTTCGCCGGGGCGGCCTCGACCTTCAGGTCGAGGTCAGCAAGCGGGCCGGCGAACCGCTCGGCGCCGAGGTGGAGAGCGCGCTGTTCGACCAGGTGCGTACCTGCGACAACCATTGCGAGTTCTGCTTCATCTACCAACTGCCGCCCGGGCTCCGTCGCAGCCTCTATCTGAAGGACGACGATTACCGACTGTCGTTCCTGTACGGCAACTTCACGACGCTCACGCGCTTCACCGAAGCCGACCTCGAGCGCGTGGTCACCGAGCGGCTTTCGCCGTTGAACGTCAGCATCCACGCCACCAACCCCGCAGTGCGCAGCCAGATGTTGAGGAACCGACGTGGTGCAACCAGTCTGCGGTGGCTTCGTGCGCTGCTCGACCACGGGATCGTGGTGCGTGGCCAGGTGGTGGTGTGTCCCGGTGTGAACGACGGACATGTGCTGGCCGACACCCTTGCCGGGGTGCTCGATGAGTTCCCCGAGTTGGAGTCGCTCGCCGTGGTTCCCCTTGGCGTGTCCCGTTTCAATCCCGAGCCCACCATGCGACCGCACACCACCGAGGAAGCCGGGGCAGTGGTGGATCTCGTGCACGACTGGCAGGAGACCTTCTTGCAGGTGCTCGGTCGTCGAGTGGTGTTTGCCGCCGACGAGTACTACCTGCTGGCGAACCGAGCGTTCCCCGCGGCAGCGGCCTATGAAGCAGGATCGATGTACGAAGACGGAATCGGCATGGCGCGAACCTTCGAGGAGGAGTTCTTCGGACGCACCGAGACGGTCACCACCCCGCAGAGCGGATTCTTTGCCTGGGTGGATGGCGCTCCCGCCGAGGGGTACCGAGCGCCCCGGAATCCCGCAGGCGACACGGGTCTGAGGACTCCGACGTCGAACCACGCTGCTCCCGTTCGGGTCTCGGCGCGGCGGAATGCACCCGTAGGCATACTCACCGCCCCTTATGGTGCACGTGTGATTCGCCCGCTCATCGCAACGCTCGACCGACACGACGTCCGTGTGGTCGAAGTCGAAAACGAATTCTTCGGGGGCAACACGGCGGTCACCGGACTCATGGTGGGGGCCGATCTCGCGCGGGTGCTGGCGGCCGAACCCGAGGGTCATCGCTATCTGCTTCCCGACGTCTGTTTGTCGGAGGGCCGCTTTCTCGACGGCATGACGGTCGATGACTTGCCGCGGGCCGTCGAGGTGATCGCCACCGATGGCACTGCACTGCGCCGGGCCCTGACCCCATCGGGCGGTGTGCGGTGACGGCCGGACTGCCCAGTGTGGCCATCGTGGGCCGACCGAACGTCGGCAAGAGCACCTTGTTCAACCGCATCGTCGGTGAGCAGGCCGCCATTGTCGAGGACCGTCCCGGAGTCACCCGTGACCGCAAGACCCTCGAGGCCGAGTGGCTCGGTGTTCGCTTCGACGTCATCGATACCGGAGGCTGGCTGCCGACTGGCGGCGAGCTCGAGAACAAGGTGAGCCGGCAGGTGGAGGCAGCGGTACGCGAGGCCACGCTCGTGCTCTTCGTAGTGGATGCGTCCACCGGCATTACCGATGAGGACGAGAGCGTGGCGGTGTGGCTGCGCCGAATCGACAAGCCGGTGCTGCTCGTTGCGAACAAGGCCGACAATCTCCGTCGGGAGACCGAGATGTGGGAGTTCCTCCGCCTCGGGTGCGGCGACCCCGTTCCCGTCAGTGCCCTGCACGGGCGCCGTGCCGGCGATCTGCTCGACGAGGTGATTGCCCGACTGCCGCAGGTCGAGACCGTTGATGACGACGTACTCACCGACGAGTTCGGTGAGCCGATCGATCTCGGTGGGGCCAAGCCGCCTCGAGTGGCAATCGTTGGCCGTCCGAATGTGGGCAAGAGCACGTTGTTCAATCGTCTCGTGGGCGAGGATCGCTCCGTGGTGCACGATCTCGCCGGAACCACGCGGGATGCGATTGACACCCTCGTGGAGACCGAGGACGGTCCGGTGGTGTTCGTGGACACCGCAGGGATGCGGCGCAAGTCCCGCATCGACGATTCCGCCGAGTACTACTCGATGGTGCGAGCGCTCCGTGCTGTCGACGAGTCCGACATCGCCCTGCTCGTGATCGACGCCACCGAGGGTGTCACCGGACAGGATCAGCGTCTGGCGGAGCGAGTGGACGCCTCGGGTTGCCCGGTGGTGGTACTGCTCAACAAGTGGGACCTGCTCGACGACGCCGAGCAGCGCGCCGACATCACCAGTCAGGTCGCCGACAAACTCGCCTTCGTGGGCGACTCCCCGGTGCTCAAGATCTCTGCACGCAGCGGGAAGGGCGTTCACAAACTGCTGCCGGTCCTGCAGGAGGCCATCGAGCAGTACCACAAGCGTGTGCCCACCCGGGACGTCAACCGCGTGCTCGCCGCAGCGCAGCAGAAGCAGCCCGGGCCGCACGGTGCGAAGGTGATGTACGCGCTGCAGGGGGCCAACGATCCGCCGACGTTCACGCTGTTCGTCAACAAAGAGCTTCCGCCCGCGTACGTGCGATACCTCGAGCGCTCTCTGCGCGACGCATTCGGTTTCGGTGCTGCACCGATCAAGCTGCGCTTCCGCCGACGAGCGGAGTAGTTGCGATGCCGTTCTGCGAGGACTGCGCGAAGTACTGGGCACCGGCGGCCATGGCGGTCGACGGTTCCTGCCCCACCTGCGGGCGGGTGCTCGAGCAACCCAAGGTGCAGGCTGTGGCGCGCGGCGGCGAACGTCCGTCGCTGCGCGAACTCGCCGGTGAGGACGCCAAGGCGCCGTGGCACTTCAAACTGCTCATGGTTGCGCTGGCGGTCTATCTGGGCTGGAGACTGCTCGATCTGTTCGGGATCGTGTAGCCGCTCGTCGCAGCGGTAGGCTCTGTCCGCCACGGGCTGTGGCGCAGCTTGGTTAGCGCGCTTGACTGGGGGTCAAGAGGTCGCAGGTTCGAATCCTGTCAGCCCGACCAGCGTCCGGTCGGAGGTGAGGGGCCTCCGACCGTGCAACGTCTGATCATCACGGATCTTGGGGGAAACATGATCGTCGTCGGTGCCACTCTCGACTTTGCGGACCAAGCCAATCGGGATGCTGCTGTTGCAGCGTCTGCGCCGATCCAGCAGGCCACCCGTGACGACGAGGCGGGCTGTTACTTCTACTGCTTCGCCGCTGATCCATGTAATCCGCTTCGCATCCAGGTGTACGAGCTCTGGGAGGACGAGGCGTCGCTCGCCGCACACTTCGTGCATCCGAACTATCTCCAGATGCGGGATGTCCTTCGTTCCTTCGCCATTACGGGTGCCTGGAACCGGATGTACCTCACGACGCGAGACGAGCCGGTGTACGGGCCGAACGGGGCGATCCGCACACAGTTCTTCCTCGACGAGCCGACTGCGTAGGCCGCCCCGTGGGCGCGATCGACATTCATGCCCACATCGTGCTGGAGGCCGCGTTCGGCGCGGCCGGCCGGTTCGGACCCGAACTCGCGACCGACGAGCAGGGCGTGCCCTTCTTCCGCATCGGCGGTTACACGATGAAGCCCATGAACTATCGCGGCAGCGTGTTCATGGATCTCGCCAAGCGCCTCGACCGCATGGACGCTGACGGCATCGATGTCCAGTTGCTCTCCCCGAACCCGCTCACGATGTTCCACGGCATCGACGCACAGGATGCAATTGCATTCACGCGCGTGCACAACGACGCGATGGCAGCGGTTGTCGCGCAGCACCCGGATCGCTTCCTCGGAGGAATCGCCCTGCCGATGCAAGACATCGATGCAGCGCTCGAGGAGTTGCACCGCGCCGTGAAGGAGCTGGGGCTCTGCGCTCCTTATCTCGGGACCGACTTCGGCTACGAAGTGGACGACCCCCGACTCGACGATTTCTACCGGGAGCTCGTGTCGCTCGACGTTCCGCTCTTCTTGCACCCCGCCTCGACCGATGGTGTGGGCAAGCCACCGCCTCGTATGGGCCGCTTCGACCTCGGGCTGCTGGTGGGCTACGCCTACGACGAGACCCTGGCGGTCGCAGCCCTCGTGCTGGGCGGTGTCACCGAGCGGCATCCCGATCTGGACATCTGCATCTCGCACGGCGGTGGGGTGATGCCCCTGTTGGCCGAGAAGTTCGCCTTTGCGTGCAACACCCGTCCGTGGGCGCCCGAACACCTCCGCAACGGCGGGTTCCTCGAGCATCTCGGCCGTCTGTGGTTCGACAGCCACATGGACGCCCAACCTGCGCTGGACCTGCTGGTGAGCACCGTCGGCACCGATCGCGTGGTGTTCGGGACCAACTACGGTGGTTGGGACTCGGGAGGTTCTCATGCCCGGGACCCGTTCACGTTGTCGCTGACGCCCAACGCCCGGCGCCTGCTTCGCCTCGAACCCAAGGAGTGACCATGAGCCAGTCGAGCGATGTGATCCTCACCAACGCCCGGTTGTTCACCGGCGTGGACGAGTCCGTGATCGAACAGGGCTCGGTCTGGGTGTCGGGTCAGTATGTGAGAGCGGCCGGATCGGCCGATTCGTGCCGCACAGCACCGGCGGACATCCCTCGTGTGGACCTCGGCGGCCGGTTCGTGATGCCGGGCATGACCGAATCACACGCGCATCTCTCGTACGCCTACAACGGACCCACGGAACTGGACAAGACCCCGGTCGAAGAGGCCATGGTGAACTCCATCGAGAACGCCCGCATCATGTTGGGGTCGGGTTTCACCTCGGCGATCAGTTTCGGCTCGGTGCATCGGATCGACGTGTTCCTTCGCAACGCGATCAATCGGGGGCGGATCCCCGGTCCTCGCATTGTCGCCGGTGGACGCGATGTCGGTGCCACTGCCAGCAACGCGGACTTCCACAAGGACTGGTTCAAGCCGGACATGGACGGCCTCGGGATGTTGGCCGACGGTCCGTGGGCCGTGCGTCAGGCTGTTCGCACCCTGCGCAAGAACGGCGTCGATGCGGTGAAGATCTTTCTCGATGGCGAGAACCTGAGCGAGCACGCCCCGCCCGGAGAACTCAGCTACACCGACGATGAGGTGTTCGCGTGCGTTGACGAGGCACACCGTCGCAACATGCGCGTCGTGTGCCACGCCCGCTCGGCCCCTGCGGTCAAACAGGCGGTGCGGGCAGGCGTCGACATCATCGGGCACGCCAACTATCTGGACGATGAGGCCATTGCCATGCTGCACGAGGAGCGCCACCGCGTGTTCGTCGGCCCGGCCATTGCGTGGGAGATGGAATTCATCGCGAAGTGCGAGCAGATCGGGTTCAGCCGTGAGACGGTTCGCCAGCGCGGCTACGACCGCGAGGTCGAAGAGACCGTGAAGGCCGTGCGTCGTCTGCGCGAGGCAGGGGTGCGAGTGCTCATCGGCGGCGATTACGGCTTGAACATCACTCCGCACGGTACGTACGCGAAGGATCTGGAGTACTTCGTGGATCTGTTCGGGATGTCGCCTGCAGAGGCGTTGCTGTGTGCGACTCGTGACGGCGGTGCTGCTGCTGATCCGGGCGGCATGCTCGGAACGCTGGAGGACGGCAAGTACGCCGACCTCGTGGTGGTGGACGGGGACCCGGTGGCCGACGTGCGGGTGCTGCAGGATCACTCGCGCCTCGTTGGCGTGATGAAGGGTGGGCAGATGTATCGGGGCCTGATGCAGCGAGACCCGTACCGCCAGGAGAACCCGGTCAACTGGTTCTCTCCAACCACTCGCTGACCCCGGTTCCAGCCAGTGTGCGGGCGATTCCTCCAGGTTGCCGACGCGCAGGCGCTCGCAGACTTCTTCGAGGCGTCTCCGCCCGATGTGGATCTGGGCGCGAACCACAATGTTGCGCCCACACAGGAGATCTACGGCGTGATCGCCTCACCCTCGGGCTCTCGTCAGCTCCGGGTGTTCGAGTGGGGCCTCATTCCGACCTGGGCTTCGGACGCGTCGCGGAGGGCATCGTTGATCAACGCCCGGGCCGAGACTGTGCGGACCAAGCCTGCGTTCTCCGACTCGTTCCTGCGTCGCCGGTGCCTCGTTCCGATGTCGGGGTTCTACGAGTGGCTTCCCGCTGACGCGTCGGTCACCGCGCTCAAGCAACCCGTACTGATCGAACGAGTAGACCACGATCCCATTGCCGCCGCCGGGCTCTGGTCGGCATGGCGTCCGCGTGGCTCCGGTGACAACAGTGCGTGGCACCACACCTGCACGGTGATCACCACTGCCTCGAACCACACGCTGCGCGCAGTGCACGACCGCATGCCGGTCGTGCTGGAGCGGGCGGAGTGGGAAACATGGCTGAACCCGGCCACGCCCGCCGATCAACTCGAGGCCTTGCTGAACCCGGCGCTCGAGTCATCGCTCACGTTCTGTCGGGTGTCACCCGAGGTGAACAGCGTGCGAAACCGTGGTCCTTTCGAGCGTCTCTAGCGCTCGTCGGGGAACGTCGCTGTGGCGACGCCATCGACGTACACCGAGTCAGTGGCGCCCACTCGGTACTTGGCCACTGTTGCACCGGTGATGCCGTGCTTGGCGAAGGTCTCGCGCATCTTGAAGTAGTTCTCGTGCTGGAAGTGCAACTCGAGTGAAGCGGCGTCTGCCCAGCGCTCGAAGACCACCATGACGTTGTCCCGCAGCGGGTCGGCCGAGAACACGTAGTCGATGCAGCCAGGCTCGTCGTTGCGGGTGCCCTGCTGGTACACCTTGCCGGCCTCGAGACACGCGGCCCGGTTGGCGGGGTCGATGTAGATCTCTCCGGCGATCAGGATCTCTGCCATTACTCACTTACCTCTGTTCGCTCGAGGGCCCTCAGGGCGGCCCGGATTGCTGCTGCATTCTGCACCAGGCGCTCCCGCGGCACCGAAGACGCCGCGTTTGCGAACGACAGGTCCGACATGGAGCGGGTGGGGATCACGTGGATGTGGGTGTGGGGCACCTCGAAGCCGGCGACGATGAGCCCGACCCTTTCGCAGGCGAAGGCAGTCTGCTGGGCCCGCCCGATGACGTGGCTCACGGTGAAAAGGTGCGAGCTCAACTCTGCCGGAAGGTCGATCCAGTGATCCACCTCGGCTCGAGGAACCACGAGGGTGTGGCCGTCTGCGATCGGGTTGATCGACATGAACGCCACACAGAGGTCGTCTCTCCAGACGAAGGTTCCGGGGATCTCCCCGTCGATGATGCGTGTGAAGATGGTGGGCATCGCGACCGATCGTAGGGAGTCCGGTCGGCTCCCGCCGATTCGACCCCCGGTACGCTGCGGCTGTGGCAACCGTCGTGGAGGGCAACCCGGTGGATCGGGGGCTGTTCACGGTCCCGAACGCCATCTCGGTGGCTCGTCTGTGCTGTGTTCCGTTGTTCCTGTACCTGCTGTTCGGTGCCGAGAACCGGGTTGCAGCCGCCTGGCTGTTGGCGGCCCTCGGAGCCACCGACTGGGTGGACGGCTACATCGCTCGTCGCTTCGGACAGGTGAGCGAGATCGGCAAGGTGCTCGACCCGGCCGCAGATCGGCTGCTCTTCATCGTGGGCATCACCGGCATCATCATCGACGGGGCGGCGCCGCTCTGGTTCTCCCTACTCGTGGTGATCCGCGAGGCAGTGGTGGGAGTGGCCATGGTGGTGCTCACGCTGCTGGGCATGAAGCGATTCGACGTGACCTATCTCGGCAAGTGCGCCACGTTCGCGCTCATGTTTGCGTTCCCGCTCCTGTTGCTCCACGCAGGAAGCGAGCGATGGCAGGACGGCATCTGGGTGGCAGCGTGGGTGTTCGGGATCCCCGGATTGGTACTCAGCTACTACACCGCGGTGGCGTATGTGCCGCTCATGCGCGACAACCTTCGACTCGGGCGCCTCGAGCGCAACGAACGAACGAGACAGGAGCAGGGCACGTGAAAGCCGTCATCATGGCGGGGGGCGAGGGTACCCGTCTGCGTCCGCTCACCTCGACCGTCCCCAAGCCCCTCCTGCCGGTAGCCAACCGCCCGATGATGGAGCACGTCATCGACCTGCTCCGCAACCACGGCATCACCGAGATC
>JAFMJD010000079.1 GCA_017853685.1 Actinomycetota bacterium | reverse complement strand
GGAGTCGGACGGACTCCACGGGTCGCCTCCGGTCCTCGAGGATCAAGTCGGCGGCCCGCCAGCCAAAGGCCATCGCCGGGCCGTTGGTGTTTCCCGACACGAGACCCGGCATCGCAGCGCAGTCGATCACTCGCAGACCCGAAACGCCCCGAACCCGGAGCCGACTGTCCAGCACGCTCGTGGACTCGCGGCCCATGGCTGCGGTGCCGACTGCGTGCAGTCCGCTGGTGAGGCCACGGTGCACGGCGTCGAGGATGTCGGCATCGGATTGCACGTCGGTGCCCGGTGCCAGTTCTGCTCCCAAGTACTTCGCGAGCGCCGGTTGTGCCACGTACGAGCGCATCATCTGCACCATGGCAACCGCTCCACGCCGGTCCTGCTCGGTGGTGAGCCAGTTGGGTTCGATGGTGAGCGGCGCCTGCGCCTCGGCAGACGTGATGGCGACGCGACCGCGGCTCGTGGGTCGCAGCATCTGTGCATAGATCGTGAAACCCGGTTCGCGCTCGGTGGTGTACTTGCCCGACACACGCGAGTACGCCGACATGTACAACTGGACATCGGGTCGGTCGATCGCCGCTGCGCTGCGTCCGAACGCGCCGATCTCGAAGGGCCCGGTGGCCATCGAACCGGTACGGAACAGCCCGTACTGGATGAATTCCGGAACGAGCCCGATCCCGCGATAGCGACGATTCAGGCCTCGCGCGCCCACCAATCGATGCGGCATGGCATAGGCCACGTGTTCCTGGAGGTTCTGGCCCACCAATGGTTGGTCCACGACCACGTCGATGCCGAGCGACGCAAGGTGCGCACCGTCGCCGATGCCGGACCGTTGCAGGATGGCCGGCGACATGATGGCCCCGGCCGAAAGGATCACCTCGGCGTTGCACGCGACGGTGGCGCGACTGCCGTGGTGTTCGATCTCCACGCCGCATGCGCGGCCGGCGTCGAACAGCACACGTCGCACGAGTGCTTCGGTGACCACGTGCAGGTTGGGTCGACGACGAACCGGGCGGAGGAAGGCCCGGGCCGCGCTCGTGCGTCGGCCGCGGTCGATGGTGTGCGAGTAGTAGCCGACGCCCTCGAGATCGGGGTGGTTCAACTCGTCACGACGCGGGAGGCCGAACTGCTCGCCGGCCCGGATCATCTCCTCGGCCAGGGGATAACGGAACGTACCTGCGCTCACATGCAGCGGCCCACCGGCACCCCGGTAGTCGGTTGCGCCGAGTTGGTGGTCCTCGACCGCCACGTACGCAGCACGCATGGTGTCCCAGTTCCACTCGTCGCCACCGAGGGTGCCCCAATCGTCGTAGTCGAGGCGGTGACCGCGCGAATAGATCATTCCGTTGATCGAGCTCGAACCACCCAGGACGCGCCCACGTGACCAGACCTCGGTGGGCTTCACCCCGGCGAATCGTTCCTGGGTCACCGGCGTGCGCCATGCATGCTTCGCGCCGGTCATGAGCTTGGCGATGCCCTTGGGGAGTGCGATGAGCGGACTCGAGTCCCGGATCCCGGCCTCGAGCAGGAGCACGCGCACCGTGCTGTCGGCGGACAAGCGGTTGGCGAGCACGCAGCCCGACGACCCGGCTCCGACGATGATGTAGTCGTACGTGCCCGTTGGTTGCATGGCGTCAGCCTCCCTGTGCCGTGTGCGGCGCATACGCATGGTAGGCAACGAAGCGCTACCCGGCCCGGGGAATCAGAGCGGTGAGACGCCCGATGGCCGCCGCCGTGGGCCACACTGTGGGCCAGATGTCTGCAGAGGGATCTCCCGACCGCTCCCGACTCCTCCCCGAGATCGAGGGAATGCGCGCGCTCGCTGTGCTGAGCGTGCTGTTGTATCACGCGCATTTCGGGTTCAGCGGCGGCTATGTGGGCGTGGACGTCTTCTTCGTGGTGTCGGGATTCCTCATCACCGGTCTGTTGCTGCGCGAGTACGAGTCCAAGGGGCGCATCTCACTGCGCGAGTTCTACGCCCGCCGTGCCCGACGACTGCTGCCCGCAGCCACCTTGGTGCTCATCACCACGCTCGTCCTCTCGGCCACGCTGCTGGACCAGGTTCGCGCCAACCAGACCGCGCGCGATGGGCTGTGGGCGGGTGGTTTCATCGCAAACTTCCGTTTCGCCAAGGTCGGAGCGGACTATCTGCAGCAAGCGCTACCACCGTCCCCGCTGCAGCACTGGTGGTCGCTCGCAGTAGAAGAGCAGTTCTACTTCGTGTGGCCGAGTCTGCTCGTGGTGCTCTGGGCGGTGTTCGGACGCAGTCGACGCGTGGCACGCATTCGGGCGAGTGCCCTCGTGCTCATCGTCGGGCTCGGCACGGCAAGTTTCGTGGTGGGCGAGCGGCTCACCACGAGCAATCCGTCGTGGGGCTACTTCGCCACATGGAGCAGAGGGTGGGAGCTCGCCGTCGGCGCTGCATGTGCTTTCGTGTGGGCGTACTACGACCGATTCCGCCTGATGTGGTTCCGGGCTGCACTGGGTTGGATCGGCATCGCGCTCATCGTCTACAGCGCGCTGCGTTTCGACGGTCTCACCGACTTTCCCGGCGTCGCCGCGTGGTACCCCGTGGGCGGCACCGCACTCGTCATCTTCTCGATCGGCACGCGATGGGGTCCGGGGCTCGTGCTGTCGCTCAAGCCGCTGCAGTGGATCGGCGGTCGCTCCTACGGCATCTATCTCTGGCACTGGCCGTTGCTCATCATCCTGGAGGGTCGCATCGAGCAGCCCGAGGTGTGGCAGCGGGCCTGTGCGCTCGCCGTGGCCGTTGCTGCGGCTGCCATCAGTTTCGTCCTCATAGAGAATCCGATCCGGTATCTGCCGGCCCTCTCGCGTTCGGCGCTCAAGTCGGTCACCGTCGGCGTGGGACTTGTTGCGGTTTCGTTGGTGGCGGCGGTGGTGATCGACGAGGCGACGAGTGACTTCGGTGGGAGCACCGGGTACGTCGCTCCGGCACTCACCACTGCACCTCCGGCTACCACTGCGAACGGCAGTGACTCGTCATCGCCCGACACTGCGGCGCCGGATCCGTCGGATTCACAGGCCGGCACCACACCGGGAACGTCGCCCGAGACCACCGAGGTCACCACCACAGTCCCTCCGGATCCGGCCGTCGAACTCGCCACGCGGGTCGAGAACGAACTCCGTCCGCTCATCATCGCCTCCACGGCGAACGATCTCGTTCCCGACAACCTGCGGCCGGAACTCAAGAAGGTGTCCAGCAACAAGCCGTCGATCTACGACGACGGTTGTCTTGCGGTCTTCAACGCGTCGAGGAGTCCGCAGTGCAGGTTCGGTGCCGTGGGTTCGGCAACCAAGATCGTGCTCTACGGCGACAGTCACGCGGCCCAGTGGTTCCCGGGTCTCGAACTGGCCGCCGAGCGGAACGGTTGGGAGTTGGACGTACTGACCAAGATGGGTTGTCCGTCGGTGGACATCGTGGTCGACCGGTCCGAGGGGGATCCGTACCCCGAGTGCGGCCGTTGGCGTGACCGTGCGGTGAACCGGATCCTCGAATCCAGTGCCCAGTTGGTGATCATCACGAACTATCGGTACCAGGCCGACGGCCGCTCGATCCCGATCGGTACGTGGCGCCGGGCGTTGAGCCGAACGGTGAAAGCACTCCGGGACGACGGAAAGCAGGTGCTGCTGCTCACCACTACCCCCAGCGCACGCATCGACATGCAGGCCTGCTTGGTGTCGAACCGCAAAAACCTGTCGCGGTGCCATCGCAAGCGGAGCGAGTCGGTGAAGGACAACTACATCAAGATGGAGCGTGACGTCGCCGCCGAACTCGGTGTGCTCGCGTACGACACCACGGTGTGGATGTGTGCCGAGGGCATGTGTCCGGCCGTGATGGGAGACGTTGCGGTGTTTCTCGACACGAACCACATCACGCGCACCTTCGGCGAGTTTCTCTCGCCGTACCTCGAGTTGATCGTGAAAGACGCACTCGACACCGTGCCGGCCTAGCCTCTCACCCCATGACCTCCTTGCCGATCCCGGCCTCTCCCGACTCCGTCTCCGCCGCTTGGCTCACCGATGTGCTCCGGAGTGCCGGTGCGATCGGTGCCTCGGATCGTGTGGAGTCCTTCACCGCCGAACAAGTGGGCGCTGGCGTGGGTGTGATGGGCGTGCTCGTCCGGGCCACGTTGCATTACGGGGCTGCCGCGCCCGCCGGAGCGCCCCGGAGTGTGGTGGTGAAGTTGCCGTCGCCGTACGAGGAGAACCGCGCACAGGGCGTGGCCATGGGGATGTACGAGGCAGAAGTGCGCTTCTTGAACGAACTCGCAGGCCGTACACCGGTGCGGTTGCCCAAGGTGTACTTCGCCGAGATCGTGAGCGGAACCGCCGAGTTCGCCATCGTGATGGAAGACCTCGGTCACCTCGAGATCGGCGACCAGATCGCGGGTCTGCCGGTGGCACAGGCGGGTGCGGCTGTGTTGGCGCTTGCCGATGTGCATGCTGCATGGTGGGGCCGCGTGCAGGTGCCCGAGATGGAGTGGATCCCCAGTGTGGTGCATCCGCGCATCCAAGGACTCGCCGCCATGTGGCCCGATCTGTGGGCCGGTTTCACTGCCAAGTTCGGTTACGTGCTTCCCGATGGTGCCATGGCCGTCGGTGAGGCGGTGAAGCAACGGTATTGGGGTCTCATGGAGGCACTCGGCCGCATGCCGTGGACGCTCATCCATCAGGACTTCCGGGTGGACAACTTGTTCTTCGACGATCTCGCATCGGGCGAGCCTGTGGTCATCATCGACTGGCAGGGTCTGGGGCGCGGCCCGGCGATCTATGACCTCGCCTACTTCCTCGGTGGATCGCTCACGGTGGAGAACCGCAGGGCCCACGAGCGCGCGCTCGTGCAGGCGTACCACGAGCGTCTCACCTCGCACGGAGTGGCCATGACCTTCGACGAACTCTGGAGCGGTTACCGGATGGGCATGCTCTCGGGCCTGTCCACCGCGGTGCTGGTGGGTGCCACGTTCGACCTCGCGAACGAGCGGGGCAAGGCACTGGTGGAAGTGCTCGGCAGTCGCCACTTCGCTGCTGCGGTCGATCTCGCAGCGCTCGAGTTGTTGCCGTAGCACCGGCATCGAGTCGATTCGCTAACGTCCGCGTATGAGCGGACACACCACGGAACCTCCCCATCGGCTGCACGTCACCCACGACTGCGCGGCATGCCAGTTGATCGACGGCATCGACGGTGACCACGACGGCAAGTTGTTGGTCGTGGACCGATGGCGGATCCCGAACGAGCATCAACGTTTCGAACGACTCCGTCGAGCCCAGGACCGTGTGGCCGACCGCATCACGGGTTTTGCCGGTTCGCTGACGTTCGTCTACATCCACACGGCGTGGTTCGTGGTGTGGATCCTCGTCAACGTGGGAGTGATCGGTGCGGCGGCCCGGTTCGACGAGTTCCCGTTCGGCTTGCTCACGATGATCGTGAGCCTCGAAGCGATCTTTCTCTCCACCTTCGTGATGGTCACCCAGAACCGGCAGTCGCTGCGGTCCGAGATCCGGGCCCAGGTGGACCTCGAGTCCAACCTCCAGTCGCTCATCTGGAGTGTGCACATCGCACAGAAGCTGGATCTCGACGTGCAGCATGTGGAGCGCCTCTGCCGTGAGGTGGTGGAGGAGTCCCGTCGGCACGTGCACACGACACCCTCCCGGCGCGCGACCTGAATCCGAGGTGCTGTCGGTCCGGTGGCTGCGTAGTCTCCGTGCCATGAACGACGCAGTCCTGCAGGTATTCGAGTTCGGTCCGCCACCCTGGCCCACGATCGACCCGTTCCTGTTCTGCGTTCACCATGTGGATCACTACCCGGCCGGCGACCAGCACTTCGCACCCGTGG
This sequence comes from Actinomycetota bacterium, assembly GCA_017853685.1. Taxonomy (GTDB): domain Bacteria; phylum Actinomycetota; class Acidimicrobiia; order Acidimicrobiales; family Ilumatobacteraceae; genus WLJO01. Next base: position 7,705 of record JAFMJD010000079.1, on the reverse strand, counting down.
AGTCGCTCACCGGACGCAACATCGGAAACGATTTCTCCAACACCGATGGATGGAGCATGTACCACGGCTCCACGGTTCCCGGATTTCCCCAGCACCCGCACCGCGGCTTCGAGACCATCACGTTCGTGGGAACCGGACTCATCGATCACTCGGACTCGCTCGGTGCTGCGGCACGCTACGGCAACGGCGATGTGCAATGGATGACGGCGGGTGCGGGCATCGTGCACGCCGAGATGTTCCCGTTGTTGAACCAAGCCGGTTCCAACCCTGCAGAGTTCTTCCAGATCTGGCTGAACCTGCCCGCAGCAGACAAGTTTGCGCGCCCGCACTTCTCGATGTTGTGGGCCGAGCACGTGCCCGTCGTGCGGGTGGCCGACGAGGCGGGTCGTGCGAGCGAGATCACTGTTGCCGCCGGCGCGCTCGGTGATCATGTTCCACCTGCACCACCGCCGGAGTCGTGGGCATCGCGCGCCGACAGCGATGTGGCGATCTGGCGGATCCGTATGGAGGCCGGCGCGTCGTGGACGATGCCGGCCAGCAATGGGGCCGACACGTTGCGCGTGCTGTACGTCTTCCACGGTGAGCACGTGACCGTGGGCGGCCACGCCGCACGATCGGGGACCGGTTGCGTACTGAGCGGTCCGCACGACATCGAACTCGTTGCAGGCACCTCCGACGTCGAGATGCTGCTGCTGCAGGGTCGACCCATCGGTGAGCCGGTTGCGCAGTACGGGCCGTTCGTGATGAACGATCGAGCAGGCATCGAGCAGGCGTTCGAGGACTACCGTCGCACGGGCTTTGGTGGTTGGCCGTGGGGAGTCAACGATCCGGTACACGGTCGTGCCGGCCGATTCGCCCGGCACGCCGATGGGCGTATCGAGACCCCGCCGGGCGACTCAGGTGCGCCCGAGCCTGGACTTGATCGGCTCGCTCCACAGGGTTGATGCAACTGCCGCAATCACCACCACGATCCAGTCGGTGGCGTGCGGCGGGTCGATGCTCAGCAGGTTGGCGAACGGGGCGAAGTATGCGCCCGCCGCAGTGAGCGCAGCGAAGGCGACGAGTACCCACCACAGCGTGGGCGTGGGCCGCGGACCCCGCCACACGGGCGCGTGCGGACTCCGTTCGACGATCAGCAGGAGCATCTGGCCCAGCAGCAGGAGGCAGAACGCTGTTCCCCGTGCACGGTCCTCGGAGTAATTCCGCGCAACGGCCACCAGATAGGTGGTGAGTGTCGCCGCCGAGAGAGTGAGGCCGAGTGCCACCGGACGCACGAGTGCGCGCGACAGCAGACCCACCGCTCGCGGGCGCGGTGGGCGCTGCATGACATCGGGTGCGGCCGGGTCGGCCTGGAACACGAGGGACACCGCCGGGTGCAGCACTACCTCGAGCAGCAGCAGGTGCACGGGCAGGAGCAGCAACGGCCGATTCGCGAGCGGCACGACCATGGCGGTGATGAGCAGAGGGATGTGGAACGCAACGAGGTAGGCGAACGCACGTTGGAGGTTGTCGAAGATGCGCCGACCGTCGCGCACGGCGTGCACGATGGTGGCGAAGTTGTCGTCGAGCAGCACCAATGTTGCGGCCTCACGTGCCACGGCGGTACCTCGTGCACCCATGGCCACCCCGATGTCGGCTTCGCGCAGCGCAGGTGCATCGTTGATGCCGTCACCGGTCATGGCAACCACATCCCCGTCGGCGCGCAGTGCGGCGACGAGCCGATGCTTCTGCTCGGGTCGGATCCGGGCAAAGACATTCGTCTCGCGTGCCAGTGCGCGGAAGCGGTCGTCGTCTGCTGCGTCGAGATCAGCGCCCGTCGTGATGAGGTCCTCACCGGTTCCCGACACATGGGGGAGGTCGAGACCTTCTGCCACGGCGTGAGCGGTCACTGGATGGTCGCCGGTGATCATGACCACGCGGATCCCTGCGCTCTGGCACTCGGCGAGCGCCTCGGCAACACCGTCGCGGATGGCGTCGTGGAACCCGATGAGCCCGAGGTAGCGGAGCGGTTCCTCGTCATCGAGACGACTGCTCGCGGTTGTCGCCTCTCGTGCCCCTGAGGCGACGGCAATGACCCTCATGCCGGTGCTGGCAAGGTTGTGGTTGGTCTGTTGGGCAAGCAGGGTCACCTCGGGTGCAGCCGAGGAGTGCAGGAGGATTCCCTCGAGCGCACCCTTGGCGGCAACACGGTGGTCACCGTTGGCGTCGGCCCACACGTGTGTCAGGTACTTGTCCGTCGGGTCGAACGGATGGTCCACCACGAGGGTCTGGGCAAGAAGACCGTCGACGTCGATGTCGAGTGCACGGGCATGCGCCACGATCGCTACGTCCAGCGGGTCGTACGGATGGGGCTCGCACGCAAGTACGGCGGCGTGCATCAGTTCGGTCTCGCTGACGCCGTCCGTCGGGCGCAGTGCTGCGACGTCGAGGCGGCCGTGTGTGAGCGTTCCGGTCTTGTCGGTGCAGATCACACTCGTGCTGCCGAGTGTCTCCACGCCGGGCAGACGGCGCACGAGCGCGTGATGACGCGAGAGACGAGCAGCACCGAGTGCGAGGTACAGCGTGTACACCATCGGGAACTCCTCGGGCACCGCTGCGATGGCCAGACTCACACCGGCGATGAGTCCGTCGCCCCACCCGTTCCCCCGCAGTACCTCCACCAGCAGAATGGCGATGCAGAACACCGCCGCAGCGGCCCCCAGCAGCAGCACCATGCGACGCACCATGCGCTGCAACGGCGTGGACGGCGTGTGCACCGTTGCCACCAACGCGCCGACTGTGCCGTATTCGGTGCGCGCTCCCGTTGCGGTCACCACGGCTTGTGCCCGCCCGCTGAGCACCGTGGTTCCGGCGAGCAGCGTGGAGCCCGGGGTCTTGCTCACCGGGAACGACTCGCCGGTCAGCGCAGACTCGTCGGCCTCGAGCTGGGAGACCTCGAGCACCTGGGCATCGGCGGCGATCACATCGCCCTCGTGCACCACCATGACGTCCCCGCACACCACGGATTCGGCGTCGATGGTGATCTGTTGGTCGTCGCGTACCACGGTCGCGGTGGGTGCGGTGAGGCGTCGCAACTGCTCGAGGGTGCGTTCGGTGCGGCGTTCGAGGTACCAACTCACCCCCGCGATCGGGAACAGGGCAGCGGCGGTGACCACTGCATCGGAGGCCTCGCCGATCACCAGGTACGTGGGGATCGCGATGAGCAGGAGCAACACGGTGGGGTCGCTCAGCGTCTCGAGCGCCGTGCGCCACCACCGGTGCTGCTGCGCGGGTACTACGAGATTCGGTCCGTCCTCAGCGAGCCGCGCCGCGGCTTGCGATGATGTCAGTCCCGTCACCTCATGATTTCATCACGCCGTTCGGTGGCTGTACATCATCTCGCCTACGCTGAAGTCACGGATTCGTGACACCCGTCGGGGGAGGTGCAGGTGAATCTCGGCAATGTGGTGCGTTTCTGGTCTGGGTACAACCCGACCGGCGAGGCAGTGGTGACGGCCGACGAGGTGGTGACATGGTCGGCGCTGCACGAGCGCACGAACCGAATCGCCCGCGGTCTGGCAGCGCTCGGCCTCGAACGTGGTGACCGCGTGGGGATTCTGGCCTCGAATTGCATCGAGTACCTCGAGGCCGCGATCGCGGGATACAAGATCGGCACGATCCTGGTACCGCTGAACATTCGGCTCACTGCGCCCGAGTTGCGCTACATCATCGAGCACGCAGGATGTCGCGCCGTGATCGCGGACGCCGATCTCGCCGCCGTTGCGGCCGAAGCACTCGACCATGCGTCGATCGCCGTGGATCGCATCGGTTTGGCGCCGGGTTTCGGTGTGGACTTCGCGTCGTTGCGCACACATCCCGATTCGGATCCCGATGCACCCGTCGACCGAACCGACGTTGCGTACATCTGTTACACGAGCGGCACCACCGGCTCGCCGAAGGGGGCCATGCTCACCCACGGCAATGTGCTCACGATGGCCTACAACCGTGAGTGCTCCGAGGGAGTCACGCCGTCGTCACGCGTCTACCTGCCGTTCCCGCTGAGCTTCACCGGCGGCCTGGTGTCGGTGTGGGCACCCACGTACACCGCCGGTGCCACGCTGGTGCTGGACCGGTTCGTCGACCCGCTGCGGATCCTGCAGATCATCGAGTCGCAGCGGATCACGAGTTTCGCCGCGGTTCCGGTGATCTTCGACACGATGCTCCAACACCCAGACTTCGCCACCTTCGATCTGTCGTCGCTGCAGGTCATGGGTGCCGGCGGCGCTGCAGTGCCCGAGTCGCTGATCATCAGGCTGCAGGCTGCCGGGCTGCCGATGAGTCAGGGCTATGGCCTCACCGAGGGGTGCGGAATCAGCTGTTGGCTGCCTGCACACGACGCCCGTCGCAAGGTGGGCTCGTGCGGCCGTCCGCTCATGCACACGCGGGTGCGATTCGTGGATCCCGACGTGCACGACGCGCTCAGCGATGTTCCTGCGGGCGAGGTGGGCGAACTGATCATCAAGGGGCCCGAGGTGATGGTGGGGTACTGGAATGCCCCCGAAGCGACAGCGTCCACGCTCGTGGACGGTTGGCTGCGCACTGGTGATCTCGCGCGGATAGACAGCGAGGGCTACGTGTACATCGTGGACCGCGCCAAGGACATGTTGATCTCGGGAGGGCTCAACGTGTATCCGGCAGAGATCGAGTTGGTGCTCTCGGCGCTCGAGGGTGTCGCCGAGTGCGCGGTGATCGGCGTGCCCGACCGCAAGTGGGGCGAGACACCCGTTGCGCTGGTACGGCCGCTGCCCGGTGCCCACGTCACACGCGAAGCAGTCCTCGAGCACTGTCGTGGGCAACTCGCCGATTACAAGTTGCCCCGGTATGTCGTGGTGCTCGACGAGCCACTGCCGCGGGGCATGTCGGGCAAGGTGCTCAAGCGCGACCTGCGCGAGCAGTATCGAGAGATCGGCGGCGGGGCGTGAACGGAATCGGCCTGCGCCGTACATGGAACAAGCGAGAGGATCACTGATATGGCCGCAACCCCCGGACATCCTGTGAGCGTCGACGAGGTCGACTTCTTCGACCCGGCAACCCAGGAGCACTGGTATCCCTCCTATGACCTGTTGCGCGAACAGGCCCCGGTGTGGCAGATGCCGGGCACCAAGACCTACGTACTCACGCGCTACGAGGACATTCACGAGGTGCTCCGGCGCACCGACATCTTCCTGCGTGGAGCGAGCGAGTCCACGCCGTCGTCGGGCGCATCGACACGCATCAAGGACATCTACGAGTCGAAGGGTTGGCCACGCCGCAGTGTGCTCGGGAGCAACCCGCCCGAGCACAAGAAGTATCGGGACATCGCCGATCCGTTCTTCACACCCTTTGGATCCGAGAAGCGCCGCGGACTCATCACCGGAATCGTCGACGATCTGCTGTCGGCGATGGTGGCCAAGGGTGAGAGCGAGTTCGTGAAGGATTTCGCCATTCCGCTCCCGGTTCGGGTGATCACCGCGATGATGGGCTTCCGCGAAACAGACATTCCACAACTCAAGGTGTACTCGGAGGCGTGGGTGCTGCCCTTCCGTGGGGGCCTGTCTCCCGAGGAGGAGGTCTACGCCGGCGAGAAAGGTGTGGAGTTCCAGCACTTCATCCACGCAACGATGCAGGAGAAGCGCGCGAACCCCGACGATTCGGTGATCTCGTACCTCGTGAACGAGGCGCGCTTCGACGGCGAGCGACCGCTCACCGATGCCGAGATCATCAACATGGTGGACCACCTCTACATCGGTGGGAACGAGACCACCACGTTCGCGCTCACCTCGGGACTGTGGCTCGCTCTGTCCACCCCCGGGGTCTACGAGGCGCTGCGGGCGAATCCGGCCAAGGTGAAGAACTTCGTGGAGGAGAGTCTGCGCTGTGAATCCCCCACGATGGGCATGGTGCGTACTGCCGCAGTCGACACCGAGATCGGGGGAGTGCCGATTCCGAAGGGATCCAACCTGCACCTGCGCTACGCGGCCGGCAACCGGGACGAGCGGATGTTCTCGTGCCCGGCCACGTTCGACCTCGACCGCTCCAATGCGCCGCGTCACATGGCGTTCTCGCTGGGCGAGACCCACTGCACCGGTGCCGGACTGTCCCGACTCGAGCAGAACATCGCCTTCGCTGCCATCGTGGAGCGCCTGCCGAACCTGCGGTTCTCGCCCGGGCGCAACGACTTCACGCACCATCCCAACGTCACCCTGCGGGCCATGAAGGAACTCTGGGTGCAGTGGGACGCCCCCCGGAGTGCTTGCTAGCCTCAAGGAGATACCAGACCTTTGGGGGGTCCCGACATGGCAATGACCGACGATGTTCCCGTCCACCTCCGTGGAAACGGCGCTCCGGTTTCCGACGAGCGCACGCTCACCGATCTCCGGGTGATCGGTCGCATTCCCGAGGAGCTCGATGGCCGCTACCTGCGCAACGGTGCGAACCCCATCACTGGCATGAGCGACCACCCGTTCTTCGGCGACGGGATGATCCACGGCATTCGTATCCGCGGTGGCCGCGCCGAGTGGTACCGCAATCGGTACGTGCGCACGCCGTTCTACGAGAACCCCGAACTCAACATCCTCGACCCGAATGTGATGCTCGACATGCGGTGCTCGAAGGCGAACACCCACATCGTGGGCCACGCCGGACAGATCCTCGCCCTCGAGGAGGGGCACTTCCCGTACGTGCTCGACGGCAACCTCGACACCGTCGGTGCCACCGACTACCGCGGCGCGCTGAAGGGGCCCTTCACTGCGCACCCCAAGATCTGCCCCACCACCGGAGAGATGCTGGCGTTCGGTTATTCGTTCCTCGAGCCGTACCTCACGTACCTGCGTGTGTCGGCAAGCGGTGAACTGGTCCAGGTCGAACCCATCACGGTGGGTGGGCCCACCATGGTGCACGACTTCAACGTCACGCAGAACAACGTCGTGTTCATGGACCTCCCTGCGGTGTTCAGCCTCGAGGCTGCGATGCGCGGCGACATGCCCATCGCATGGGACGACAACTATCCGGCACGCCTCGGCGTGATGCCCCGCAACGGCACCGACGCCGACGTGAAGTGGTACGACATCAACCCGTGCTACGTGTTCCACCCGATGAACTCCTACGAGCAGGGCACCAAGATCATCCTCGATGTGGCCCGCTTCCCGTACATGTGGCGCAATGGCGGAATGGACTTCCCCGAGCCGATGCTGTGGCGTTTCACGATCGACACCGTCACCGGCAAGGTGCACGAGGAGCAGATCGACGATCGTCCGGCGGAGTTCCCGCGTGTGGCCGACGCCAACGTCGGACAGCCGCACCGCTTCGGGTACATGATGGGCTTCAACACCGGTAACCCCGATCAGCCCGAACTCGCCGAGGGCGCCATCATCAAGTACGACCGCACCGCAGGCACGAAGTCCACCATCAACCTCGGTCGCGGCCGTGTGGGTGGTGAGCCGGTGTTCGCACCGGCCGCCGGGGCGAAGAACGAAGACGACGGCTACCTGATGACCTTTGTCTACGACGCAGCCAAGAACGCGAGCGAGTACGTGATCTTCGATGCGGCCACGATGAGCAGCGAACCGGTCGCCCGCGTCGAGCTGCCCCGGGTGCCCTCGGGCTTCCACGGCAGTTGGGTGCCGGCCTCGGTGGCCGACTGACCCGAACCACCGTCGGGCATGGAGACGGCCGGGGCGTTCAGGTC
>JAFMJD010000078.1 GCA_017853685.1 Actinomycetota bacterium | reverse complement strand
CGAGCGCGTCCTGCAGGGCGAGCGCGTTCATCACGGTGCCGAGCATGCCGATGTGATCGGACTGGGTGTGATCCATGCCCTCTGCGGCACCTCGCGCACCGCGCCACAGGTTGCCGCCACCGGGAACGACGGCCACCGCCACGCCCAGTTGGCTGCAGACATCTTTGATCTCCGTGGCCAACTGGTGCACGACATCAACATCGATGCCTCCACGACCGGGTTCGCCCAAGGCCTCACCGGACAGTTTCAACACCACCCGCTTCCAACGTGGACGGGAGCCAGGCTGGGCGGCGCTCATGAGTGATCAGCCGATCGTGACCTGGGTCCAGCGCACGACCTTGGCGCTTCCCAGGAGATCCTTGACTGCCTTCTTGTCGTCTTTTGCATAGGGCTGCTCGATCAGTGCGACTTCCTTGAAGAAGCCTTGCAGACGACCGTCCACGATCTTGGGAATGGCCTGCTCGGGCTTGCCCTCGTTGCGGGTGATGGTCTCGAGCGTGGCACGCTCCTTGGCCACCTCGTCGGCCGGCACGTCGTCCTTGGTGAGGTACTTCGGGCGGGCAAAGGCGATGTGAACGGCGATGTCGTGGCCGAGTTCGGCCGAGCCACCGCTCATCTCGAGCAGTACGGCGTTCACGCCGCGACCGCCCTGGATGTGCACATACGACTCGAGGAGATTGCCGGCGGCAGCCTCGAAGCGCACCACCTGACCGAGCTCGATCTTTTCCTTGAGCGTGATCTTCATGTCCTCGAGCTGTGCGTTGCGCTCGGCCACTGCGGCCTCGCCCTTGGCGATCACCAGCTCGGCGAGGGCGTTGGCCTCGTTCACGAATGCATCGGACGATGCGACGAAGTCGGTCTCACACTTGAGCTGCACCACCGAGCCGACGTTGCCCTTGATGAGCAGCGCCACGACGCCCTGGTTGTTGTCACGGTCATCACGCTTGGCGGATTGGGCGAGGCCCTTTTCGCGCAGCCACTGCTTGGCGGCTTCCATGTCGCCGCCGTTGGCCTCGAGTGCCTTCTTGGCGTCCATCATGCCGGCGCCGGTGGACTGGCGCAGGCTCTGAACATCTTTGGCAGTGAAGGACATGGGGGTTCAGCTCTCCTTGGTGGCCGACTCGGCGTCGGCGGGTGCGGACGTCTTGGCTGCGGCGACACGTGCGTCACGCTCGGCCTGAGCAGCAGCGGCCTGTCGGCGTGCTTCGGCCTGCGCCTCGGCGAATGCGGCCTCGTCCTCGGCGCTGCGGCGCGGAGCGGCAGCTGCACCGTTGCGCTTCGAAGCGATGTAGCGACCCTCGATGATCGCCTCGGCCATCACGTGGCACATCAAGGTGGTGGCGCGGATGGCGTCGTCGTTGCCCGGGATCGGGAACTGCACGACGTCGGGATCCACGTTGGTGTCCACCACGGCGATCACCGGAATGCCGAGCTTGTTGGCCTCGGTCACGCCGATGTGCTCTTTCTTGGTGTCCAACACGAACACTGCGGCGGGCAGCGACTTCATGTCGCGCATGCCACCGAGGTTCTTCTGCAGCTTCTCGAGCTCACGGGTGAGCAGCAGCGCCTCTTTCTTGGGCATCGCGTCGAACTCGCCCGATGCGCGCATGCGCTCGTACTCGAGCATCTTGGCGACACGCTTGGAGATGGTCTCGAAGTTGGTGAGCATGCCGCCGAGCCAGCGCTCGTTGATGTAGGGCATGCCGGTCTTCTCGGCGTACGAACGAATGGGGTCCTGAGCCTGCTTCTTGGTCCCGATGAACAAGATGCTGCCGCCGTTGGCGACGAGGTCACGGGTGAATGCGTAGGCGGACTCGATGCGCTCGAGGGTCTGGTTGAGGTCGAGGATGTAGATGCCACCCCGCTCACCGAAGATGAACCGCTTCATCTTCGGGTTCCAGCGGCGGGTCTGGTGCCCGAAATGGACACCTGCCTCGAGCAACTGACGCATCGTCACGACGGCCATGGGAAACACGCTCCTTGTCTGCGGTTGCCTGCACGTGGCGCCGCGCCGTCACGGAATCCGATCGGGCGACCGCAGGAGGGCCAAGTGCTCTGATCTCGGGCCGGGCGGGTGCCCGGACCGTCGGGTGATGCTATCGGCGGGCGAGCGCCGCCGTACAGGTGAAGCGATCCGGACGACCGGGTGGGCGCGGCCTTCCGGCCACGGGCACGAGCCGGGGTCTGCGCACGCGCTGCACGAGGTAACGCTGGGGATCGAGGTACCGGTCGCCCAGACGAACCCCGAAGAACAGGGTGGATCCGGCCGTGCCCACCCGTGAGCCGCGCTGCACCCACTCCCCGACCGCAACCGCACGTACGGCGAGCGACCCGTAGGTGGTGCGCAGACCAGTCCGATGACGCACCACCACATAGAGGGTTCCGGCCACCGACCCCGAGAACTCCACCCGACCCGCCGCGGCAGCCCGAACGGTGGTGCCGGGCCGGGTCGCATATTCGAGACCCCGATTGCCGGGGCACCACGAACAGCCCGGGGGCCGGAAACGGTCGACCACGACAGCGGCGACGGGCGGGGCGAGACATGGCGAGGCCACCGAGGTGTCGCCAACGCCGAGACCACCCCACATCGAGAGGAACAACACGGCGAGCCGTCGCACGGCCGGATCGGCTCAGGCGCGCGGGTGCGTGGCTCGGTACACGGTCTTCAAGCGTTCCTTGGAGACGTGGGTGTACCGCTGCGTGGTGGCCACATCGCTGTGACCGAGAAGTTCTTGCACCACACGGAGATCGGCGCCGTGATCGAGCAGGTGGGTGGCAAAGGTGTGGCGGAGCGCGTGTGGATGCGTGGGCTCGGTGCTGCGCCGATCGAGGATCCGACGCACGTCACGCGGCGTGAGGCGCCGGCCTCGACCGTTCACGAACAGCGCCGTCTCGGTCACCGCATCGACCGGCGTGGGTGCTTCGTCGCGATGTCGCAACCATCCGCGCAGCGCGTCGACCGCCGGTTCGGTGAGCGGGACACGTCGTTGTTTGCTGCCCTTGCCCCACACACGAGCCGCACCGGCACGCAGGTCGAGTGAGTCCACGTCGAGCGAGCACAACTCCGAGACGCGCACACCGCTGCCGTAGAGCAGCTCGAGCACTGCGTCATCGCGGAGTCGACGCCACACGGGTTCGTCCTCGGGTGCCGCTGCGTCGAGCAGGTGATCCAGTTCCGTGGCATCGAGCACCCTCGGGAGGCGGCCCGGGTCCGACGGAGCGCTGAGGCCCACCGTGGGGTCAGCCGTGATGATGCCGCGACGACGCAGCCAGTCGAAGTACCTGCGCAGTCCGGACGCCTGACGCGCAATCGTGCGACGCGCGAGTTGCTTCGTGGTCAAGAACGCGAGGTATCGCCGCAGCATCCGACGATCCACGGTCTCGGGTCCGTCCAGGCCCAGCCGTCCGGCCCAGTCGGCGAACGAGGTGACATCGCGGCGGTAGGCATCGACGGTGTTCTGCGACGACGCGGTGAGCGACGCAACGAAGTCGTCCACGAGCCAGGCCATGAGTCGTACGGTACCGACACGGCCGATGTTCATCGGTTCACCTCGCCGAACTCCTGACGCACCACGAACCAACCACCCGACCGCAGCACCCAGCCGGATCGCTCGAGACGCCCGAGGCGCACGGCGACGTCGACAACATCGTCGCCGGTGCGCAGCACCAGTTCGTCGATCGTCAGCGCGTCGGCGCCGATCAGATCGAGCAGTCGACGCTCATCGGGTTCGGGGAGCGGTCGTGGATCGAAGCGCCGATTCTCGGCGCGTCGCGAATCGAGTCCGAGCGCAACGAGCACGTCGGTGACGTCGAGCACCATCGCAGCCACACCATCGCGCAGCAAGCGGTTCGTGCCCTCGCTCGCCCTGCTGGACAGCGAGCCCGGCACCGCCATCACCCCGATGTCCCGTTGCGCGGCGTGCCGCGCCGTGATGAGCGAGCCACCGGTGGCGCGTGACTCCACCACAACCACCACCTCGGCGAGTGCGGCGAGGATGCGGTTGCGCTCCGGGAACGCATACGCCGACGGCGACGTGCCCGGAGGATGTTCTGACACGAGGAGTCCGCAGGCTGCGATGCGCTCCCACAGGTCTGCGTGCTCACGCGGGTAGATCACATCGGGCCCGCTCGCAACCACTGCGATCGGGGGCGCGGCTGGTTCGCCCTGCGCAGCGAGTGCTCCTCGATGTGCAGCGCCGTCGATGCCGCGGGCGAGGCCCGACACCACCCGAACATCGTGTTCGGCGAGCGCCCGTCCGAGGTCGTGGGCAAAGCGCAGACCCGATGCCGTGGCGCTACGGGTTCCCACCACGGCTGCGCGTCGACCATGAAGCACCCCGAGGTCACCGCGACAGAACAGCACTGCCGGAGCCTCGGGGTCGTCGTGGAGGCACTCGGGATAGCCGGGCGCGCCGCGCAGTACCGCGGCGACGCCCGTGTCGTTCAGCACCTCCAGCCACCGTTCGGGAGGATGCGCAACGAGGTGACCCTCCCAGCGATGACGAAGGTCCACGTCGTCGTGTGCGGCGCGCGAGCGGGTACGCAGTTGGGCGACGAACACCGGATCGTCGTGCTGCCCGCACGCAACCGCCAGGGCGGCAGGCGGCGAGTGCCGCGCCAGCAAGAGCCTCAGACGCGCCGGCGTCATGCCCGGCAGCGAGCAGAGTGCCGCCGCACATGCGTTGTGCGGGAGATGTTCCGGAATGCGTGCTGCGCTCATACCTGCACCGCCCCCACCCGCCCGAGGTCGATACGCATCTGCAGTGCAACGGTGACGTCGGCGGTGTCCACCACCTCGCTGCCCCGAAGATCGGCCACCGTGCGCGCTACCCGTCGGATGCGATGCAGCCCGCGACCCGACAAGCGTCCGCGTTCCAGTTCACCGCGCACGATGTCGAGCGCATCGGCGGTGAGCGGTGCTACGTCGTCGAGCATCGATGCGGGAATGGTGGAGTTCGCTCCGTGCCCTCGCAGGTGGGCGCGCTCACGGGCCTCGAGCACCCGAGATCGCACCGCCGCGGTGGATTCACCGCTCTGCTCGCCGAGCAGATGCTCCGTGGATGGCCGGCCCACCCAGACGCGCAGGTCGAATCGATCGAGCAGTGGGCCCGAGAGGCGGCGGAGATACTTGGCCCGCGCGGCCTCGCTGCACGAGCACTCCCCCGGTCGACCGCCACCGCACGGACACGGATTGGTGGCGCCCACGAGCAGCACGCGCGCCGGCATCGTGGCGCTTGCTCGGGCGCGGCTCACGCGGATCACGCCCTCTTCGAGCGGTTGACGCAACGCGTCGATGACCGCCGGCGGGAACTCACCGAGTTCGTCGAGGAACAAGATGCCCCCGTGCGCCATCGAGACCTCTCCGGGTCGGAGTGCATCGCTGCCTCCGCCCACCATGGAGATGAGCGATGCGGTGTGATGCGGCGCTCGCCACGGAGGGCGTCGCACCAAACCTCCGGCGGGGAGTGCGATGCCTGCAGCCGAGTGAACCATGGTGACATCGACGGCGGTGTGCGCATCGAGCGGCGGGAGCAGACCGGCGAGTCGTTGCGCCAACATCGTTTTGCCTGCGCCGGGCGGCCCGGCCAACAAGAGATGGTGATGACCTGCTGCAGCGATCTCGAGGGCGCGTCGAGCCAGGGGTTGACCACGAACGTCTGCGAGATCAGCCTCGGGTGGCGCCGTGCCCGCAGCGGGCTCGGCGGGCGCGTCGGGCCACGGCATGCCCTCCACCAACACCGACACCACATCGGACAGGGTGGACACCACCTCCACGGCGCCCGATGCCACAACACGCGCCTCGACGAGATTGGCGGCCGGCACCACGGGCACCGCCTCGGGCCATTCCGAACCCAGCGCAGCCACCATGGGTGCGGCGCCGGCAACCCGCCGAACCGTTCCGTCGAGACCGAGTTCGCCCACGAAGCAGTAACGCTGAACACGTTCGGCATCGATAACGCCCGAAGCAACAAGGATGCCCACTGCGAGCGGGAGGTCGAGCACCGCTCCGCTCTTGCGGAAGCCGGCGGGCGCAAGGTTCACCGTTACACGACGGTTGGGCCAGGTGAGCCCGGTGGACAACATGGCGGCGCGCACGCGGTCACGGGCCTCACGGCACACGGTGTCGGGCAGACCCACGATGGTGAAGCCCGGGAGTCCGTCGCCGACGTGTACCTCCACGGTGACGGCACGGCCGGTGGTTCCGAGCACATTGGCCGAACGGACGGATGCAAGCATGAACGCTCCTCGACACGGCTGCGGCACACATGTGCCACAGATCCGAGGAGGACTGCGCAGGTCCCCGATACGTGGGGCCGAGACTAGCGACGTGCCGCCGCGACGACTCACGCTGCTGGGAGACTAGGCACGATGCACCGGATCGCTACTGCTGCGCTGCTGACGGCCACGGGCGCGATGCTGCCCGTTGCTCTGTCGGCCTGCGGCGGCGACCCACGCAACACAGTCGACTTCTGCGCCGAGCTCCGTACGAGTACCGCACTGCTCACCGACGGCGCCGATCCCGCAGCGCTGGTGGACACCTATCGACGACTCGATGACCGCACGCCGCTGCGCATCAAGGATGCGTGGCACGAGATCACCGTGCTGCTCGAGCGCATCACCACCTTCGATGCCTCGAGTAATGACGAAACCCAAGCAGTGATTGCCGATGCGCTGCGCGCACGAACCGCCATGGAGACCGTGGCCTCATGGGCGGATTCCACGTGCAAGGTGAAACTCTCGCGGCCATCGGCCACCGTGCCGGTCTCGGACACCATCGCACTCTCCGAGGTGCCCGACGAATCGACGCCTCCGGTCGACACCGCACCCTGAGGCGCGGCTGACGATCGCCGAATTCGAGAGGGTCAGAGAATCTGGCCGCGGCGCACGATCACGTGATCGCACAGGCCGTAATCCTTGGCTGCATCCGCCGTGAACCAACGGTCACGCTCGGAATCAGCCTGGATCTCGGCGACGCTGCGCCCGCTGTGCTCAGCGATGAGTTCGGCGAGGCGCCGCTTGGTGAACGTGAGCTGTTCGGCCTGAATCGCGATGTCTGACGCCTGGCCACGCAGGCCCGCCAGCGGCTGGTGCATCATGATGCGGGCGTTGGGCAGCGTGTACCGCTTGCCGGGGGTGCCAGCCGTGAGCAAGAACTGACCCATCGAGGCGGCCAGCCCGAGGCACACCGTGGCCACGTCGCAACTGACGAACTGCATGGTGTCGTAGATGGCCATGCCTGCGGTGACCGATCCGCCGGGGCTGTTGATGTACAGCCAGATGTCGGCGTTGGGGTCCTCGCCCTCCAGATAGAGCAACTGGGCGCAGATCTGATTGGCGATGTCGTCGTTCACGTCGGTGCCGAGCATGATGACCCGGTTCTTGAGCAGACGGGTGAAAATGTCGGCGCGGGGATCCCCGCCGGCGTCGAGGGCATTCGGCATGACGGACATGCTGTGAGGCTACAGGTGCAACACTGGTCACGTGTCCGACGAATTCGCCCCCAGTACCGACGAACTGCTCCGCAACAACCGGGAGTACGCACGGGATTACCACGACCAGGACCTGGCCCTGCGACCCGTCCGCCATCTGGCGATCGTGGCGTGCATGGACAGCCGGATGGACATCTTCCAGATGCTCGGCCTCGGCCACGGCGAGGCCCACGTGATCCGCAACGCCGGCGGCGTGGTGACCGACGATGTCGTGCGGTCGCTCGTACTGAGCCAACGCCTGCTCGGCACCCGGGAGATCATCCTCATCCATCACACCGACTGCGGTTTGCAGCGCGTCAGCGAGGACGAGTTCAAGAACGAACTCGAGAACGAGTTCGGCATCAAACCGCGCTGGTCGCTCGAGTGCTTCAAGGATCCGTATCAGGACGTGCGCCAGAGCATGAGCCGACTGCAGCGGGTGCCGTACCTCATGGACAAGGCACACATCCGCGGGTTTGTCTACGAGATGGCCGACGGACTGCTGCACGAGGTGTCGCCGGACCCACGGCACATGAACCTCGATGCAGGAACCTTCGACGCCTGAGCAGGCGACCGTCGGGTGCCCGGGTGAGCGTGCTCAGCCGTGGCGCTGCACGCCGGTGAACAACACGGCGATGTTCTCGTCAGGATCGATCTGGTGGCGCATGGCAAGTACGCCGGCGAGGCCCGCCGAGCCCGTGGGCGAGACATCGATGCCCGTGGACGAACGGGCGAGTGCATGCGCCTCGACAATGAGCGCCTCGGGAACTACTACGGGCGACCCGTCGCTGGCAGCCATCGCCTGCACGATGGGCAACCAGTCGTAGGTCTCGTCGTCGAGGATGCCATCGGCAGCACTTGCCGGTTCCTGCTCCCACGGCCACATGCACTCACGCCAGTGCGTCCCCGCGCTCGCCACTCCACCGTCGAGCGCGAGCGCGTGACGCCACGAACGCTCGAGCGGGGCACAGCCCTCGGCCTGCACCGCGTGCAGCACCGGCACAGTTCCTTGATCGGCAGCACCGGACCACGCGCACGATGCGAGCGCGCCGCCACCCACCTGCACGAACAGTCGGTCCAGCATCGCCGGTTGGCTGCGGTCGTTCTGCGCGAGTTCGTACTGGATGGCGAGTTCCCAACCGATCGTGCGCCCGCCGTCGTGACACCACGCATTCTCGGGACCCTGCACGGCGAACGGGATCGCTCCTGCACCGACCGCCTCACGGAACCGATGCACACACGGATCGCCCGGCGGATCCTCTGCACGCCTCGGGCAGCGGACCACGGTGGCACCCAGTTGGTGCAAGCGATCCACCACCGCGCCGTCGGCGCGCTCGGGGACGAACACCGAGATGGGCCAGCACATGGCCGCCGCCAGTGTCGATGCCGCAAGCGCTGCGTTGCCGCACGATGCAATGGCGAGCGGCGAACGGCCCGACTCGTGGGCCCACGACACCATTCCCTGCCGCTCGGCCACCAACAGGTGCAGCGCGATCGACATGAGGTGACGCGCCTTGTGGCTGCCCGCAACATTGCGGGTGTCGTCTTTCACCCAGACACCACCGTGCTCGCTGAAGCCCAGCGCATCGGAGAGGGCACCGGAACGCTGCAGTGGTGTCCAGCGGAATCCACTGCCGTCGACCGATTCCACCGCTGCATCCAACGAGCGAATGAGGTCGATGCGCTCGTCGACACTCAGCCCGCACGCCGCCGCGAACGCATCCCACGCGAGATAGCGACGGAACGACACGAATGGATTCGCATCGTCCACGGCCCGCAGCGGCGCGAGATTGCGCTCGAAACGCAGCAAGTGGGGCGACGACGCCGACGACCCCGGGCAGGTCCACGAGAATGGCTGGGAGATCGGAACCCGCTCACCACAGACGGCGCAGCGAAGGCCCGTAACCACCGGCGGAAGCACGGGCGGATTCATACGGGGCTCACGAATGACCGCTCATGAGCCGACGCTCACGACTTGGCAGCGACTTCCGCGTTGAACTCGCGGATCATGTCGTCCCACACGCCGAGGTATCGGCGCAGACCGCGCCAGAACTCCTGTGAGCGACGCGCCTCGAAGACCTCGAACTGAGTGCCCTGCTGCTCGACCCAGGTGTAGTACCCGAGGTTGAACACACGGCTGCGATCACGGTGCGTGCACTCGATCATGTCGGCAGTATCGGCCGACATCACGTGACGGGCATACACCGCTGCCGCATCGGCATCGCCGAAGGAACCACCGAAGCGTTGCTGCAGCGTCTTTGCGTACTCGCTGGGGTACAGCGCCGCACCATCGGTGGCGACCGTAAGAATCGCGTCGTCGGGGCCGAGTCCGAGCAGGCGTGCGGTCTTGATGGCCGCCATCACGTTGCAGATGGCCGAGAGTCCGAAGTGGTCCAACGTGGCGATCACCGAGTCGGGCACGCCCCGCGCTGCGAGGAATCGACGCCCGGCTTCGCTGGTGAACATCGTGCCCAGTTCGTCGGTGGCATGGTCGCTCACGGCGCAGATCACATCGGTGTTCATCACGTTGTGGATGAGCGGAATGTGCTTGTCGCCGATGCCCTGGATGTTGTGCTCGCCGAAACCGTTCTCGAGCATCGTGGGGCACTCGAGCGCCTCGACCGCAACGATCTTGGTGCCGAACATGTCCTTGAGGCGATCGCCCGCTGCGATGGTGCCGGCTGATCCGGTGGCCGAGGTGAAGGCCGCGAGGCGCAGTTCGGGCTTTCCACTGGTGGCCCGAACATGTTCGAACACGTGGGCGAAAGCACGTCCGGTGATCTCGTAGTGCCCGAGGTGGTTCGCGAACTCGCAGAACTGGTTGAGGATGAAGTTGCCCGGATCCAGCGCCAACTCGTTGCAGGCGTCGTAGATCTCCTTGACGTTCGACTCGGTGCCGACGGTCTTGATGACGTCCTCGGCGGGGTTGGCACACCACTGGTCGAGCCAGTCGAAGCGCTCCTTGCTCATGCCTGCCGGAAGAATCGCCACACCGCGGCTCGCCATGATGCGGCTGATGGCGATGCCACCACGCGCGTAGTTCCCGGTGCTCGGCCACACCGCGCGGTGCCGGGTGGGGTCGAACTGGCCGGTAATCACCCGCGGTGCGAGACACGAGAACGCAGCGAGCACCTTGTGCGCAGTGATCATCGGGAAACGGTCGCCGAACACCACGATGATGGGGCTCTCGATGCCGGTGAGCGCGGGCGGGAGCACCACGTGGTCCGGAACCGGCACCCGGTCGCCGGCCAGGTTGTTGTACCAATGCACCCGAAACAGGTTCCCCGGATGCGGAGCGTTCTTGTCGGCACCGCCAACGGCGCCAGCCGGGATCGTGGAGGGATCGGCAAGCTGTCCGAACGTGGGCAGGACGATGCCCTGCTCACGGAACCGGGCCACCGAACGCGCCCGGCTCGCCGGATCGACGACGGTGTCGGCGAGTCCGAGTTGGCCGGCGAGCGCGGCAGGGTCGAGGGTCAAAGCAGTCATTGCTTCACATGTTGCCAGCAGCGCGGTGCCGTTGACAGTTTGTTCAGCAAGAACAATCAGACGGTGCGGGTGCGACGGGCACGGGCCGCCACCACGAGACCGGCTCCGATGCCGGCCAGCGCCACCGCGAACCACACCATGTCGGTCGAGGTTCCCGTCATGGGCAGGTCGTCGTTGTCCACGAGCACCAGTCCACCGGACTTGACCACCTCGACGGCGACCGCCGGCTCGCCGAGCCCGGCGCAGGAGGCGGGCAGCAGGCTCACCGTGAGCACCTTGTCGAATTCGGGCTCGAGGTCATCGAGGATCGGGATGGCGACCACGGCCGACGTGGCGCCGCCGCGGATACGCACCACCGAGGCCACGAAGTCCAGATAGTCCTGGTTCAGCCGGGCAGAGTCGCCGTCGGCTCCCACGGTCACGTCGAAGCAGAGCCCACCCTCGGGCGCGGGTTCGCTCAGGGTCACGGGCAGTTCCACCCAGCCGGTGGAGCCCTCGACCACTCGGGCCGTTCCGATCTCGGCGGTGTAGGTCGCCGTGGGCGCCGGGTCGGCCTGTGCCGTTCCCGCAAAACCCACCGTTGTCACGGCCGCTGCGGCCGCTGCAATCATCCATGTCCGCTTCATCGTTCCTCCACGATTCTTCTGAACGCTTAACACTCTGTGTAGTAGTATCGACACCCTTCGCGTTGTGGAAGTATTTCACCGTTGTAATTTGATTGAGAAGCAGAGACTTCGGAAATAAGATCCGATCGTGCCCGGCCGACCCCGCCCTGCGAACCCGGACCGGGAGCACGAGGCGGTATCGATCGCCAAGCGACGGCTCATCGAGCATCTGAAGCACGTGCGTTCGGCCACCACCCCCGCGCTCGCCGATGCGTTCGCACTCACCGACACCGCCGTGCGACAGCATCTCGAGGGCCTCGAATCGCTCGGTTTCGTGGAGCGACACCCCGGGCCGTCCGGCGGTCGGGGCCGCCCTCCCACGCAGTGGTCGTTGACCGACGCTGCTGATGCGTTCTTTCCCGACCGACATCGTGACTTCACCGTCGAACTGCTCGAGGCACTGCATTCGGCGTTCGGTGATGCCGGCACCGAGGCGGTGCTCGCAGCGCGAGCCGAACGACAGCTGATGGACTACCGAGCGGTGTTCGATGCATCGTCGTCGGGAGCGCCCGCCTCACTCGCATCGACCGTGGAACGCCTCGCCCACCTGCGATCCGACGAGGGATACGACGCCGAGGTGCGACCGGGCGCGAACGGCGACGAGTGGGTGCTGGTGGAACACCATTGCCCGGTGAGCGACGCCGCACGCGCATGCCCTGCGCTGTGCGCGAGCGAGTTGGACCTGTTCCGCAACGCGCTCGGCGACACCGTGGAGGTCGAGCGCACCGAACACCTGCTCCAGGGCAGCCGGTGCTGTACCTACGTGATGCGCGTACGCGCGGCTCGCTCCACCTGAGCCCCTGTGCGCGCGTTCAGAACCCTGCGACGTCGTCGGGCGGCAGGGTGGACGGACCGACATGCGTGTCGAGCCACGCGTTCAGGTCTGCGAGTCCGCGCCACACCCCCACCACCCGTTCGCGCGCCCGGGCCGTATGCATCCACGCCGCTGGCTCCCACGTGCGCGAACCCATGAGTCCCTTGCGGCGCAGCAATGCAATACGGGGATGGTCCTTGGGATAGCCACGCGGTGCCGTCTTCAACTCGCCGATTGCACCCATCGAGTACCCGGCCTTCTCGGCCGAACGCACCAGCGACTGCACCTCGGCACCCCGAGCGTCGTCGTCCACTGCACGACGGAAGCGTTCCAGTTGATCGCTCGCCATTGCGTAGTAGCCCGCCGCAACCAGCAGACCTGCTGCGCTCAACTGCACATAGAAGCCTGCACCGCCTTCGGACTCGCCGTATGCCCCGATGTGGGTCTTGTAGGGTGCCTTGTTCTTCGAGAAGCGGACATCGACGTACGGCCGAAAGATGTGGAACGGCCCGAACTCGTCATCGACCAGTGCGAGGAACGCCTCCATCGGGGCACGCACCGATTCGTGGTACCTCGCCTTGTTCGCCTGCCAGAACACCTTCGAGTTGTCAGCGACGAGTGCCTCGTAGAACGCGAATGCATCGACGGGGAACCCGGTGAACCGAGCTGGACCGGGCGACGCTGCGGTACTCACGACGTGGCGGCGATCTCACTGATGTACATGACCGGCGTGATGTCGGTGTAGTTGGCCATGTCGGCGCCCACCTCGGCGAACTCCGCACTCGACGCCGCTGCAGCGAAGGCCTCGAGACTCGGGAAGATCAGGTGTGCCACCGCATGATGCGGCTGATCGGGACCACCGAGATCGGCCTCCCACCGCACGCCGGGGATCTTTGCGCCCACGAGCGGCATGTGCACGGTGAGCCAGTAGTTGGCATCGAACTTGGTTCCGGCGCTGCGGGGATAGATGACGACTGCACGAATCATGCGAGCAACGTAGTGCAGGCCACCCAAGCCGGCACGCCCGACTGGGTACGCTCGATGGACCGCTGCGGGCGTGGCGGAATGGCAGACGCGCAGGATTTAGGTTCCTGTTCTCCGGAGTGAGGGTTCAAGTCCCTCCGCCCGCACCACGGTGTCGGCACCGGACCGCCACC
>JAFMJD010000207.1 GCA_017853685.1 Actinomycetota bacterium | reverse complement strand
ACGAATTACTTGGCGGTCGGACCGGGGGGTGAGCATGACCGTTGCGCTTGCGGGTTCCGCTGATCTCGTTCCGTCGCTCGACACCGGCGACACGACGACCTTCGACTTGATGGCACAGGTCGCCGACGCGGTGCTCACCGACAGCGGGATCGAGGCCGGAGAGATCGACGGACTGGTCACCTCGTCGATGATCGAAGCCCCGTTCATGGCGGCCTCCGTGCTCGCCGAGTACCTCATGGTGCAACCCAGTTTTCTGCAACACGTCGATCTCGGCGGTTGCACCGGCGTCGCATCGGTCATCCGTGCCGCCACCGCGATCGAGGCCGGGCTGTGCGAGACGGTGCTCGTACTCACCGCAGCCACCAAGGGCGTTGCGCGCGCTGGTGCACCACTGGGACCGTCCACCGTTGCACCGGGCTACAAAGAGGCGACACCCCAAGGGATCTTCGACGTCCCGCACGGCGCAACCGGTGGCATTTTCGCCTACGGCATGCTGGCGTCGGTCACTGCGCAGCAGTGCAACCTCGACGAGCACCACACCTACGGGCTGCTGGCGCGTGCTCGCTCAGCTGCACGGTCGAACTCGTCGGCACTGCACCACCGGGACGCCGTACCCACCATGGACGAGTACGCGCGCTCACCCATCACGGCGGCGCCACTCCGGCGCCTCGACTCCGCAGTGAGCAGCGGTGGCGCATCGGCCGTCATCGTCACCAGCGAACGCCGCGCACGACGGCTGGACCGACGACCTGTACTCATCGCGGGAATGGGTGAGCGGCACACGCACCGCAGCATCACCAACATGCCGAGACTCGCTGCGAGCGGCGGAGTCGATGCGGCGGCACGTGCCTTCGCGATGGCGGGACTCCGGCCCACACAGACCCAACTCGCCATGATCTACGACGCATTCACCTACCTCATTCCCCGGGGACTGTGCGAGGCCGGCATCACATCGGCCAACAGCGTCAGCTCGGTCATGGTCGGCGATTCGGGCGTAGCGGTGAATCCGCACGGTGGACAACTCGGGTGCGGTCATACCGGCGTGTCCGCGGGCATGTCGCTCGTCACTGCGGCCACACGACAGGTGGCCGGACGGGCTGGTGCCGTTCAGGCAACATCGCACGACATCTGCTTCGTCTCGGGCACCGGCGGTGAGATGAGCACGAACGCAGCGCTCGTACTGGTGGGGGGATGACCATGACCGGCACCTACCGCGCAGCCATCGATCACGCAGTCGCCGAGCTTCGGCAGGGTCGGCTCGCAGCCCAACGATGGCCCGACGGACAACTCGTGTTCTACCCACGAGGCATTCGACTCGGTCACGGCAACGAGACCCCGGACTGGGAAACGGTCAGTACGGGCACCGTGGTGGCCAGTACCACCGTGCACGAACACAGTCATCCGGAGTACCAGGCCGAGACCCCGTTCACGTTGCTGATCGTCGACGCCGAAGGCGCTCGCATCATGTGTCGACTCGCACCGGATCGTGCTGTTCCAGCAGTGGGCGACGCCGTCTCGCTCAGCGTCGTGTCCGGCGCGCGCGGCGCCGTCATCGTCGCGTCATGAAACTCGAACCGCTGTTCATCGGTGCCAGCCCAGACGCGACTGCGCTCATCACCGACGATGGCGAGATCACGTGGCAGGACCTCGAGGACCGCATCCGGGGCGTGGCTGCACGCCTCGGCGAGCTCGGACTGGAGCCCGAGGAACGTGTCGCACTGCTGGCACACAACAGCGTCGACTTCGTTGCCATCGCATTCGCGAGCCTTGCATTCGGCACCCGACTCGTTCCGGTGAACTGGCACCTCGCGCCGCCCGAGATCGAATATCTGCTCGCCGACAGTGGTGCAAGCGTGCTCTTCGTCGACCCAGCACTGAACGCACACCTCGAAGGCATCGCCATTCCGCCCACGGTGTTGATCGACGATGCATTTCGCTCCGATGTCCGTGCGCGCGCTGCAGTTCCTCTGCCCGCCGAACGCCTGGCCGGGCATCCGCTCATCTACACCGGTGGCACCACGGGTCGCTCCAAGGGTGTGTGGCGAGCGGCGCGACACGACGTGCCCACCACCATCGCCGGCCTGCGCGGCTGGGGCGCACGGCTCGGCTTTCCGGCCGACGGCCGCGGGCTTGTCACCACACCGCTCTACCACGCATGGGGGCTCAGCAGCCTCAGCACCCTGCTGTGCTCGGCAATCAGTGTGGTGCTCCGCCAGCGCTTCGACGAACGTGCATTGCTGGCCGATGTCGCTCGGTATTCGGTGACCACGCTCCCACTCGTTCCCGCTCAGATGGTGCGACTGGCGAAGTTGTCTCATGACGACCGCGCTCGCTTCGACACATCCAGCCTGCGGTTCGCCATCCACACTGCCGCGCCGTGTCCACCCTGGGCGAAGCGTGAGCTCATCGACTGGTGGGGTCCGATCATCACCGAGTACTACGGCTCGAGCGATGGGGCGGGGCCGGTGGTGTGCACCAGCGAGGATTGGCTCGCGCGGCCCGGGACGGTCGGGCGACCCGTGGCCGGCGTGGAGATCAAAGTCGTCGACGAGAACGGGAACGAAGCTGCGGTCGGTCACGAGGGCACCATCTACTTCCGCCGACCCGACGGACCACCCGAGTACTTCGGGGATCAGGCCAAAACCGCTGGATCGCGTATCGATGGAGGGTTCTACACCGTGGGCGATTTCGGATATGTAGATGCCGATGGATTCGTGTACCTCGTCGATCGCCGCGATGACCTGATCCTCGTCGGCGGGACCAACGTGTACTCGGCGGAGGTCGAGTCCGTGCTGTCGGAACACCCTGCGGTTCGCGATGTTGCAGTGATCGGCGTGAGCGATGAACGACTCGGCCAACGAGTGCACGCAGTAGTGCAACAGGAGCCGGGAACAGCCACCACCGCAGAGGAACTGATGACCTTCTGCGCACAGCGTCTCGCACGGTTCAAGGTGCCATCCTCGATCGCTTTCGTGGACGAATTGCCCCGAGAGGCCCACGGAAAGCTGAAGAAGCGCCTGCTTCGGCCGTGACGGTACCGAGCGGACACGTCAGCCCTTGTCGCTGATGCCCGCCCCGTCGAAGGTAGCCATCTCACCC
>JAFMJD010000077.1 GCA_017853685.1 Actinomycetota bacterium | reverse complement strand
AGATGTCGGGCGAGTTCCACGGCGAGCCCGAGCGCATCATGGTGAGCCTCGACGCTGTCGGTAACACCACCAAGGCCGTCACCAAGGGCTTCGCCATCGGCTCGGCAGTCATCGCCGCAGTCGCCATCTTCGCCAGCCTCATCGAGACCGCAGCGAAGGAACTGCTCAGCGAGGATCGCATCCGCGAACTCGAGCGGCTGCCGCGTGGCATCTTCGACGAACTCGCCGTACAGATCAACGTCGCCGACCCGAAGATCTTCATCGGTCTGCTCATCGGTGGCGCAGTGCCGTTCCTCTTCTCGGCACTTGCCATCCGCGCCGTGGGTCGCACCGCCGGCGTGGTGGTGCAAGAGGTCCGCAATCAGTTCCGTGACGGCAAGATCATGAAGGGCGAGAAGGAGCCCGACTACGGCCCCGTCATCGACATCTGCACCGCCGCCTCGCTCCGCGAACTCGCCACACCGGCACTGCTTGCCGTGCTCACTCCCGTGGTGGTGGGCTTCGGTATCGACTGGAAGGCGCTCGCCGCATTCCTCGCCGCCGTCATCCTCGTGGGCCAGCTCATGGCGAACTACCTGAGCAATGCGGGTGGTGCGTGGGACAACGCGAAGAAGTACATCGAGGACGGCCACCACGGTGGCAAGGGATCCGATGCGCACAAGGCCGCCGTCATCGGCGACACCGTGGGCGACCCGTTCAAGGACACCGCAGGCCCGGCACTCAACCCGCTCATCAAGGTGATGAACCTGGTGTCGCTGCTGATCCTGCCCGCTGTCATCAAGTGGCAGGACGACGACGGCCCCCGCTACGCCGTGGCAGCAGTGGCCCTCGTGGTGCTGATCGGTTCGGTGCTGTTCTCGAACCGCAAGAGCGCGTCAATCACCGCCAAGGTCTGATCAGGCCAAGAAATCGATGAGGCGCTCGACGGCGCCCACCAGTTCAGGCTCGAGGTCTGCGTAGGTCCGTACACGGTTGCGCAGCTTCGGCCAGAGCCCAGCGCTCTCGGTTCCGAGGGCCCGAGCAATGCCCTCCTTCCACGGGGTACCCCGTGGAATCTCTGGCCAGTGCTCGAGTCCCACGACGTGCGGGCGGATACCGGCCCACACATCCACGAACGGGTGCCCGGTCACCAGCACGTGCGGGTTGGTCACCTGCGCCGCCAGACGCTGCTCCTTGGACCCGGGAACCAAATGGTCCACGAGGATGCCGAGGCGTCGATCGGGACCCGGCCCGAAGTCGTCGACGGCAGCGACGAGTCCGTCGATGCCATGCATGGGCTCCACCACGATGCCGAGTTCTCGGAGATCGTCTCCCCACACGTGCTCGACGAGTTCGGCGTCGTGCACACCCTCCACCCAGATCCGGCTCGCGCGTGCGACGCGAGCCGGAAGCGGGTGATCCGGGGCCACCGAGCCCGAAGCCGTGAAATGCCGCTGCGGCGCACCCCCGTCGGACGGTTCCCCGCTCTCGCGTACGAGCGTGACGGGCTTGCCCTCCACGAGAAAGCCACCCACCTTCCAGGTGAAATGGCGCAGGTGCCCATGACGGTCGCGCAGGGTGACCGCAGCGAAGTTGATGCGCACGATGTCACCGCAGAACCCACTGCTGCGGTCCTCCACCACCATGCCCAGATGCGCAACCACCTTCGGATACGACGGACCACGGCGTGGATCGAAGTCGTCGAGGATGTCACGCTCGTAGGGCACGGCATCCATTGTCGGTCATGCGGCCTGTCTCACCCATGCATGCCAGCCGTCTGCGGTGAGCACCTGCTCCACACCGGTGCCGTCGCGCCGGCGGTATGGAGCACGTAGACCCCATCCCGTCGGCGTCGTGGGCGCCGTCGGTAGCCATGGTTGGCCCCACACGTGCACTCGGTGCCCCACACCCACGACGCGCACGTGTCCCTCGAGCAATTCGATGTCGACGTCCACCTCTCCGGACTGCGCATAGCCGCCGCTCACCGGTGACGGATCACCGCTCCCGTACCACTCCACGTCGAAGGTGACCGGAACCAGATCGCCGTAGGCGCGTCCGAGGGCCTCGGCCGGATCATCGAGCAGCACACCGTGTGCCTCGTTGCCCAACGACCACTGGCGGAACGGTTCATCGCACTCGTGTCCGGCCCACATCTGCGCAGGCTTGATCTCGAGACCCGCTCGCAGACCGGTTCCATCGAGTTCAACGATGTGCAGGTATGGCTCACCGGCGCGGACCAGTCCTGCCCAGTAATCGAAGCGGCGTCCGGTGATCTCGAGGCCCACATAGAACCCACACGATCCGCTCGTGTCCCAGCCCCAGAACCACCACGCCTCTACAGGCGCCGCCGGGTGGCGTTGCTCATCGGCCGGGGTCCAGGTCATGTTCGACCCTGCAGCAGAGCGATCACGGGAGCAACGAGTAGTACGGCCCGTCATCGGCCGGACCGGCGTTGTCGCCCTCGAGTGCCGAGACGAACTCGTAGATCGGCGCTGGCATGTCGCGCGGTACGGTCCAGTCGAGTCGATCGGCGACTCCGGCTTCGAGAGCGAACGGTCGCAAGAACGAGAAGTACACGTAGGCACCGCAACGAATCTTCTCGTCACGGGTCATCGACGTGATGCGCCGGTAGTGAGCGCGCTGGGCCTGTCGAACGGCGGCCACCATGGGTTCCATCTCGTCGAGCGACACCGGGCGCAGTTCGCCGGGTGCCATGTCGTCGGTGGTGTAGAGCGCGAAGCCCGTGAGGTGGTCGAGGAAATCCTCGGGCGTGGTGTAACTCGTACCGAAGTCGGTGATGCGATCGATGCGCACGCCGTCGAGCACGAATGCCGCCGTGAGGTTCCGGTACGGAACATCTTTGGCCACATCGCTCCACCAGAAGTCGCTCTCGGCCATGTCGTAGAAGTCACGCACCAACAACACGCGGCCATCGGGGAGTGTGTACGGGCCGGTGTCGCCGTGCCCCACGCGGGTGTCGAAATAGAGGAGGAACAGATACGCCACGAGCGTGGCATTGAACGATCGGATGCGTCGACGCAGGTCGTCATCCACGTCGACCACGCCGGCGAGCAGTGCACTCACGCTGGCGTCGTCGTACGGCGTGACGGTCCCGGTGTCGGCGGCTTGACGGGTTCCATCCGCGCGGAAGGCCCGAGCGGCGCGCTCCCAGAAGTCCATCACCATGTGCACACCGTCGAGTTCGTTGGCACGTACCGGATCGAACTGTTCCCAGACCTTGCGGCCGATGAGGAAGAAGTTGGCGATCGACCACAGGTACACCGTGTTCACGCGGCAACCCGGTCGTCTCGCGCGGCGCCCGATCTCCTCGGCCGACATCGCCTGCTCGATCTCGCGCATCATCTCGGGGTACCGGAGGAACGACTCCACACACGCCGCCACCACGTAGGCCGACACCGGGATGATCTTCGACTCGAGCGACGTGCGCTCCTCGGTGAGTTGCCTCGAGATCGGCGCCATGTACCCGATCCGCTCGTTCGTCAGCGCCCGGCGTTCCGGCTCGGATCGTTGCTCAGCCACGGACAATCCCCTCGCCACCCGAGCAATCGAGTTCGACCTCGTCGCCATCGGTGGGTTCGTCGGCGGCGAACTGGCACGCCATGACGCAGGGCACCTGGAACTCCCGGCTCACGATGCCGATGTGGCTGCGCGGCGTGCCACCCGTGCACACCACCCCGGCCAGCTCGTGGTAGATCGGGGCGAGAAACGTTGCACCGGCATCACGCACCAGCGCAATGATGCCCTCGGCGCCGGTGTCCATGAGTTCGAGCACATCATCGGGTGATTCCATCGCCCGCCAACGACCCCGCACCGGGGCTGCGTCGAACACTTTCATCCCCCGACCCAGGTCTCGCATAGCGTCCGAGGGTACCCGACACGGCAAGATAGGGGCCTGTGCGATACCTCAGCCTCGAATGGATCGATGCCCTGAACCTCGCGGTGGCAGCCAGTGACGCCATGCGCCGTGCTGCAGCAGACCAGAACATCGGTGTCACCCAAGTGGTGACCGGAACCCCCGACGGTGACGTCTCGTATCACCTCGTCGTCGCCGACGGCGTCGCACGGTTCGGCGCGGGCCCGGCGGACTCCGAGGACGTGCGCATGGAACAGGATTGGGACACTGCGGTCGGCATCGCCCTCGGCACCACCAACCTCGAAGCCGCTCTCTTCGACGGTCGCCTCCGTTTCTCCGGTGACCCGGAGAAACTCATGGCGAGCCGAGACGTCTTCGCCGCACTCAATGCGATCTTCGACGACGTACGGACCCGCACCACCTACGAGTGACGGGCTGCAGCGTGCCCGAACTCCCCGAACTGCAGGCTCACGCCGAGCGACTTTCTCGACACGTGTCCGGTCGTGTGCTGCAGGAGTTCATCCCGCTCAACTTCACGGTGCTCAAGACGGTGGACCCGCCCGTTGCTGCGGCAACGGGCCGCACACTCACGACGGTGTCGCGTCGCGGCAAGTACCTGCTCGTCCAGTTCGGTGAGATCACCTTCGTGGTGCACCTCATGCAGGGAGGGCGGTTGATTCCGGATCCCCGTCCTTCCACCAGCAAGCGCGGCGTTCGTGCGAGATGGCGCTTCGACGACGGAAGCGAGATGGTGCTCACCGAGCCGGGAACCGAACGTCGTGCGGGGGTGTGGTGCGCGTACACCGATCGACTCGACCGCACCGCTCCATTGACCTCGCTCGGACCCGATGCGCTCGAACTGACCGAACAAGACCTCGCTGCCGCATTTGTGATGTACCCGATGAGGCTGCACAACTTTCTCCGTGACCAACACATGGTGGCAGGGCTCGGTCGACGGCTGGCGAACGAGGTCTGCCACAGCGCACGACTCTCGCCGTTCGCCAATACGGCAAAGCTCGACACCGAGGCCGTCGCCCGGGTACACGCCGCGATCGTTCACTGCTGCACTGTGTCGCTCGAGCACGAACGGCTCAACAACGAGATGGTGAACTCGAGCGATCGCTTCTCGGCTGTGCATGCACGCACCGGCGAGGCCTGCCCGGTGTGCGCTGACACGATCCGATCCGTCGAGTACTCCGACTACACGGTGAACTACTGCCCCACGTGCCAGACGGGCGGACGCATCCTCGCCGACAACACCACGAGCAAGTTCCTCAAGTAGCGCGCCACAGCTCCCAACGGCGGCGCAACCACGGGCCGAAGGCTGCAAGCCCACCCGCGAATCGCACGGTCACGAGGATCATGCCCACACCCGTGACGAGCAGTTGCCACTTTGCCGGTCCCTGACCGTTCCCGATGAGAGTGAGCAGTACGCCGCCGGCGGCGATCGTGCCGGCGAAATAGGCGCCGCTGACCATGGCGATACCACCCACGAACACCACCGAGATGAAGTCGGTGGCCTTCGAGGCAACGAAGACGTCGCTGTTGAACTGGATGAGCTTGTACGCCCAGAGCATCCCGGCAAATCCGGCGATGCAACTCCCGATGGTGGCGCCGAGCAACTTGGTGCGTGGGACGTGCACACCTGCTGCTGCGGCAGCACGTTCGTTGGATCGAACGGCGAGCATTCGTCGACCCGACGCCCCCTTGCGCAGGTTCACCACGGCCAGCGTGCAGAGCACGGCCACCAAGAGGGCGAAGAACCCGAATGCCTTGTACGGGTATTCACCCGAGGTCGGCCCGAACCCCCAGCCGAACAACTTCGGTGGTGGCGTGTTGACCACGGTTCCCACGCCGGTGAAGGTGGGGTTCCTGAACACCACCGATTCGAGTGCGATCGCGCCCGAGTACGTGATGATCACGAGTTGTGCGCCGCGTATTCGCACTGCGGGGTAACTGAGTACCGCGCCAACCACGGTCGTGATGGCAATGGCGAGCAACGGACTCCACGGAAAACCGAGATGCCCAGCCTCGGCCAGACGCGCCGTGCCATAGGCCGCAATACCGGCGAAGGTGAAGTGCGCAAGCGTTACCTGCCCGACGAAACCCGCCATCAGCACCAGCGACAGCGACAGCACGGCCACGACGATCGTCTCGGTGAATGCAAGCCGCCACTTGGACGAGCCGAAGCCCAGTACGGCAACCGTGAGTGCCAGTACGGGCACGATCACCCACGGATTGAAGCGGGGTCGGGGCGCGGGCGACAGACGGGTCTCGAGTTCCACACCGCGCCGGGGCAGGGTGGTACCGCGGATCACGAGCGCAAGCACGATCACGATGAAGGGCAATGCAGTCTCGAAACCACCCTTGAGGATCGAGGGCATCCAACTCTGGCCCTTCACCCGAACCGACATCGACTCGAAGGCACCGAGTCCGATGCCCACCACTGTGGCCACCGAGAACGACTTGAGGCCCGCTGCCATGGCCGCAGCGAGCGCGTAGGCGAGAAACACGGTGAACCCGTTCAGGGACACACCGCCGATCGGAGCGGCGAGCACTCCGACCGCTCCGCACACCAGACCGGCGAGCACCCAGTTGAGCGAACTGAGACGCAGGGGCGATATGCCGATCAACTGCGCTCCGTGGAGACTCTGTGCTGCTGCACGGGTAGCGAGGCCGAAGCGTGTCCAGCGGTACACCGCCCAGAGGCCGATACCGATCACACCCACGATCCCCACGAGCCAGAAGCGGTCCACGGAAACGGCGACATCGAAGATGCGCACGGTGTTGTCCGGAAGGATCTTCTTCACGTTGTTGGACCCGGCGATCCCGCGGCCGGTTGCGTATTGCACCGTGATGAGGCCCCGGATAGCGGTGCTCACGCCGATAGAGGCGATCACCTTGGTGACCTGATCGGCATCTCGGAGGCTGCGGAACACCAGGAGTTCGATGAGGTAGCCCAGCAGCGCGGCCACTACGAGCGCGCCCAGGAAGGCCGGCCAGAACGACATCGAATCGGCGATCTTGATGGGCTGTCGCCACGGTATGAACGGCAGGACCAGTTCGCCCCGCTCGCGCAGGCTCACGTACTCGAACGCCGGGTACGTCACCATGGCGACCTGCGCGAAGTTCACCACGCCCGACCCGCGGTAGGTGAGCACCATGCTCAACGCAACGGCTGCGTAGAGCGCGCCCGAGCCGGTGCCCAGGATCGCGTACAGCAGCCAACCGCTCATGCGCGTTGGCGCATTCGCTCCCAGCGGTGCCGGATCGCCGGCATCGCCGATGCAATACCACCCGGGTACTTGATCGCCACGACGATCATTCCCACACCCGCAGCAAAGGTCTGCCACCTAGGAGGCGCTCCGCCCGAGTTGGACAGCAACGTGAAGATGAAGCCCGATGAGGTGAGCAGCCCTGCGATGAACGCGCCGCTCACCATCGCGATTCCGCCGATGTATGCGAACGCGATGATCGCAAGCGCGGCCTGCGCCGGGAAGCTGGTTGCGTCAAAGGTCTGGTAGCTGTAGCCCCACAGCGCTCCGGCGGTGGATGCCACGAACGAGCCCAGTGCTGCACCGAGCAGTTTGGTACGAGGCACATGGATGCCTGATGCGGCTGCGGCGCGTTCGTTCGCGCGCACGGCCAGCATGCGACGACCCACATTGGTGCGGCGGATGTTCGCCACGAGCAGACCAGCCAGTACGGCAACGATGAGTACGAAGAACCCGAATGGTTTGTACGGATACACGTTCTCGCCGCCGGGCGTGCCCGAACCGATGCCGAAGGCCTTCCCGAAGATGTCGGGGGCCGGCACCTTGGCAGCACCACCTACGCCGGTGAACTTCGGGTTGCGGAACAACACCTGCTCGAGCGCGATAGCACCCGAGAACGTCACGATGGCGAACTGCAAACCTCGGATTCGCACTGCAGGGATGCTGATGAGCGTGCCGATCACAGTGCTGAGCGCAATGGCCATCAGTGGGCTGAACGGGAAGGGCCAACCGGCGCGATCGGTGAAGCGAGCCAGCATGAACGCGCCGATGCCTGCAAAGGTCATCTCGGCCAACGTCACCTGACCGATGAACCCAGCCATCAGCACCAGCGACAAGGTGAGCACGGCCACGATGAGGCTCTGGATGAGCGCGAGGCGCAGACCCGACCGCCCGAAACCGAGTACCCAGATGGCAACGGCAAAACTGGGAACGAGGATGTAGGGGTTGAACCTCGGCTGGGGCGACAGCGGGTTCTTGTCGTCGAGCATCACACCGCGGGTAGGCAGGTTGGTGCCGAACAGGATCAGCACGCCCACGATCACCACGAACGGCACGGCGGTCTCGAAACCGCCCTGCAGGAACGACGGCACCTTGCCGGTGGCCTTGAGGTGCACCGAGAGCGCCTCGAACATGCCGAGGCCCACGCCCGCAATGGTGGCGATGGAGAACGAACGGAGTCGTGCAGCCAGGGCTGCAGCGAGACCGAACGCCAGATACGAGCCGAAGCCGGTGAGCGTCACACCGCGTACGGGTGCCGCCAGCACACCGGCGGCGGCCGCCACCACTGCAGCCAGGATCCAGTTCGCCGATGACAGGAACCGGGGCGAGAGCCCCATGAGTTCGGCGCCCTTCTGGTTCTCGGCAGATGCCCGGGTAGCCAGGCCGAACCGCGTGAACCGGAACACCGCCCACAGCACGAGACCCACCGCGATGGCCATACCCACGAACCAGAAGCGGTCGTACGGCAGCGCGTACTCGTCGATCTTGATGGTGCCGCTCGGCAGGATCGGATCGGCGTTACGACTCGCCAGGCCGAACTGCAGGAACGACAGTCCGAACAGTGCGATGTTCAGGCCCACCGACGCAATCACCTTCGTCACATGTGTGGCGTTGGCGAGGTGTCGGAAGATCAACAGGTCGATGAGATACCCCATGATCGCCGCAATGATCATCGTGATGAGGAACGCCGGCCAGAACGACAGCGATTCCCCGAGACTGATCCGGTGGTGCCATGGCAGCACCGGCAGCACCAGATCGCCCTTGTCCCGCAACTCCACGTACAACAGGGCGGGGTAGGTGGCCATCGCTCCTTGAGCGAAGTTCACTACGCCCGACCCGCGGTACGTGAGGATCGTGCCCATGGCAATGGCGGAATACACCGCGCCACTGCCAGTGCCGATGAGGAGGAAGACGAGCCAGTCGGTCATGGCGGAATGTCGGCCAGACCAGTGTCTGGACCGTCGGACTCAGTGCGAGCCGTCTCCCAGATAGCTCTTCTCGAGCAGGTCACGACGAGCGAGCAGATCTGTCGCAGTGCCCTCCATCACCAACTGGCCGTGGTTGAGCACATAGGCCCGATCTGCAACGCCGAGGGCCATGCCCACGTGCTGCTCGACGATGAGCACGCCGGCATTGGTCTCATCGGCGATTCGACGCACGATCGGGAGCAGACGCTCCACGATGATGGGCGCCAGACCGAGGCTCATTTCGTCGACCAGCAGCATCTTGGGCTTGGAGACGAGCGCACGGGCCATGGCGAGCATCTGCTGCTCGCCACCCGACAGCAGACCGGCCCGACGCGTGCGCAGCGGCGCAAGTGCCGGGAACATGTCCATGGCCAGTTCGAATGCCTGCTTGCGCTCGGCGCTCCTGCCCGACAGGCCGAGTCGGATGTTCTCGTTCACGGTGAGGTCAAAGAAGAGCGACCGGTCCTCTGCCACGTGAGCGAGTCCACGACGGGCGACCTTGTAGGCCTTGCCGCCGAGTACCGGCTCGCCGAGTACGTCGAGCGTTCCGCCGAGTGGGCGGAGGATGCCCGAGATGGTGAGCAGTGTGGTGGTCTTGCCGGCGCCGTTCGGTCCGAGCAGCGCCACTACCTCACCGGGCTTCACATTGAGGTTGAGTCCGCGTACGACGGGCACACCGCCGTAGCCGGCGGCGAGATCGTGGATCTCGACGAGGTTCTCCGTGCTCACTGCTGTCCTCCATGAGTCGCTTGGCCGACCGCACTTCCCGATCGGGCCTGTTCTTCACCGGCGGTCTCGCCGAGGTAGGCCGAGATCACTGCCGGGTTGCTGCGCACCTCGGCCGGAGTGCCCTCGGCGATGATCCGACCGAAGTCGAGCACGTAGATGTAGTCACACACGTTGAGCACGAGGCCCATGTCGTGGTCGATGAGGAACACCGTGATGCCCTTGGTGAGGAACTCGCGCAGGTGTGCACCGAGCACCTGGGACTCTGCGGTGTCGAGACCGGCGGCCGGTTCGTCGAGCAGCACGAGTTTGGGTTTGGCTGCCAACGCACGGGACACGCTCACCAACTTGCGCTGACCGTGCGACAGGTCGCTCGGCAACTTGTCGGCGAGATCACCGATCCCGATGATGTCGAGCGCCCAGTCGACCTGATCCTCGATGGCTTTCACCTTGCGGCCGGGCCGGAAGATGTCGGTGGCGAACGAGTACCAGCGGGGAACCTCGGCGGCGACCAACAGGTTGTCCCTCACGGTGAGGTCCTCGAAGAGCTCGAGCGACTGGAACGTGCGGGTGAGACCCACCTTGGCCCGAGCATCAGGCGTGAGGCTGTTGATCTCCTTGCCGTCGAAGTTCACCGTGCCCGCCGACGGGGCGGTGAACCCGGTGATGGCGTCGATGAAGGTGGTCTTACCGGCGCCGTTCGGGCCGATGAGCCCGGTGAGCTTGCCCTCGGCGACGGAGATGTTGACGTTGTCGTTGGCGTTCAGGCCGCCGTAGGTGACGGTCAGGCCATGGGTTTCGAGCAAGCCGCTCATGCGTGGGCCCCCTGCGGAGTGTTGGTGTCGATATCAGTTGGAGCGCCTGCTCGTTTCTTCTTGATGCTCCCGACGATGCCGAGAACGATCTGACGCACGAGTGTCGTGCCGAGCCAAGCGCCGATGAGCGGCATCCAGAACTTGTGGTACGAGCCCACACGAGCCGGCCACCAGAGGTAACCCACGATGGCTCCACCGATGATCCAGGGCACGTAGCGGCGCACGAAGCTGAGCCATTCCTTGGCACGGGCCTTCACGAGCCAGCTTCCTGCATACCGCATGATGGGCTGGAAGAACACGGCCTGACCTTCGGGGTGAATCACTGCGGTGAGCACCGTGGCGATACCACCCACGATCGGCGTGTAGAGGTCGATGTTGGAGCTCTCGAACGCCCAGCGGTTGAAGAAGGCGAGCAGACCGACGCTGGCCGCAGATCCGAGCAGTGCACCGTTGATGCTGGTGATACCTGCGAGATAGGCGAAGGTCAGCAGCGGGAAGAGTGCTTGGTACGGGAAGTTTGCCGAGGCCACGCTGTCCTGCTGGAAGGCGATGAGGCAGCCGGCGATTCCGGCGAGGCCCGCCGAGATACCGAAGCCGAGCAACTTCGTGCGGGGCACGTTCACGCCCGCCGCAGCAGCAGCACGCTCGTTGGCACGCACCGAGAGGAAGCGACGGCCCGTTCCCGAGCGGCGCAGGTTCAGCACAAGCCACGAACACGCCACCGTGAACACCAGAATCATGATGACGAGGTTCGGGTTGATGCCCACCGAGGCGCACGTTCGACTCGTGTCACCGAGTGGAATGTTGCATCCCGGCGAACCGATGTACGCACCGAAGAAGGTGGGGCGTGGCACGAAACCGGGCACGCCGGCACGCAGGCCAGTGGCCTTCTCGTTCTCGAAGTACATCGTGCGCAGCAACTCCGCCGCCGCGATGGTGACCACGGCCAACTGCACACCTCGCACGCGTAGTGCGGGTATACCGAGCAGCACACCGACGATGATGGCTGCCGCAACACCAATGAGCATGGCGGGAATCCACGGAAGTCCAGGGCCGGCCACCTCGGCAAGGTTGGTGCCCTGCTTGGTGCCGTCGGCGAACATGCGCACCATCACGAAGGCGGCCGTGCCGGCGAGAGCCAGGTTGCCGAGCGAGATCTGACCGACGTAGCCGGCGATCACCACGAGCGACAGGCCGAAGATCATGTAGATCATCGTCGTGCTGAGCGACAGACCCCAAGTCTTGTTGAAGAAGTTCCGGAAGTGGAACGCGCTCAGGATGGCGAGTGTGCCGAGGATGAGCGTGTAGTGAATCGGGCGCCGCGGATACGGGACCATCGGCAGACGACGCTGCTCGATCGTTCCGCGGATGGGCAACTTCTTGCCACGCACGAACAGGATCACGCTGATCACCACGAGCGGCAGGGCTTCTTTGACACCACTGCGCAGTGTGATCGGGAACCAACTCTGTGCCCGCAACCAACTGGTGCTGAATGTCTCCACCATGCCGAGTGCAAGTCCGCCGACGGTGGCCAGGATGATCGAGTTGAGACCGCCCACGAGCATCGCCGCCAAGAAGGCGCCGACGAGACTCGCGTACTGAATCGGCGTAATGGTGCCAGCGCGGTTCGCCACGATGATCACCGAGAAGCAGGCGACACACGATGCGATGACCCAGTTCGCGGCGGCGAGGAACTCGGGCGAGTAGCCGAGCAGCACTGCACCCTTTTCGTTGCCGGCGGCGGCGCGGGTGGCCATGCCGAAGCGGGTGTACTTGTAGATCATCCAGAGCGTGGCACCCATCGCCACGGCGATGAGGGCGAGCCACAGGTTCGACTGGTCGTACAGGCGAGGCGTGTTCGGGTTCGGACCGATGCCGAGTCCGAGGAAATTCTTCAAGCCCTTGTCCGGAAGGATGTTCTTCGGGTTGGGGTTGTTGAGATCACGGAAGTTCAACTGGCAGATGCCGACGAAGTAACCCGACACGGCGATGGCAGCAACCACCTTGCCGAGCGGAGCAGCGTTGCGCAGCGGACGGAACACCAAGAAGTGCACCATGAGTCCGATGAGCACGGCGAGCAGCATCGTGATCAAGAACGCAGGCCAGAACGACATCGCATCGGAGATGTTCTTGTCTCGGCCCTTGAGATCGATCTTCACCGGGATGTTCGGCAGGTTGATGCCGATCCCTCGGGTGATCGGGATGCGGTCCGGCAGGAAGTCGAACCACGGCAGGCGAATATCGCCACCGAAGCCCTTCGCCGGGTTTCGCAACTCGAAGTAGCTGAACATGGCGTACTGCGCCATGGCTGGAAGGCCGAAGTGGATCACGCCAGCGCCCTTGAAGGCGGTGACCATGGCCGCGCCCATCATGGCGTAGAGCGATCCAATTCCAAGGCCTAGCAGCAGGAAGAAAATCGGGTCTTTCACATTCCCCCCCGGGTATGGTCGTCAACCCCCTCGGACGACCGTGAATGGCACCTTACTAGAAACAAGAGGGGCGGCCAGTTTTGGCCGCCCCTCTCGCGTATTACGAAACCGTGGAGATGATCTCCCCGATCACTGCGGTCCGGGAATGAGTTCCGTTCCGGCGATCAGATCGGTTGCACGGTATGACTCGAGCAGCGTGACGAGGCTGGTGCCGTCCCACTGCAGGAAGCTCACCGACTGGTTGCACACTGCAACGTACGGAGTCGCTGCGGTTGCACAACCGAAGGGAACCGAGCCGTAGATGTGGTTGTTGTCGGTGGCCTTCATCTGGGCCTTGAACGCATCAGCGGTCAGCTTGGTGGGGTCGCCACCGGTGGAGATCTTCGACTGCTCCCAGATCGTCATCATGACGGACCAGCCCTGCGTGGCGAAGCCCTTCTTGATGTCGGCATCGGCCACGCCGTACTTGGCGGCCTTGCCGAGGTAGGTGTTCGCCTCGAGCCTCCACACCAGGTTGGAGATGGCATCGGGGTTGGACAGCGCAGCGCCGGCCGATCCCACGAAGTACACGCCCTTGGCGAGATCGCCAGCGGCAGCCATCTTCTCGAAGTCGATGCACGAGCCCGAGAGCACGAGCGGGATCTTCTCCGGCGTCCAGCCCTGCTTGCCGAGACCGTCCACGAGGTTCCAGCAGTCAGCGCCCTGGCCCGAGAACACGATGACCTCGGGGTTGAAGCCGAGCACCTGGGTCACCTGAGCGG
>JAFMJD010000076.1 GCA_017853685.1 Actinomycetota bacterium | reverse complement strand
CTCGTCGGTGTCCTCGATGCGCAGGATGAACGTGCCGCCGGACTGTTTGGCGAGACACCAGTTGAACAGCGCAGACCGCGCCGAGCCGACATGGAACATGCCGGTGGGCGAAGGCGCAAAACGCACGCGCAGCGGCCGGGAACTCACCGTTTCATGCTAACCAGCGCAAGGGCGCCCACAGGTCGCAGCACAGCGCCCCGGCGCGCCGGGCGGGTCGGATCAGTACGGCAGCGTGCCGCCGTCGACCGGGAACATGCAGCCCGTGATACCGGCGGCCACATCGCTCGCGAGCAGCACTGCTGC
Source organism: Actinomycetota bacterium (assembly GCA_017853685.1). Taxonomy (GTDB): domain Bacteria; phylum Actinomycetota; class Acidimicrobiia; order Acidimicrobiales; family Ilumatobacteraceae; genus WLJO01. The sequence continues at coordinate 13,561 of JAFMJD010000076.1, read as the reverse complement.
GGCGCCCACTTCCTCGACGGTGTTCGGTCGCTTGATGGCCGACTCCTTCGCGAACATCTCGATCATCGCCTCGAAGCTGGGCAGGCCCATCATCGTGGCAGTTGCCGGGCCGGTCTCGTTCACGATGTCGGTGATGATGAGACCCGGAAGGATCGCATTCACCGTGATCCCCAAGGTGCCGACTTCTTTCGATGCCGACTTCACGAGGCCGCACACTGCGTGCTTGGTTGCGTTGTAGCCGGGGATGCCGGGCTTGCCGTTCTTGCCCTCCACCGACGAGATCGCGATGACACGCCCCGACTCTCTCGGGATCATGTGCTGCAGCGCCTTGCGCATCCCCCAGAACACGTGGTTGAGGTTCCAGGTGATCTCGAGGTTCCACTCCTCGTCGGTCATCATCGCGACCGGCGCCGAGTTCACGACACCGCCGGAGTTCAGCACCATGATGTCGAGCTTGCCGTAACGCTCGACAGCGAAGTCGACGATGCCCTCCACCTTGGCCTGGTCCATGGCGTCGCCCTGCCAGAAAGCGACATTGGGGCCGCCTCCCATCTCGCGCAGCGCAATCTCGCCCTTCTCCTGCGAGCGACCATTGATGATGACCTTGGCGCCCTCTTTCAGGTACGCCTCTGCGATACCGCGACCGATCGAGCGGGTGGAACCCGTGATGGCTGCAACCTTGCCGTCCAACTTGCCCATGTGAATCGTTCCCTTCTCGATCAGAACGCGGCCGTGCCGCCGTCGACGGAAATCATCGAACCCGTGATGCCGCCACCCAAGTCGCTGGCGAGCAGCACTGCTACGGCCGCCACTTCTTCCACCGTGTTGAGTCGCTTGATGGCCGCCTCCTCGGCGAACCAGTCGAGCAGGCCCTGATAGGTGAGCCCCATGGCCTCAGCGGCCTGCGGACCCGCCTCTTTCATGATGTCGGTCTCGATGGCTCCGGGGCAGATGCAGTTCACCGTGATGCCCTGTGTGCCCACCTCCTGCGCACACGACTTGGTGAGGCCGTTGATGGCGTGCTTGGCGGCGACATAGATCGACACACCCGGCTTGCCGTGCTTGCCCTCTACCGAGGAGATGTTGATGATGCGGCCGTGCTGCTGCGGGAGCATGTGCTGCAACGATGCCCGCATCCCCCAGAAGGTGCTCCAGAAGTTCCAGAGCAAGGCGTCCTGCATGGCCTCATCGGTCAACTGCGCCACCGGCGCATGGTTCTCGCCGCCACCTGCGTTGTTCACCAAGATGTCGATCCGGCCGTACTTCTTCACGGTCTCGGCCACCAGCATCTCGACGTCCGCGCGTTCTTTCACGTTGGCCGAGATGAAGTGCACCCGGTCACCTGCGTTCATCTCGCGCAGGGCCTGGGCACCTTTCTCCGGACTGCGTCCGTTGATGACCACGCCCTTGCAGCCTTCGCGCACAAAGGCGTCGGCGATTGCCCGCCCGATGCCGCGTGTGCCGCCCGTGACGAGCGCAACCTTGCCGTCCAATTCGCCCATTCCGTCCCCCTTGGTGGTGGCGTCGTGAGCCGTCAATCTACTGTGCCCGACCCCACCGGGCCCCATGGCACCGCTGTCTCAGGAACGGCCGAGCGCCGCCGCACGCCCGGCGAGGTACCCGAAGGTCATCGCGGGCCCCAGCGTGCCGCCGGCGCCGCCGTACACCATGCCGGTAACACCCGCCATGGCGTTGCCCGCAGCGAACAGTCCGTCGATCACCCGACCGTGATGGTCGAGCACCCGACCCTCGGTGTCGGTCCGAGGTCCTCCCTTGGTACCGAGCGCACCGATGTGGATCTGCACTGCGTGGAAGGGGCCGGTGTCGAGCGGACCCAGCGTGGCGAACGGACCATCGAGGCGGCGGTCGCCGTTGAAACCGTCGTAGGCACTCCGCCCGCGGTGGAAGTCGGGATCCTCACCCCGAACCGCATGTTCGTTGAAGCGAGCGACGGTGGCCTCGAGCACCGAACCATCGAGACCGAGACGCGCACCGAGTTCGCGCACAGACGGTGCAGACACGAACCACGAGGGCGCCTCCGGCGTCGGCGGCAGGCCACCCACTGGATATTGACGCCGGTACACCTCGTCGAAGATCAGCCACGCCGGCAGATTGACGTATTCGAACGCAACCGGATCGAACTGGTGGAACGCACCGCCCAGCGCGTTGTAGTTCGCAGCCTCGTTGCAGAAGCGACGTGCGGTTCGGTTCACCATCAGCGAGCGCGGGTTCGTGCGCTCGCCGAGACACAGGCTCGGCCGCTGGGCTCCGTACAACTCCGAACCCGGCACCTGGATCACCGGCACCCACCACGCTTCGCGCATGTTCCCCATGGACGCGCCGATCTCCATCGCCATCCGCTGGCCATCCCCCGTGTTGGTGGGCATACCCGCCGGGTGGGTCATGGGACCGCGGAGGAACTCACGTGACATCACGGTGTCCCACTCGAAGCCGCCCGTGGCGATCACCACGCCACGCTTTGCACGTACCTCGACACTCTCGCCGTCGACGGTGATGTGTACCCCGACCACCCGGCCGTCCTCCACGATGAGGTCGCCGGCGCGCGCTCCGGTGACGGGAGCAATGCCGCGCTCGAGACATGCGTGCAAGAGGCCGCCCACGAGGCCGGCGCCCATGCCCTTGAGGTTCTGCTTGGCCCGTTCGGCAAGCACCTCGGGAGTGGGCATCTCCACGGCGCCACCGAGTGGTGTCTCGGCCAGCAGCACCGGCACGGTGCGACCGTTGTTCGAGACCTTCTCCTTCCAATCGCCGAGCAGGTCCCACGAGTACAACTCCACCTCGAGGCTGCGGCCGCCCTTGGGCTTCCCACCTGCGTGTTCCGGGTGATAGTCGGGATAGCCCGGCACCATGCGGAACCGCATCGCGGTGCGCTCCTCGAGGAACGTCAGCATCTCGGGGCCACCGTCCACCAGGGCTGCGGCGAGATCGCTCTGGATGTAGCCGTGGGACAGCGCCGACAGGTAGGCGAGCGCATCGCCGCGCGAGTCCTCGAGGCCGGCGGCCTGCATCTGGGGATTGTTCGGCACCCACACGATGCCGCCCGACAGTCCGGTGGTCCCGCCGACCACATCGGCCTTCTCGTAGAGCCCGACCGATGCGCCGAACTCATGTGCTGCAACCGCCGTGATCAGACCGGCTGCACCGGTTCCGAGTACGACGACATCATGCGTGTAGGTCTTCCCCATGCACTGATCATCGCAGGCTTTTTGCGCGTCAGCGAGCGAGCCACTCCTCGAGCAGTTGGTGGAAGTGCCGGGGCTTGGTCTCCTGATAGTTGGCGAACGTCACCGTGTCGATCGCTCCACTCTCGAGACCGTCCTGCACCTTCGGCAGGTTGAACACGTCCTGGTTGAACACCCGTGCGAGCAACCCCAGTTCCCACGCATCGGTCCAGTCGTCGTCCATGCCGAGCCAGTGGATGGGCGCTGCAGGTGGCTTCGGCTGCGACTCGTCGTACGGCGAGAGGAACATGCATTCCATGATGCACTGATCGTGCCGGTTGCCGTTCGGGCGGAACCGGTAGACGATCCGGTTGTAGGCACCCCACGGATGCATATTCGGGAACACCGTGTAATAGAACGAGTCGCAGAGCTCTGCATCGGTGAGCCGATCGGCAGCCTCGGGACCGAGCACGTCCACCATGGCACGGCGACGGAGGTCACCCGCCACACGACGCGCCGTGTCTCCCGAGGGAACCTCCACCATCACCGGATCGTCGAGATTGCGGTCGAACATCGCATCGAGCATCTCCTGCTCGGTGGGAGACCACTGCAGGTGCGGGCTCGGCGTGGCATTCGGCGTGATCGCTCGGCAGAAGTTCCCGAACACGTCGTACTGGCTGTTCGCGTCGCCGATTCCCGGGAGCAACTGCGGATGCGTCGCCACCACGTGATAGGCCTCCATGAAAGCCTCCTGCGCGACTTTCCAGTTGCAGTCGAGGATCTTGGCAACGTGTGCCTGCTTGTAGCGGCGCTCGAGCGGCCAGCGCTCGAAGTGAGCCGTGAGATCGCCGAGGTGTTCCTCGAGCGGCGCGCAGTCGAGGTCCAGGTTGATGAAGACGAACCCACCCCAGAAACCGGTTCGCACGTCCGGCAGTCGCCAGGTTTCGTCCACCTGCGGAAAATCCCACTTGCACGGAACATGTTTGAGCGAGCCGTCGAGGTTCCAGGCAAAGCCGTGGAAGGCGCAACGCAACTCGTCGTCCCGGCCGCTCTTTTCCTTCAGCAGTCGTCCACGGTGCAAGCAGATGTTGCGGAATGCCTGAATGGTGTCGGGAGCGGTGCGCACGATGAGCACCGAGATCCCAGCGATGTCATAGGTCAGGTGATCACCGACCTCGGGTACGTCTTCCTCACGGCAGGCCATCTGCCACACGCGCTTCCAGAGCTTCTCGACCTCCAACCGGTGGAACTCGGCTGAGGTGTACCGCTCCACCGGCACGAAATCCGGTCCGGGCGGCATGGGAGACACCCAGCGCAGCACATCGGGCGCCGGACGCGAATCGACGTCGAGGAGTTCTTGATAACTGATCCCGTTGCTCCGGGTCTGAGTGGTCTCGACAGCGGTCATCGTGAGGCTCCCGTGGTACTGCGGCTCGGATGGAGGTCTTTGGGGTTCTTGGCCATCTCGGCCGGAACGCACGGGCCGGCAAGCCATCCGCAGAGATGCGGGTCGGCGTGGTGCACCTCACCGCTCACGTAGTCGCCGTCGGGCGTGAAGATCCCCACCTTGCCGTGGAGCCGAACCTCCACCTTGCCATCATCACGAACCTCGTAGATGGCCCCACTCATCGGGTGTTTGCGCCGGTGCATGAAGAATCCTTTCTGTCGTTCCCCATGCCGAAGGTACGAATCGCGGCGATGCATCCGTAGGGCCGTTCGGCCCCACGACCGGGATCCATCGTCCCGACTACGGTGGCGCGCATGGATCCGTCACTGCAGAAACTCGTGGACGAACGCAGCATCATCGACCTCGTGGGCAGGTACTGCTGGGCAATCGACAATCTCGACCGACCCGCGCTGGAGCGGGTGTTCCTCCCCGACGCCACTGCGGTGCTCGGCAGCGGCGAACTGCAGGGCCGAGATGCGATCTGGACGCGCATCCACGGTGTGCTCTCGCGCCTCGACACGAGCCAGCACGTGCTCGGATCACATGTGGTGGAGGTCGACGGCGACACTGCCCGATCGCGCTGCTACTTCGTTGCCCAACATGTGCGCCAGTCGGCCGAGGGTGGTCCGCACTATGTCGTGGCCGGTTCGTACCAGGATGATGTGGTGCGCACCCCGGACGGATGGCGCATCAAGCACCGTCTGCTCACCACCATCTGGACCGAGGGGAACCCCCGAGTCTTCGCTGACTGATCAGCGAGCACCGGGACCGAACATCGGCGACGAGCCAACGAGGTCGGCGAGCGCACGAACCGTTTCCTGCTGCTTGGTGAGATCATCCGACGCAGCGAACATGAGGCCACTCGTCACCACACGCAGGAGCAACAAGATGGACTCCACTTGCGACGGTTGTAGATCGCCACGCGTCACGGCCCGCGCCACCATCGACCCGAAGAACGAGTTCCATTCGCTCGGATGCGCGCGATCGGGTGTGAGCTCGGGATAGCGCCGCGCATCGTTCGCGCGCGCAGCCAGGAAGAGCGCCAACGATCGGTCTTCGCGATTGAGCCGCACGGACTCCTCGAGGATCGCCGTCACTTCGTCACGGAACGACGAGCAGTCGGCAATCGCCGCTGCATACCTTCCGTAGATCCGCTCCTGGGTGGCCACATACGCAGCGAGGTACAGCTCGTGCTTGGACTCGAAGTAGTGGTAGATCGCACCGCTCGTGAGCCCGGCGCGCTTGGCCACCTCGCGGTTGGACGTTCCCGCATATCCGAACTCCGCAAAGCACCACCGTGCGGCATCGAGGAGTCGGGTACGCGTTTCCTCGCCCGTGGTGGAGGGCGGACGCCCGAGCGGACGACGGTATGCGGTTTCGGTCACGGCATCACCCCCTGCGGCACCCTCACGAGCACCCCGACTGTGCTGGGTACTGGCTGTTACGGCATCGACCCGATCCGACCCCCGACGGACCTTGCTACGTTGCAACGTAGTTCAGCCACGGCATCACGACAACTGTGGTGCCCCACTCCGGAGCGAGGTCGGCCCGTGACAGACAAGGATTTCGAGGACGTCTCGATGTACGTCCTCAGCGACGAACGCGAACTCGAGTTGCTGCGCCGCCAGAACGAGTGCACGTTCATGTGGAGCACCTCCGAGGGTGACCCGGTCGGCGTGATCATGAACTACGTCTACGCCGACGGCCGCTTCTGGCTCACCGCCACCCGTCGCCGCAAGCGGATCGCCGCCATCGAACGTGACCCACGCGTGGCGATCGCCATCAGTTCACGGGGTACCGGGATCGGCACCAGCCAGAGCATCACCTACAAGGGTCGGGCCGTGCTGCACGACGACCGCTCCGTCAAGGACTGGTTCTACCCGGCGCTTGCTGCCGCAGTGCGCCCGGGCGAACCCGAGAAACAAGCAGCGTTCGTGGCGCACCTGGACAGTCCGGGCCGCGTCGTCATCGAACTGGTACCCACCAAGCGAATCGGGTTCGACTCGGCCGCAATGTTTGCGGGATCCAAGGCCGGCCCGTCACGCACCGAACTCGGCTGAGAGTCGCGCAGTGGCGGCCCGCCACCACCTCGGGCCTCCGTATCCTCGGGACCATGGCCAAGAACGTCCTCGGTGAAGACCTCGTCCCGTGCTCGCTCGATCCGCTCACGGGCTACTACCGGGACGGGTGCTGCAACACCGGTGGTGACGACTTCGGGGTGCACACCGTGTGCGCGGTGATGACCGACGAGTTCCTCGCGTTCTCCAAGTCGGTGGGCAACGATCTGTCCACCCCCGCTCCGCACTATGGGTTCGCAGGGTTGCGTGCCGGCGACCAGTGGTGCCTGTGCGCGTCACGGTGGGCCGAGGCCTTCGAGGCCGGCGCCGCACCACGGGTGGTACTCGAGTCCACCCACTTCTCCACGCTCGACTTCGTCTCGCTCGATGACCTGAAGCGCTTCGCCGCCTGAGTTCGCGCGCACCGCACCGGATTACGATCCGGTCATGAAATTCGGCCTCTGGTACGACTTCCGCAACCCCGCCACTGCGCAACGAACCGACGCGCGCCTCTACGCAGAGACCCTCGAGCAGATCCGCCTCGCCGAGCAGTGGGGCTACGACGACATCTGGCTGTCGGAGCACCACTTCATGGACGACGGATACCTGCCGTCGATGCTTCCGATGGCGGCCGCCATCGCTGCGATCACCGAACGAGTCACCATCGGCACGAACGTCTTGCTCATGCCGTTCCACGACCCGGTGCGCCTCGCCGAGGACTGCGCCGTGGTGGACATCTTGAGCAACGGCCGATTCATCTTCGGCCCGGCCGTGGGGTACCGACTCGAGGAGTTCGCCACGTTCAACATCGATCGCAAGTTCCGCGGCTCGATCACCGAAGAAGCCATCGAGGTGATGCGGAAGTGCTGGACCGAGGACGAGTTCTCGTTCCACGGCAAGCACTTCCAGTACGACAACGTCCGATGCACACCCAAGCCGGTTCAACGACCGATTCCCGTGTGGCTCGGGGCGACACAGGGAGAGGCGCTGCGTCGTGCTGCCCGCATCGGCGACGGACTGCTCGGCGGCGGCCCGAGCCGGGCCGAGTACCTCACGGCACTCGCCGAGTACGGCAAGGACACCGCGCGCCCGCGCATCGCGTCAACCGGAAGGTGGCTCTACTGCAGCAAGGACCCCGAGCGGGACTGGCAGCGACTCCGCCCGCACGCGCTCTACCAATTGCAGAACTATGCGACGTGGTTCCGTGCCGCCGGGCAACCGGCGTTCGGCGACCCGCCGGTGGACTACGACGATCTCGAGTCTCGCGGGCTGTACCTGTGCGGCACGCCCGATCAGATCATCGAGCACATCACCGAGCTGTACGAGTCATTCCCCTTCGAACGGCACTTCTACTGGGCGGCGTGGCCCGGCATGGACATCGAGACATCGTCACGAGGCGTGAAGCTCTTCGCCGACGAAGTCATCCCGGCACTCCGGCATCTCGGCGAGTGAACCTCACACCAGCAGCGGTGCCGGCCACGCATCACTGAGGATCTCGATGAGCTCCACCACGTTGCCCTCGGGATCGCGGCCGTAACACGCCCGCAGTCGGCCTCCCATGCCGTTGGCCGGTGTGGGCGCATCGTGGAAACGCATACCGAGCGCCGAGAGCCGCGCATGCTCGGCCTCGATGTCGTCCACCACCACACCGAAGTGTGTGTACCCACGATCACACACCGGCCGGGCGGGGTCGTTCTCCCGGCCTACCGGGTTCGTGTACTGGAACATCTCGACGTACAGGTTTCCACCGCGCAACATCGCCGTGCGCGCAGCGGATTCGGGTAACCCGACGATGCTGTCGATCACTGCGCTCCCCGACTCCCAGCCGCCGCGTGAGACCACTTCGAGGCCGAAGGCCTGCACGTACCAATCAACCTGGCGATCGATGTCGGTGACCGAGAGCGCAACGTGGTGGAAGCCGAGGATCATTCTGCCGACAGTAGTGCCGAGCCGACCGATGCTGGATCCGATGCGCCGCGCAGACCCACCGCTCTCGCCCATGCGGCGGTGAGGGCCCGTGCAGCCGACCCCTCATCACGCTGATCGCCCGCCACGAAGAGCCAGTGGGCCGACGATGACAGCATCGACACCAGTGCCGCCGCCATTGCATCGGGGTCGACGGTTGGGTCGGCTTCACCGTTGCGCTGCCACCGACGGATGGTGGACGCCACGCGCCGCACGTGGCCCTGCCGCGATCGGAGTCGACCAAGACGGACCTCGTCGTCGAAGACCGCAACCTGATCCACCAAGCGATAGAGATCGGCGTGCTCACGCACGAGTTGGAGATAGTTCTCGGTGGAGAGCGCCAGATTCGACATGGGGTCCCGCCCGGTGGTGCGGTCGAAGGCCACCACACGTTCACCCACGAGTTGATCGATGCTCGCTGCGAGATGACGGAACACGTCGGTCTTTGACTCGAAGTATGTGTAGAACGTGCCGCGCGACACCCGGGCCTGAGCCACCACCAACTCGACTGTTGCATCGAGGTACCCGTGCTCGGCAAAGACCGCACGCGCCGCATCGAGGAGTCGCTGCCGCGTCCGGGCCGACTTCGCGCCGGGGGCCGCCCCCACCGTGGCTCGTCGACCGGCCGAGGTTCCCGTGGCAACCCATCCGCCCCGCGTCACCGTCGGCGCACTCATGACGCCACCATCGAGACACCGGCCACCCTCAACAGTTCGGCGGTTGCCTCGATCGACCGCAGGTACGCATCCATCGTGCGTTGACGCGGCTCGGGGACGAGGTGTGTCACACCCACAGATCGGTAGTGGTCGATCTCGGCGAGGATGAGATCACGATCGTCCTCGAGCGGGTCCCACCGAGTTCGCATCGAGATCGCAAACGATGGTTCCGGTCGGCGTTCGCGCAGTACCGCCACACGCCGTGCGGTCTGTTCGGGGGTGAGAAAGGCCCCGTGCCACCCATCGCCCACGCGCATCGCTCGCTCGAGTGCAACATCGGCGTGTCCACCGATCCACAACGGCACCGAACGTGCGGGTTGCGGCTTGCAGCGGATCGACGCGAACCGTGCACCGTGCACCGGGAACTCGGCAGTGATGTGGTCGTCGGTCCAACAACGGCGCAGGATCTCGATGGCCTCGTCGGTGCGTGGTCCGCGCTCATCGAACGGCACCCCGAGCGCGTCGAACTCTGCCTCGAGCCATCCGGCAGCCGTACCGAGGATGAAACGGCCACCGCTGAGTTGGTCGATCGAGGCCACCGACTTGGCGACCACGAGTGGGTTGCGCATGGGCAGCACGAGCACCGTGGTACCGAGACCCACCCGATTCGTGGAGGCCGCCACCCACGTGAGCGCGGTGAATGGTTCGAACACGTACGCCGACGGGGGATACGGCACACCGGTGGGCACGACGAGGTGGTCGCTCACCCACACATCGGCAAAGCCGAGTTCCTCCGCCAGTACTGCGGAACGCCGCATGGATTCACCCGAAGCCGCAGGTCCGGCCTGCGGGAGATGGATGCCTGCCGTCATCGTCTCGTTCGATGCCATGTGGCTCACTCCTTCTCGCTCGCTCTCGATGCGCACCGTACCCTTTTCGACATCGATGTCGAAATAGCACTAGCGTCGCCGTCACAGGAGGAACCCATGACCGCTACCGAATCGCTTCCCTGGCACCTGCGTGACAACTGGGCACCGGTGCAGACCGAGATCACCGAGACAAGTCTGCGTGTGGAGGGCACGATCCCGCCGCAACTCGACGGGCTCTACGTGCGCACCGGACCGAACCCGAAGTCCGGAACCTCGTCGCACTGGTTTTTCGGCGACGGCATGCTCCACGGTGTCCGTCTGCAGGGCGGCAAGGCGCTGTGGTACCGCAACCGCTTCGTGCAGACACCCGAGATCACCGCTCCGCTCGCCGACCCCATGGCAGGCATGGCCGATCTCACGCGCGGCAAGGCGAACACCCACGTGATTGCCCACAACGGTCGCATCATGGCCCTCGAAGAGGCGCACTGGCCGTGGGTGGTCGATGGTGAACTCAACACCGTGGGGTACGAGAACTACGGCGGCGCCCTCACCTGCTCGATGACTGCCCACCCGAAGGTGTGCCCGGTCACCGGAGAGTTGTTGGCGTTCAGCTACATGGGTTTCGAGCCGCCCTACGTGAAGTACATCCGGGTGAGCGCGGATGGTCAGGTGCAACAGATCGAGGGCATCGACGTGCCCAACATCGTGATGATGCACGACTTCAACGTCACGAGGAACCACGCAGTGTTCATGGACCTCCCTGTGGTGTTCGACCTCAGCGCGCTCGACAACGGCATCCCGTTCCGTTTCAACCGTGACGCCGGTGCCCGCCTCGGCGTGCTCCCTCGCAACGGGCGCGGCAGCGATACGCGCTGGTACGAGATCGACCCGTGCTACGTGTTCCACCCGGTCAACGCATACGACGACGGCACGAACATCGTGCTCCACGTGTCACGCCAGCCCGAGGCCTTCGGCGCACACTCCGACGACTACGCCGAGGTGGGTCGACTCTGGAAGTGGACCATCGACACCGTGAGCGGCAAGGTCACCGAGGAGCTCGTCGACGACCGACCCGGCGACTTCGGCCGCGTCGACGATCGCCGAATCGGCCTGCGGGCGCGCTACGGCTATCTCATGGCGATGGCCGGCGAGGGCAACGCCGAGGAACCCGTGTACGGATCCGCACTGTGGAAGTACGACCTCGACAACGGCCAGTGCTGGGAGCACCATCTCGGCGACGGCGTGCGCGGCAGCGAACCGGTCTTCGCCCCGGCGTCGCCCACCGCAGGCGAGGACGAGGGATGGGTGATGACCATCGTGCACAACACGCGCACGAATGCCTCGAAGTTCATCATCGTCGATGCACAGAACTTCTCGGCCCCACCGGTCGCCACGATCCATCTCCCGCAGCGGGTCCCGTACGGCGCCCACGGAAGTTGGGTCGCAGCAGGAGCAGGCGTCTGACATGGCGAGTGGCACCCACACCACTGCGGTCATGACGCCGTCGGACTTCTTCAGTCCTGCACAACTCCTCGATCGCGCCCGGTACATCGAATCGCTCGGGTATGACGCTATGTGGATCACCGACATGTTCGGGCGCGAGATCTACATCACCGCCGGATTCATCCTGGCGAACACCGAACGCCTGCGGGTTGCTTCCGGTGTGGCGCACATCTACGGCCGCGATGCGATCGCCAGCGCCCAAGCCGGACTCACACTCTCGGAGTTGTCGGGCGGACGCTTCATCCAGGGAGTGGGTGTTTCGCACCCGATCGCTGCCGAGATGCGCGGCCTCGAATGGGAGAACCCGATGGACAAGGCGCGCGCGTACATCAGCGCCATGCGCTCGCAGACCACCGTCAACGTGCGCGGCGCAGTGACTCCCGTGCCCATCTTCCTTGCTGCACACGGCCCCAAGATGCTCGCAGTGGCCGCCGAGGTGGCCGACGGCGCGAATACCTACATGCAGACCACCGACCGCGTTGCGGAGGCCCGCTCGATCCTGGGTTCCACCAAGCAACTCAATCTGCTGGTACCGATGTGCCTCACCACCGACCCGTCAGCGGGACGCGAAGCCGGTCGGCGCGCAATCAGCATGTACCTGCCGCTGCCCGCCTATCAGCGGGTGTGGCGCCGCAGCGGTTTCGACGAGTCCGACTGGTCCGGCGGCGGCAGCGACCGGCTCATTGACGCTCATGTCCCGTGGGGATCCATCGACTCGATCCGTGCCCGACTCGGCGAGTTCCGGGATGCAGGTGCCGATCACATCGTGGTGGCGGCGAGCCCGGACCCCCAGCGACCCGAGACCGCCAACGAACTCCTCGAGGCACTCGCTCCCGGTCGCTGACTACGCTCCGGCCATGCCGAACACCGCTCCCATCGCACCGTCCACCACGCGCACCGGCGTGAACATTCATCTCTTCGATGCGGCGGCACCGGTGGTGTCGCCGGAGTGGAGCACCGGCGGATGGATCGTGTCGTTCGTACGCCTCGACCCACAGCAACGCTTTGCGCTGGATCACGCTCGTGGCGATGTGTTCATCAAGGTGGTCACCGGTCGACTCGAGAACATCGACCGCAGCGCCTACGCAGCAGCCAAGGTGGTGCGCTCCACCCGGGTGAGCGAGTCCGAGGTGGTAGCGGGTCCGGACGGAGCGATCTTCACCGTGTTCATCCGTACCGCAGCGGTGGCCGGTGCAGTCACCGACATGAATCAACTCGCCTACACCGGACCCCACGCGGATCTGCTCGGTTGGCAGACCTTCGAGTCGCGTTACAGCGCTGCCACGCCATTCTTCAACGGTCTCGACGCGTACCTCTCGCCCGGCTTCCATCTCCTCGATGCTGCTGGTGACGAGATCAGTTACGTCTTCGTGTGGACCGCCGGCAAGGGCGTGGATCTCTCCACGCACAATCACGGGCGACCGCCGTCACCCACCGCTCCGGCATTTGCCGAGGTGCACTGGGTGATGCACAACGGCACCGGTTCCGGCGGGATGTACGAGACACCCGAACCCGGCGCCGATCGTCGTGACCGCACGCCCATGCAGCAAGGTGACGAGCACGGTCCGTTCTTCGTGTTCGACGAGCGCAGTGGGCGGCCGGTGCTGCGTGAGAACGGAGCAGTCGAGTACCCGTGGCACGGCTGGGAAGCCGGAGCCGACGACGGCGCACCGGGTCAGCGGTACGACGTCGTGGCGGCTTTCGAGATCACGGCGCCCTACGCCGATGTGTTCGCCTGAGCGGTGGCGTGGCGCGCGGCGAGATAGCCGAACACCATGGCCGGCCCGAGCGTTCCGCCCGGACCGCCGTAGGTCATCCCGAACGGTGATCCCATCACGTTGCCCGCTGCGTAGAGGCCACTGATCGGCACGCCGTCGAGGTC
>JAFMJD010000075.1 GCA_017853685.1 Actinomycetota bacterium | reverse complement strand
GTCGTGCGGACCGAGCGCGCTGCGCCGTCCACTTCGCCGTCTGGTCCACTGCACGCAGACGCATGAGCGAGTCACGCGTGACGGCGTCGTCGATCAGGCCGGCATCCTGGGCGCGCGCAATGGTGAGGTCGGCCCTCCCGGCGCGTTGGGGATACCAGACGTAGGTCTTGAAGTAGTCAGTGGCCTCGGCAACGGCCTCGGCACGGCAGCGACCCGTGCGGTTGCTGCCTGCTTGGAACGCGCGCGTGCTCGGCAGACTGCGTTCGTGGGCCAGTGTTGCGAGTGCCACGCGCCAACCCTCGCCCACCGCACCGATCACGTTGCGCGTCGACACCCGCGCATCGGTGAGGAACACCTCGTTGAACGACGCGTAGCGGTTCATCTGCATCAACGGGCGCACCTCCAGTCCGGGTTGGCGCATGTCGATCACGAAGTACGTGATGCCCTTGTGCTTGGGCACATCGAAGTTCGTGCGCGCCACCAGCAGTGCCCAGTCCGCTTTCATCGCGCCCGTGGTCCAGAGTTTCTGGCCGTTGATGACCCACTCGTCGCCGTCGAGTTCTGCCCGCGTGGTGAGTCCGGCGAGGTCGGATCCGTTGCCGGGTTCGCTGAACAGCTGGCACCAACGGTGTTCACCGGTGAGTGCGGGCCGCAGCAGTCGGGACTTCACGTCGTCGGACGCATGCTCGAGCAGTGTGGGGGCGGCAAGGGTCATGGCTGTGCCCGCTGCAACGCCGACGGCCTGGATGCGATCGAACTCGGAGTCCACCACCGCAGCGAGTGCCGGGCTAAGTCCACGACCGAACCACTCCACGGGCCAGGTGGGGCATCCCCAACCGGAGTCGGCGAGCATGTTGCGCCATTCGGCGAGTGGTCGTTCCTCGTCCCAGTGCTCGGCGAGCCAACCACGTGCCTCAGCCCGGATGGTGTCTGCACTCGTCATGCGCGCGATTGTCGCACTTCGCTCAGATGGCCGCGAGGATGTGAGCGCTGAGTTCTTCGTAGGTGTCGAGCGCAGGGAACTGCGGGAACTCGCGCTTGACGTTGTCGGGCGCATGGAAGAGAAAGCCGGCATCGGCCTCGGCGAGCATCGCCGTGTCGTTGTAGGAGTCCCCTGCTGCCACGACACGGAAGTTCAGGCCCTTGAGCGCCGCCACGGCATGTCGCTTCTGGTCCGACATGCGCAGTTGATAATCGACAATTCGGTCGTCGGTGACCACAAGTTGGTGGCAGAACAGTGTGGGCCAGCCGAGTTGCTCCATGAGTGGGCGACCGAACTGTTCGAAGGTGTCCGACAACAGGATCACCTGCGTACGACTACGCAGGTCGTCGAGGAATGCGCGGGCTCCCGGAAGCGGACCCATGCCGGCGATCACATCGGCGATAGTCGACATCGTGAGCCCATGTTGTTCGAGCAGACCGAGTCGGAACCGCATCAACTTGTCGTAATCCGGCTCATCACGGGTGGTGCGTCGCAGTTCTGCGATTCCGGTGCGCTCGGACACGGCGATCCAGATCTCGGGGACGAGTACTCCCTCGACATCGAGGGTCACAATGGACTGTTGACGCATTCTCTAGAACGTACAAGGGGCGCAGGGTCTCACGCGAAGCGGAGCCGAACCCCCTCCACCGGGAGCCCCTCGATCTCCATGGTGTAGGTCTCGCCCGGTTGCACTGGTGCCGCGTCGGTGACGGTTCCGGTGGTGAGTACCTCCCCGGCCTCGAGGCGCCCCACCACCGCCGCGAGGTGTGCGATGGCATGGAGCGGACCGCCGAGGACATTGCCGCCGACACCCTGGTCGATGACGGTGTCGTTGCGGTGGAGTGCCACGGAGAACCTGGTGAGGTCGTCCACCATGCCGGGCCACGGATCGTGCCGCGTTCCGATGCGACTGGCTCCGTGCAACGAGGCATCGATGATGGTGTCCACGATCCGGAAGCGCCAGCCGGGGTAGTGGCAGTGCACCACCTCGAACCCTGCTGCCACCCACTCGACGGACTCCGCAATCTCCTGCGGGCCGTCGCCGGCGTTCACGGGCCGAGCGAGACCGATCACGATCTCGGGTTCGATGCGCGGCTGCACGAGTGCGGTGAGGTCCACGGAGATGATGTCGGCGCCGGTGGCGCCTGCCGACGCTGCAGTACCGACAGTGTCGTCGTACATCCATCCCCAGATCGGCGCGAACACGCCGTATCGCTCCCAGATCGTCCGGTTGGTGAAACCGATCTTGCGACCCACGGTGCGCGCTCCAGTGCTGGCCCGTCGTGATCGGGAGGCGAGGTCGGCGATGGCGTAGGCATCGGCAAGCGTGAGGTGAGGCATCGAGTCGGAGAACGGCTCGATCATCCCGGCATCACGGCGAGCAGTCTCGATGCGTTCGGCGATCAGCTCGGGGCGTGTGGTCATTGCATCAGCGTCTCATGCGCCGCCTAGTCTGTGCACGATTCAGGGAGAGCGATATGCGCGTAGTCATCGACGGCCAGAAGTGTCAGGGGCACCAGATGTGTGCCATCGCAGCACCCGAGGTCTTTGGTAGCGACGATTACGGAAACGCCGTGCTGTTGATCGATGGCGATGTTCCTGCTGCGCTCGAGGCCAAGGTGCGCCGGGCCGAGGGCAACTGCCCCGAGCACGCCATCCGTATCGAACCGTGATCTAGTCGGCCGGTGATCTAGTCAGCCGGCGCGGCGAGGAACTGCACGATGCTCCGGCAGAACTCTGCAGCGGGAGCGCCGTCGAGCACACGGTGATCCCACGTGAGGCTGAGTGTGAGGCGCTTGGTGGTACCCACCGTGCCGTCGCGCAGCACCACATCGTCACGCAACCGACCCACGCCGAGGATGGCGGTGTTCGGCGGGTTGATGACCGGGGTGAATCCGTCTACGCCAAACATGCCGAGCGCGCTCACCGAGAACGTGCCGCCCTCGAGGTCGGGCAGACGCAACTTGCCGGTGCGTCCGGCTTCGGCGAGACGCGAGGTCTCGGCAGCGAGCGCTGCAAGATCGAGTTGGTCGGCATTGCGCACCACCGGCACCATCAGGCCGTTCGGCACGGCGACCGCGAAACCCACATGGATCTCGGGGAGCAGTGCGATGCCGGCATCCACCACCTGCGAATTCACGATGGGGTGTTCGCGCAGCGCACGCGCCGTTGCTGCGATGACGTAGTCGGTGTAACTGGGCACTGCTCCTGATGCCGCGTCCTGGCGGCGTTTGCGGTCGGCAACCACGGCGTCGAGGTCAGCATCCATCATCAAGGTGAGCTGAGCCATTTCCTGCAGAGCGGCATGCATGCGCTTGGCGATGGTGCCGCGGGCACCGGAGAACTTGCGGATCTCGGTCGGCGTCTGTGTGGGCGGCGCCAACGCAGGTTTGGCCGCAGCCGCGGGAGCGGCGACCGGTGCGGCAGGTTGGGGTGCTGGTGCTGGTGGTGTGGCAACGCCGGAAGCGATCGGCGGGTTTGCGCCGGCCAGCAGGCTGCGTACGTGGCGGGCGACGGCCTCGCGCGTCACACGACCATCGGCCGGGTCGATGCCGACCGCGCGCAGATCCACGCCGAGCAGATCGGCGAGTTGTCTCGCTGCAACGGTTGCCGGAAGATCGCCAGCGCCTGAGGGCACCGTTGACGATGCCTGAGCAGGTGCCGGGGCAGGTGCAGGTGCCGGGGCAGGTGCAGGTGTGGGGCGTGTTGCGGCGGCCGGGCGCGATGCAGCGAACGCCTCCACGTCTTCGGACACCACGCGTCCACCGGGTCCGGTGCCGGCAACCAACGAAACGTCGACGCCGAGGTCTCGTGCCACGCGGCGAGCATTCGGTGAGATGAACTTGCGAGCGTCATCGGGCAGCGGACCCGACACCGTCTCGGAGGTGATGGCTGTTGCGGGTACGGGCTCACCCTCGCCGAGCAGATAGCCGATCACTGCACCGCACGAGAACGTGCGACCGGTCTCACCGGTTCGGTGCAGGCGACCATCGGCCGGTGCCTCCACATCGCTCTCCACCTTGTCGGTCTCGATGCGCAGCACCGGTGTTCCCTTGGTGACGAGCGTGCCGTCGTCCACGAGCCATTCGACGATCTTGCCCTCCTCCATGGTGAGCCCGAGTTTGGGCATGAGGAAATCACTGGGCATGGCGTACCTCCGAAGTGGTGGGTGCGTCGAAACGTCGAGCAGCAGCGGCGAGGGCGAGGGCGTGTGCCACATCGATGCGATACGGACCATTGCGGTCCACGCGCACATGAACCGTGGCATGGTCGCCGAGTCGGCGATCGCGCTCGCCGTCGAAGGCGAGCACGCCCGGGCCGCGCAACACCGCAACTTCGTCGAGCGGCAGCGCGCGTGCGCTGGCAATGTCCATGGTGGCGAACGACCCGGGCGCCAGTGGCACGCGCAGGCGTCGACCACCCGGTCCCATGTGCACAGCCACGCCGTGATCGTCGGAGTCTGCACAGGGCAGCAGTCGACCCGCGATGCTGGAGAGTCCGGTACTCGCAGGCGTGGCAACGGCGGCAACGACTGCACTGATGGTTCGCGGATCGTGTACTGCTCGGGCCCCGACGAACGTGGTGTTGATGAGCGCAACTTCCACGAGCGCGAGGTCGTCGAACGAGCGGCCCATGCCGTCGTCGTCGCAGTGCATCACGACACGTTTGGTGCGGTGCGACACGTGGTGCAGCGCTACCTGGCCGAGCGCAACGAGTGCGGCAGCGGTTCCGGCCGAGGTGCCGTCCACGGCAGCGGGATACACGTTGTTCGTCCCGGTCGAGATGGCGATGAGCGGTGCATCGGGCCAGCCGATCGCGATGTCACGGCAGGTTCCGTCGCCGCCCAGGGCAACCACCGCGCCCACGCCCTCTTTCCAGAAGCGCGTCGCTGCGGTCACGGTGTCGGCGCGGCTGTCGGTGAGTTCCTCGTCGATGAACCGCACCGGTGCATCGAGTCCTTCCACTGCGCGTTCGGCGAGGCGGTGACGATCGTGTGCCAGCAGGATCTCGTGCGCGCCGGCCTCGGCTGCTGCGGCAACCACCCGGCGAACGATGCCGATCTTGGTGGCATCGGAAGTGTGGGTGGCGGCCGATACGAGTCGCCGGAGGTCCTTGCCCGCAAGCGGATTGACGACGACCCCGACGCTGTTCACGGTGTGCTCAGCGGGAGGCGAACGGTCGGGCGAGCACCGACTTGATCTGCGCAGCCAGCGTGGTTGCGTCGGGCACGTAGTGCTGTTCGAGCGCCGGGCT
The DNA here is from genome assembly GCA_017853685.1 of Actinomycetota bacterium. Classification (GTDB taxonomy): domain Bacteria; phylum Actinomycetota; class Acidimicrobiia; order Acidimicrobiales; family Ilumatobacteraceae; genus WLJO01. The sequence continues at coordinate 8,633 of JAFMJD010000075.1, read as the reverse complement.
GAAGGGCACGGGCGAAAAGGGTGCGCCCACCCGAGCAACCGGTGCATCGAGGTAGTCGAACGCCTCTTCCTGGATCTGTGCAGCAACTTCGGCGCCGAAGCCGCCGAAGCGGACGGCCTCGTGCGCCACCACAACGCGATTGGTTCGCTTGGCCGAGGCCACCACGGTTTCGGTGTCGAAGGGCTGGAGCGTGCGTGGGTCGATGACCTCGCACTCGATGCCCTCCGCAGCGAGCTGTTCGGCTGCGGCAAGCGCCTCGTTGGTCATGCGGCCCCACGCCACCACCGTCACATCGCGGCCGGGGCGCGCAATGTGCGCCGTTCCGAGCGGGATTGCATACGGCGCCTCGGGCACCTCACCGGCCATTCCGAGCAGACGCTTGTGCTTGATCATCACGGTGGGGTTGTCCTCACGGATGCACGAGGTCATGAGGCCCTTCATGTCGTACGGGTTCGAGGGGTACACCACCTTGAGGCCCGGGATGTGCACGAGCAGTGCCTCGAGCGACTGGCTGTGCTGTGCGGCGGCAGACAGTCCGGCGCCGCCCGTGGTGGTGATGGTGAGCGGGATGGTGGCGGTGCCACCGAACATGTACTTCAGCTTCGCCGCCTGATTGACGATCTGGTCGAGCGCCACGCACATGAAGTCCATGAACATCAGATCGACGATCGGCCGCAGACCGGTGACGGCGGAACCGACACCGAGGCCCACGATGGCCTGCTCGCTGATCGGTGTGTCCACCACCCGGCGGGCACCGAACTTCTTCTGCAGTCCGCCGAAGGTTCCGAACACCCCGCCGAACGCGCCGACGTCCTCGCCGGCCACGAAGACCCGTTCGTCGGCCTCCATGCACTGCTTCACGGCCTCGTTGAAGGCCATCACGTATCCGAGCTTGCGTGCCTCGCTCATCGTGCTGCCCCCGTCACGGTGTAGATGTCGGCCATCATCTCGCTCGGTTCGGGGAGCGGGCTCTCCTCCGCGAAGCGGATGGCGTCTTCGATATCGGCATTCAGTTGTGCCCAAACGGCGTCGACATCGGCGCGGCTCATGGTGCCGGCCTCGATGAGGCGTTCTTCGTACGTGAAGATCGGGTCACGCAGTTTTGCCTCGGCCACCTCGTCGTCGGTGCGGTACTTGAGGCCCAGGTTCTGCACACCGTGGTGGTTGTAGAAGCGATACGTCTTTGCCTCGATGAGCGAGGGTCCCTCGCCCCGACGTGCACGCGCTACGGCCTCGAGTGCTGCTTCGTGCACAGCGATGACGTCCATGCCGTCCACGATCACGCCCGGCATGCCGTACCCCACTGCACGGTCGACGATGTCGGTGATGGCCATGGTCATGTGGCGTGGGGTGAACTCGCCGTACTCGTTGTTCTCGCAGGCGAAGACAATGGGCAGGTGCAGCGCACACGCCATGTTGGCGGCTTCGTGGAACGCGCCGATGTTGGTTGCGCCGTCGCCGAAGAACGCCACGGCCACGTTGCCGTTCGCGAGGTACTTGTTGGTGAACGCAGCGCCGACGGCGATGGGGGCACCGGCGCCCACGATGCCGTTGGCGCCCAGCATGCCGAGCGAGAGATCGCTGATGTGCATGGAGCCACCCTTGCCGTGGCAGTAGCCGGTGGACTTGCCCATGAGTTCGGCCATCATCCGCCGGAAGTCGCCGCCCTTGGCCACGAGGTGTCCGTGTCCTCGGTGTGTGGAGGTGATCTGATCGGCGTCGGTGAGTGCTGCACATACACCCGACGCAACGGCCTCCTCGCCGACGTAGAGGTGCAAGAAGCCGGGCAACTTCGCGCTCTCGGCGAGGCGACCTGCGGCCTCCTCGAACAGTCGGATCCGGACCATGCGTCGATGCAGGTCCCGCTGTACCTCGGGAGTGATGTCCATGGGTCTACGGTAATGGGCCGTCACCGAAACGTCCCGATCGGCGTGACGTAGAGTCCGCTCCGGGGCTTCACGACGTCTGGGGGGACGGCCATGGGCACGTTTGATGTGTTGAATCCGGATCTGTATGCAGCGGGTGACCCCGTGAACAACGGCCTGCCGCTCGAGCAGTTCGAGCGACTCCGTCACGAGGCTCCGGTGTACCGCCAGAGCATCTCGGATCCGCTGCTGGTGGATTGGGCATGGGCGGTGACCCGCTATGACGATGTGGTGGCCTGCGCCCGTGATCACCATCGCCTCATCTCGGGGCGCGGGGTGACGCTGCGCCACTTCGAGCCGACGCTCGAGGAATCCGGCGGGAAGCCGTCGATGATCACCATGGACGGCGACCGGCATGTGCGCAACCGACGAATCGTGAGTCGGGGGTTCAGCCCGAATGTGATCCGCACGGTTCGTGAGCGCTTCCGTGACATCTGCACCCGCACGATCGACGCGGCCTTCGCCAAGGGCTCGGTCGACTTTGTCGAAGACGTTGCCGTGTGGCTGCCGTTGCACGCCATCTGCGATCTCATGGGTGTACCCGATGCAGACCGCGAGGATGTGCTGCGCTGGACGAACACCTTCTCGGTGCCGACGGACCCGGACTTTGCTCCCACGATGGAGGAATCAATGGCTGCCGTCATGGCGATCTGCGACTACGGCGTGCGCCTCGCCGAGATGCGGCGCGCCGACCCGCGCGAAGACGCCATGTCCAAGGTTGCTGCGGCGTTCGAGACCGAGCACCTCAGCGAGGCTGAACTCATGGGCATGACACTGTTGCTCGCAGGTGCCGGCAACGAGACCACGCGGAACGCGTTGAGCCACGGCATGCACGCGCTCATGCGAAACCCCGAGCAGATGGCACTGCTGCGCGAGCAGACCGACGACGTCATCGACTCCGCTGTGGAGGAGATCCTGCGTTGGTCGAGTCCGCTCATCCAGATTCGACGTACGGCGGCCGAGGACATGGAGATCTCGGGTACCCGAATCAGTGCTGGTGATCCCGTGGCGCTGTTCTTCTGCTCGGCGAACTTCGACGAGTCCGTGTTCCCCGAGCCGCAACGATTCGACATCACACGGGACCCCAACCCCCACGTGGCGTTCGGAACCGGCCCGCACGTGTGCCTCGGTGCGGCGGTGGCGCGCCTCGAGATCGAAGTGATGATTCGTGAACTGGTGGCAAGGACCTCCCGCATCGAGCAGGTGGGTTCCATCGAGTACGCACGCGACAGTTTCCTGCGCGGCGTGAAGCGGCTCCCGGTTCGCCTCGTTCCTGCCTGATTGCGGCGCGGGGTGCTGGTCAGGAGCCGGGTTTGGCCCGGCGCATCTCGGGGACCTCGACTCCGGCTCGTTCGGCCGAGTCGCGCACGGTTGCCTCGAAGATCCCTTTGGCCATCAGCGACGTAGCGGCGCGGCGGTGCGCTGCATAGATCTCGACACGCGCTGCGTGTGCGGTGCGACTGGAGGGATCCGACTGCACAGCCATCTCGATGAGCTCGGCTGCGGTGCGCAGATCGCCCGATGCGGCCAGTCCCGTGGCGTGGGCGACCACCTTGTCCAGTCCGCCACTCATCGCCACTACTTCACGTGCGAGGTCGCGCTGGCGCGGAGGAAGGATGTGGGCGGGGTTGCCGTCCCACCAACCGCCGTAGGTGCGCCAGAGGTTATGGATGACGAACTCGGGTTCGTCGTAGAACGGTCGCAGCCAGGGGAGCATGAGCAACTCGTCGGGCACGCGCACGGTGTGCAGCGCGTCGTCCAGCGTTGCGTCGGCGTTGAGCAGATCGATCACTGCGCCGGTGAGTCCCTCGAGTGCTTCGGCGGTGGTGCCGAGCACCCGGGCGACCCGATCAGGACGCTGCACCGGAAGTCCGTGGGCCGGTGCAACGAGTTGTGGCGCGGTGGCGATCATGCGCCGCAGGTTCATCGCCCACTCGGCCGGGTACCGCAGCACCTTCTGGGGGTTGCCGCAGTTCGGGAAGTTCCACGTGAGGAAGTCGCCGACGAAGAGCGTGTCGTGGTCCACCCACTCGGTCCAGGTGTGGTCGTCGGTCTCGCCGCGCCCGTGATGCAGCACGAAACGCTCGCCGCCCACGCTGATCTCGAGATCGTCGTCGTACTCCAGATCGGGGTCTGGTGTGCCTGCTGGAACGAACGAGGGCTGTTCGGTGTTCAGCGCCATGGTGCGACTGGGTGCGAACTGACGCGCATTGATGGCGAGGTTGTAACCATTGGTGCGCCGGTAGCGATCGAGGCGCTGTTTCACCTGACGGTGTGCCACCACGCGCGGCCGGGCATTGCCGCGGTTCGAGGCGTCGTGCATCCAGTGCGACGCACCACCCACATGATCCACGTGGCCGTGGGTGTACACGATGGTGTGCACCGGATCGCCGCTCCACGCGCGCACAGCCTCGAGCACGGCCGCACCCGTGGCGCCCGACGACACGTCGAACAGCACGAGTCCTTCGGGCGTGGACACCACCCACACGTGAGAGAACGACTCCACCACGGCGAGTCCGTCTGCCACCTCGGTGAGGCGATTGGTGACGCGGTTGATCGACGACGTGAGTTCGCCGGTGTCGATCGTGCGGTTCGCGAGGTCGAGGAGTTCCACGTCTGCTGATCAGCGAAGGACGTACGAGGTCATCGAGAGCGAGCCCAGTGCGTAGCCGTCGATCAGCACGTCGCAGGGGCGCTGTGCCGCAGTGGCGAGGCCGGCCAGGTACAGCACGGGAATGAAGTGATCGGGCGTGGGTACAGCGGCCCGATACGCAGGATGATCGAGCAGTTGCAGCATGTCGCCGGGCTGCTCGGTCATCAGACGTCGACCTGCCTCGTCGAAACTCTGTGCCCAGTCGTAGCCGGCATCGGGTTGGTTCCACGCGAGGCGGCCGAGGTTGTGCACCACATTGCCGCTGCACATCACGAGCACGCCGCGCTCACGCAGTGGGGCGAGTGCTGCGCCCACTTCGAGGTGGTACTCGAACGGTGCAGATGCGTTGATGGCCAATTGCACCACCGGAATGTCGGCCTTCGGGAACATGTGGGCCAGCACCATCCACGTGCCGTGGTCGAGACCCCAACTGTCACGGTCCAGACCCACCCACGTGGGTTTCACGCATTCGACGATCTCTTCGGCGAGCGCAGGATCGCCCGGGGCGTTGTACTGGAAGGCGAACAGTTCGTCGGGGAACCCGAAGAAGTCGTGAATGGTCTTGGGCCGTGCCATGGCGGTGACTGCGGTGGCGTTGATGTACCAGTGCGCGGACACCGACACGATGGCGCGTGGCCGGGGGATGGATGCACCGAAGTCTCGCCACGAGTCGGTGTAGCGGTTGTGCTCGAGTGTCTGCATCGGGCTTCCGTGACCGATGAAAACGGCGGGCATGGTGTCGGTACTCACTGGGTCTCCGTCAGGTGTTGAGCGCGGCGGGTTGCGACAGTTCGGCATCGAGCAGTGCGATCTGGCGCTCTGCCGGCCATGACTCGGGATCGAACAGTGCCTGCACGGCGATGCCGTCCACGAGTGCGATGAGTCGACCTGCCTCGGCGCTGGCGGCCTCGCCCGATGCGCGTCCGGCGCGTTCCACCAGCGAGGTGATGTCGGCGAGGAAATCGCGGTAGGCGTCTCGCTGGGCATCGGCCAGTTGTGGGTCGGTGCTCGCCTGCGCGCAGAACGCCACGGTGACGGTCCAGTGCAGGCGGGAGTCCTCGTCGGTGGGCAGTGCATTCGCCAAGGACGTGCGCAGTGCCTCGTGCGGTGGCAGCTCGCGTCGGCGTGGTCGCTGCGAGCGGCGTCGCAGCAGCGACACCTCGAGGGTGAATCGCAGCAATTCCTGCTTGTCGGCGAAGTAGTGGGTGAGGGCCCCGGTGGTCCATCCGGCCTCGGCGGCGACCTCGCGCATGGTGGCTCCCGAAATGCCGGCGCGGGCGATCACTCGTGCCGCAGCGGCGCCCAGTTCGGCGCGTCGCTCCTCGGTGTCCACGGTGCGAGGCATTGACGAGACGGTATCCCGGTGCGTAGCATAACGGTTGTTATGCAGCGGGGGTCAGCCGCTGCGCGAGGTTCCCGATTCCACTGAATGTCATCACGAAGCGAGGCCACTCATATGGTGCACATCCCGACCCGGGGCGAGGTTCCTGTCCGACTCGGACCCACCATCACCCCCACACCCGACTACGGCCCGCGCAAGATGAGCCGTGATCCGTACACCGATCCGGTGCAGTACGAACTCGAGCGCGAGCGCGTGCTCGGAACGCACTGGATCCTTGCGGGTCGATCGGAACAGGCGAAGGAGCCCGGCGACTGGGTGAGTTTCGAGGGTCACGGCGAGACCGTGGTCATCACGCGCCAACCCGATGGTTCGCTCGCTGCGTTCCACAACGTGTGCCAGCACCGTGGGCCCGCCATCGTGAAGGACTGGCAAGGATGTGGCGCACGCCGCTTCACCTGTCCGTACCACGGCTGGGTGTACGACACCACCGGCAAGTTGGTGGGCGTTCCCGAGCGTGAGGACTTCTCCGAGGAACACCTCAAGGGTGTGCGCGCGCCTGCGGTTGCGGTCGACGAATGGGGTGGCTGGATCTGGATCAACCTCGCCGGCCCCGAGAAGGCCGGTTCGCTCGCCGAGGCCATCGGCCCCGAGATCATGGCTGACCTCGGTCGTTTCGCCATGGAAGGCATGATCCTGCACGAGGTCGTGGAGTGGGACGTGCCGGTGAGCTACAAGGCGATCGTGGACGGCTTCAACGAGGTGTACCACGTGAGCGAGTTGCACCACACGCCGCCGGAGTTCACCAAGCAGGCGCGCGTTGCGTCGTTCCACATCGTGGGCGACAACTACATGTGCTTCGTGCCGCGCCCCGACACGCTCGACAAGCTTGCCGAGAACTGGGACCACCACAAGTACGCGATCTGCCACTACGTGGTGTTCCCCAACACGGTGTTCAACTGCAACCCCGAGCACGTCCAGGTGTTCAACCCGATCCCGCTCGGCGTGGACCGCACCCGCTTCCTGTGCTGGGAGATCATCTATCCGGGCGACATGAACGACCCCGAGTACGCCGAGTACTACAAGCGCACCATGGCGCACTGGGCCGCACTCAAGGTGGTGGTGGGCGAAGACATCGCCATCTACGAACAGCTCGAGCGCACCAAGCAGTCGTCGGCCTACAAAGAGCACATCCTCTCGGCCCGTGAGTGCAAGATCCACCGCTATCACGAGACCATGGCGAACAAGATCCGCGACTGACCTCGCTACCCAGCGCTGCACATCTTCATTGGGGGGTTCCGGGTCCCACCGGGCGGGAATACCGCTCGGAGGGGCCCGGAACTTGTTTTTGGGGCCCAGACTGCGGACATGGTGGATGTGTCCCGGTTGATCGATGCGGCGCTCGAGGCGCCGATCCTGCCGAGCTTCTCTCGGGTGGGTTACGCGGTGCGTTCGCGTACCGAGCACTGGAGCAAGTTGGACGAGGCGAACCTCACCGGTCGCACGGTGGTGGTCACCGGCGCAACCTCGGGTCTCGGACTGGTGCTGTGCGCGCAGCTGGCTCGCTGCGGTGCGCACGTGGTGCTGTGGGGTCGAGACCGCGCCAAGACCGACCGCGCACTCGATGCCGTTGCCGGTCAGCGCGTGCGCGGCACCATGAGCACTGCCATCGCCGACATGGGCGATCTCGATGCGGTTCGATCGGCCGCAAGCTCGCTGCTGGCTGCTCACCCTCGCATCGACGCAGTGGTGCACAACGCCGGCGCACTCTCGGCCACACGGAGCACCAACGCCGCCGGTCGTGAACTCACGATTGCCTCACAGGTGCTCGGTCCGTTCCTGCTCACCTCACTGTTGTTGGACCGCCTGCGAGCCAGTTCGGTGGCGCGGGTCATCACCATGTCTTCGGGCGGCATGTACGCCGCGCCGCTCACGGTGGATCATCTCGAGATGGGCGACGACTACCGCGGTACTGAGCAGTACGCGCGGGCAAAGCGCGCGCAGGTGACGCTCAACGAGATGTGGGCCGACGTGGTGGATCCGCTCGAGGTGGTGTTCCATGCCGTGCATCCCGGGTGGGCCGATACGCCCGGTGTGCAGGAGTCGCTACCGGGATTCCGTCGAGTGATGCGGCCACTGCTGCGCACCGCAGCACAGGGTGCCGACACCGCCGCATGGCTCGTTGCCGACGACGCTGCGCTGCGCACATCGGGCCGCTTCTGGCACGACCGGCGCGTGCGCAGCATCCATCGCCTGGGTTCCACACGCCGGTCCGACACCCCGGAACGTCGCCGGCAACTGTGGGACTGGTGTGTGGAGCACACCGGAGTGAACCCCGCCGCTTCGCGCTGAGTCCCACGCAAGAGCGGTGCTACATCGCCCGTTCGGTGGAAGCCACGGCCCACGAACTGCGGATCACGCGCCACGTGCCGTACGTGCGGTGTAGCACCACGGCCAGCGCGCCGAGCTCCCGGTAGGCGATACCGCGCAAGGTGTACCGCCACAGCACCGGCAGCGAGAAATAGACGCGGTCGCCGTCCTCACCGAACTCCTCGGCCGGGCGGATCTCGGCCTGCAGGTGTTCGTGTGACGAGATGTGCAGACCGAAGCGTCGCGCCCAGTCGCCCGGCGCATCGGGTCCGTCGAACAGGAACGGGGCGAAACTGTCCACGATCTCGCAGTGCTCGGCGAACACCTCATCGAGCAGCGACGCATC
>JAFMJD010000074.1 GCA_017853685.1 Actinomycetota bacterium | reverse complement strand
TCAGCGATGTGCTGTTGCTCATCCTGCGTCCCGACAAGCAGGACTATCAGGGCACTGCGGTGACGGTGGACATTGCGCGTCGCCTCGAGGTCCCCGAACTGTTGCTGCTCGTGAACAAGGTGCCGTCGAACGCCGATCGCAGCGCAGTGGCTGCCGATGTCTCGGCTGCCTACGGTGCTGAGGTGGCGGGCGTGCTCCCGCTCAGCGAGGACATCGTGTCGAACGCTTCGGGCGGCCTGTTCAGCGTGACGAGCCCGGACCATGTGTGGTCCAAGATCGTCATGCAGGTTGCCGCACGCATTGGCGCCTGACGTCGCTCGAACCTCTGGTTCGTGCACGTGATTACCGCATCAGGACCTTCTGACGCCACCGGTCGTGCAGCGCTTGCCGCTGCAGCGCGGGCGTCGGCCGCTGCTGTCGGGGGCCCGGGCGAGATTGCCGGGCTCGCAGTGCAGTTACTCGCCGAGGACGCCGCGGCGCGCATGACGATTGCCGAGGAGAGCTCGACTCTCGACCTGAAGATCGTGGTCGAGGGAACCGAACTGGTGCTCACCGTTCATGATCGCGGCGAACCGGTCAGCGGACCGTCACCGCGGTTGCTCGCTCTCGTGGATCTCGGCTTCATGACGGCTGCCGACGGTCACATCGATGACGGACGGAATGTGGGAATCGTTCGCCTGGCGCTCCCGGCGCACAGCAGGTTGGTGAGTGACGAGGGTGTCGAGATCCTCGATGATGAGGCACCGCTGTCGAGTGCACCGGTGACCATCCGCGAACTCGTCGTGGACGATGCGCCTGCTCTGGCGCGATGCATCTACCGGTGCTACGGCTGGAGCTACCCGGGTGTGAATCTCTATTACCCCGATCGTGTCGCAGCCTCGATCGAGAGCGGGAAGCGCATCGGTGAGGTGGCGGTGGACGACTCCGGTGAGGTGGCCGCCCATTGGGGAGCGGTATTCGTCGCCGACGGAGTCGTGGAGACGGGTGGAACCGTGACCGACCCGAGGTTCCGTCGTCGAGGTCTCGCAAACGACCTGGGGGATCGTCTGCTCGCGCGTCTGCAGGCCATGGGGGTGCGCGGTCGGATGCGCGAGCCGGTGCTGACCCACTCGGCAACGCAAGGCATAGCGCTGCGTGAGGGGGCGCATCTGGTGGGGGTACATCTGCATGCGATGTTGCCCATCCAGCAGGTGGGTATCACCAATGGCATGACCGACGACCGGGCGTCGTTGACCGTGATGTACAGCCCGCTGGTGGAGATGCAGCCGGCGACGCTCTGGATCCCCGGACCCTTCGAGGGGCTGGTGCGAAAACTCCTTGCGCCCACGGGCTGGCCGCGGCAGTTCGGCGTTGTTCGCACCGCCACCGAGGCGCCTCCTCAATCGGTGCTGGGCTCGTCGTACGACGCGTTCAATCGAGTGGGCCTCGTGGAGGTCTTCACGGTCGGCGACGACCTCATCGACGCCGTCGACGAAGCGGTTGGGCAGTTGCGCGCGGCTGGCGCCGATGTGGTTCGGGTTCACCTTCCGGCGAACCAACCGGCCCTTCCCGCCCTCGGTGCTGGTTTGTCTGCACTCGGCCTCGCCTTCGCCTCGCTGCTGCCCGACTTCGGGTCATTCGGCGATGCGCTCGTGCTGCAGTGGCTCAGGGACACCGAAATCGACACGGGCGGATACGTGTACGCAAGTGACCACGTGAAGGAGATCACCGAGGCGATCGTTGCGCAGGTGCGCGAAGTCGGCGCCGAGGGCGATCGACTCCGCCGCCGGTTTGCCCGCCGACAGCGACTGTTCGCCGCGTTGCCCAACGACCCCTCGGCGTGATCGCGCCGCGCGAAATGGCGCCGGGCGTCGGGTGACTCAGCGGGCGATCATTCCCGCCGACAGGTCGATATCGGCACCGCTGAGTGCCCGCATCTGCAGCATCGCAACCAGTGCTTCACCCACCTCGTACTCCTCCACGAGGCGACCGAGTGCGGCGCGCGATACGAAGGCCCGCTCGGCCTCGTCGATGGTGATACCGGTGCGCTCGGCCTCCAGGCGGAAGTTGCGCGCCATGCGTTCACCCCGCACCGGACCCGGCGACAGCGAGTTGACTCGCACGCCTCGCGGCCCCGCTTCGAAGGCCAGGGTGGCGGTGAGGCCGATGATGGCAATTTTCGATGCGGTGTAGGGCGTGCGGGCAGCGAGCGGACGCTTGCCGCTCACCGAAGCAAGGTTCACCACATCGCCGTCGCCACGTCGGTACATGGCGGGGAGGAATGCTCGGCACATGAGGTAGATGCTGCGCACGTTCACGGCAAACACCTCGTCCCATTGCTCGGGTGTGATGTCCACGATCTCTGCAACGGGCCCGGCGATGCCAGCGTTGTTCACGAGGATCGAGATCTCCTCGTCGGCAAGATCGTTCGCGAGTCGCTCGACTTCGTTGGCATCGGACACATCGCACGGTGCTGTGCGGGCGGTGCCACGCACTGCGGCGATCTCGTCGGCGACCGAGTCCAGTTGTTCGTTGCGGCGCCCCACCAGCACCACGCGCGCGCCCGCGTCGGCGAGCCCAATCGCCATGACACGCCCGAGGCCGCTTCCGCCGCCCGTGATCAGCGCAGTGCGACCCGCGATGTAATTGGGTGTCATCGGCGCGGTCCACTGCCCGCGGCGTCGGCCCAAGGCAGTGCATCGCCGCCGTACTTCGTGGCGCGCACATCACCCGCACGGGCATGGCCTTCGAACAGTTCCACGCGGCAGGCGCGGGCGCAGAAGCGTCCGATCTCTGCGCTCGCCTCACGGTTGGTGACTTCTTGATAGGTGACGGTCTTGAGGTACTTGCCCACCCAGAGACCACCGGTGTAGCGCGCCGCACCCCGCGTGGGGAGTGTGTGGTTCGTGCCGATGACCTTGTCGCCGTAGGACACGCACGTTCCCTCGCCGAGGAACAGCGCTCCGTAGTTGCGCATCTTGGCCAGTGCTTCTCGTGGGTTGTCCGTGAGGATCTCGACGTGCTCGGCCGCGAAGGTGTCGGCGAGTGCGTACGCCTCGTCGAGGGACGCCACCACGATCACCTGACCGAAGTGCCGCCATGCGGGTGATGCATTGTCGGCAGTGGGAAGACCCGGCATGAGACGGTCGACCTCGTGCATCACGGCCCGCCCGAGCGACTCCGAGGTGGTGATGAGGATGGCCGGGGAGTCAGGGCCGTGCTCGGCCTGGCTGAGCAGATCCACGGCAACCACGAAGGGGTCGGCGTGATCGTCGGCGATCACGAGGATCTCGGTGGGCCCAGCAATCAGGTCGATGCCTACCTCGCCGAACAACTGACGCTTCGCCTCTGCAACGTACGCATTGCCGGGTCCCACGAGGAGGTCCACCTTCTGGAACGTTGTGGTGCCGACAGCCATCGCAGCGACGGCCTGCACGCCGCCGAGGAGGAAGATCTCGTCGGCACCGGCAAGGTGCATGGCGGCGATGGTGGCCGCGGGAACCTCTCCCCGGATCGGCGGGGTGCACGCAGTCACGCGCTCCACGCCGGCGACCTTCGCCGTGACGATGGTCATGTGTGCCGATGCCACCAATGGGTACCGTCCGCCGGGCACATACGCACCCACGGCCGACACGGGAAGATTGCGTTGTCCGAGGAATACGCCGGGTTCCATCTCGAGTTCGAAGTCGTGCAATGAGTCCCGCTGGTGCTGGGCGAAGCGACGGATGTTCGCCTGCGCATTGCGAATGTCGGTGAGCACGTCGTCGGGAACCGTGGCGACGATGTCGTCGATCTGCACAGCGCTCAGGCGGAACTCCTTCGGTGACCACTTGTCGAACTTCTCGGAGTACTCGCGCACCGCCGCGTCGCCGCGGGCACGGATATCGGCGATCACCCCGGCGACGGTGTCTCGTACCGCTGTGGCATTCGTTGCGTCGGTTCCCGCAGTGCGTGGTTCGGGGGCCTTCAGGTTCTTGGGCATCGGGGTCCTCCTCGTCGGGCCCCATTGGAGCCGCTGCGAGTCGATCACCGCAACCCGGCGGGCCCGGTCTAGATGTCGAACGTCACGCCGGTGAGTCGTTCGCTGATCGACCACAGTCGTCGAGCATCTTCGGAGTGCCGTGCGCGCTTGCTCGGCGTTTCGCGCTGCGGCCTGCCGGCCATCATCCAGCGCGGTCCGATGAATTCGCCGCCGAGCACCGAGGGATCGGTGGCGGCGCGCACCTGAGAGAGCGCTCCTGGTTCGGGTCCACGGAGCATCGCAAAGAACATTCGCCGTATCACCCAGTTGGAGGCCGACGATCCCACCTTGCCCAACTCCGTCGTTGCGGTGCCGGGGTGCGCTGCAATGGCCTCGATGCGGACGTCCGATCTCGAGAGCCGCTCGTGGAGTTCCGCATGGAACAGCAGGTTCGCCAACTTGCTCTGGAAGTACGCAGGCCACCGACGGTACGGCCGGTTTTCGGCATGTGGGTCGTCGAGATCCATGCGACCTGCACGGTGACCCATGCTGGATACGTTCACGATGCGGGCGCCGTTCGGGTTGGCGGCAAGGGCGGGCATGAGCAGTCCGGTCAGCGCGAAGTGCCCGAGGTGGTTCACGCCGAACTGCATCTCGAAGCCGTCCTCGGTTCGGCCTCGGTCGACGGCCATGATGCCTGCGTTGTTCATCAGCACATCGATGTGACCTGCGTCGGCTGTCATCTCATCGGCGAAGGCGCGAATCGATCCGAGGCTTGCGAGATCGAGCTGTCGTACATCGATCCGTGCCGCCGGGTGCAGGGACCGAAGTTCGTCGGCTGCCCGGGTTGCCTTCTCGGGGTTCCGGCATGCCATCACCACATGAGCGCCGGCGCCGGCCAGCATCGACGCACTCGCGCGCCCGAGGCCGGAGTTCGCTCCCGTGATCACCACGGTGCGCCCGGATTGGTCCGGGATGTCGTTGGCAGTCCATTTGGTGTCAGCCATGAGTGTGCTCCTGTGCGTGTGTTGGATCCGCGGTGATACGGGTTCAGTCCGTTGGTCGTGTGCTGTCGGTCGAGAGCCGTCGACGCAACTCCACAAAGACTGCGTCGTGCGAGACCGGGTCGTGGAGAATCGCCGAGAGCTCCGACGCCAAGGTGTCGATCACCGGGGCCGACGCCCCGTAGGCCTCGGGTGCTTCGGTGCACCACCAGGCCATGTCTGCCTCGTCGTCACCCCAGTCGCTGCGCTTCCACCTCCGCACCGTTGCAATCTCGCCACCGTCGCCACGATCGGCCCACTCCACCTTGATGGGGAGCTGCCAGCAGACCGAGGGCTTCCAGTCGATGGGGGACTCACCGCAGTCCTGCGCGGCGAGGTGGAGCGCGCATCCCGCTCCGCCGGAGAACCCCGGACGGTTGAGGAAGATGCATGCACCGTTCACCACCTGTGTGCTGCGACGCTGGTCATCGCGAAATATGCCACCCGATGCCGCTTCGGCGTGGTGTTGGAACCGGTCCGGTGACAGCGTGGCGGCGAGGGCGGCAAGGTTCATGGCCTCGTCGTCACCGTCGAGTTCTGCACCGACCGAGCAACACCCCTGTTGCAGGTGTTCGCTCGGTTCGGCATGTATCCCCTGACAGCCACGACCCCAGATACACATCCACGGGGACTGCAGGAACGCTCGATCGAAACGCCACGTGGTGTCGGTGGTCTCGATGATCTCGAGCGGACCCTCCTCGGGCACGGGCGATGCGCTCACTACAGCACGACTCCTCGATCGGGATGCACCCAACGATAGGCGCCCATTGCTGCTGCCACGGCGGTGGAGAACGTCGCCTGCAGGAGGTATCCGCCGGTGGGCGCATCCCAGTCCAGCATCTCGCCGGCCACGAATACCCCGGGCAGCTTTCGCAGCATGAAGTGCTCGTCCAGTTCGGACCACGACACGCCCCCGGCGGTCGAGATGGCGCGCTCGAGTCCCGCCAGTCCGGTCACGGTGAGCGGCACGGACTTGATGAGTTCGGCCATTGCGGCGGGGTCACGATCCGGATTCGCCCCGACAACTTCGCGGATGAGTGCCACGGCGACGGGATCGAGACCCGCCGAGCGACGCAACCAGGTGGTGGTCGACTCGCGTGGGCGACGTCGTACGAGGCGTGTGCTGAGTGATTCGACGGTGAGATCCGGATGGAGATCCACCAGCAAGGTGGCGTGTCCGTCGCGGGCGCACTGCTCGCGGATCCGGGACGAGTGTGCATAGATGGGGGTGCCCTCCAGGCCGGCACGTGTCACCACTGCGTCGCCGCGCACGGTGACTCCGGCGACGGTGACAGCGAGGTTCTTGAGCGGAACGCCGTGGAAGCGTTCGACGAAGATCGGCGACCAGTTCACCAACGCTGCTGCGTTCGACGGTTCGAGCGGCGTGACCTCGATCGAGTGCTGCCCAAGGATGTCGGTCCAGCGGCCATTGGACCCAACACGCGGCCAACTCGCTCCACCGAGGGCGAGTACGACTGCATCCACCTCTACGGTGTCGCCGCCCGTCGTGCCCACGCCCGTCGTGCCCGAGTCTGTCGTGCCCGTGTCCGGACTGATGAAGTGCAGGCGAAGCGTTCGCTGGCCGGCTTCGGTGAATTCGTCCACGCCGGTCCAGCGCCGACGCGTGATGATGGAGACCCCAAGGGCGTCGAGCCGCCGCAACCAGGCGCGCAGCAGCGGCGTGGCCCGCCACGAGCGGGGAAACACGCGGCCACTCGAACCCACGAAGGTGTCCTCGCCGAGCGATTCGGCCCACGAGCGCACAGCGTCTGCGTCGTACGCCGCGAGCGCGTCGCTGAGTGGGGCGGGCACAGGTGAATATCGGGCCACCAACTCCCTCGTCGGCTCGGAATGCGTGAGGTTGAGGCCGCTGCGCCCGGCGAGCAAGAACTTCCGCCCGACGGAACGCATCTGTTCGAACACCGTGACTGTGCATCCCAAACGGGCCAAGGTCTCTGCTGCGAGCAGGCCTCCCGGGCCACCACCGATCACCGCCACTCGACCCGAGGTGGAATCGCCGACGGTCACGTCGACAGGATACGAGTGACGCTGTGGGGCGGCGTGCTCCCGGGGGTGATGCTGCGCGTAGGGTTACTGGGATGGATCTCGTTGCAGGGCTTTCGTTTGGGGAACACGCAGTCACCCTGCACGTTCACGATCTCGGTTCGGGCCGTCTCCACGACAGCAAGGTTGTTGCGCTCGCCAACGACTCAGATGTGCCCGGTGAGGTCGATGTCGGATCGTGGGCGACGGCGGTGATCGGTGCGCTCGACGAGGTGTCGACGCGAACGATCCGCAGTATGGCTATCTCGGCACCGCTGCATGCACTGGTAGTGCTGAACGAGCAGCGGCAGTCCCTGCGCCCGGTACTCACTGCGGGCGACCAGTGCTCCGCGCCCGATGCCGGCTGGTGCCGCAAGAAGTTCGAGGCAGATCGGTGGTCACGCGAGATCGGTGCGGTCCCCATCGCTGCCCACACGGTGACCAAACTCTCGTGGCTCCATCGCAGCGAACCCGACCTTTGGGAGCGCATCGCGCACTTCGTTGCGCCCCACGACTTTGTCTCGGCCGCGCTCGCAGGCGCGTCGGTGCAACTCTGCACTGACGTCTCCACCGCATCGGGAACCGGCTATTGGTCCGTCACGGAGCGTCGGTATCACCCCGATGTTCTCTCGCTGATCGACTCGGGTCGTGATTGGGCGCCAGCGTTGCCGTTGGTCCTCGACTCACCCGAGTTGCTGGGCGCATACAACGGAACCGGTGTTGCACTCCCCACCAATCATCTCGGCGCGCTCGGAGCGGTGCTGGACATGGCTCCCGGTGACGTGCTGATCACGCTCGAGGGTCCGGCGCGAGTGATCGCCGTTGATGACGCCGATAGTGACTCGGTGGGTCGCTCGGGGCCAGACCGTGCTGCCGAAACGAGTGCGCCGCCGGAATCCGATCCGCCCGAGCGTCTGCTGGACAGTCGTGGCGTGCCACTGCTTGCGGTCCCTCTCGAGCACCGCGGACTCGAGACCGTCACACCCGACACGGTTCGCCGGGCACTCGAGATTCTCGAGGCGGCGGGTGCGCAGACACAGGGACGGATGATCGTGAGCAGCGATGGCTCGGACCTCTCGCTCGTCGCTCCTTGGCTCGCGAAGAGTCTGGGCCGTCGGGTGCTGCGGTGCGGTTTCGCCGATGCGACTGCACAGGGCGCCGCGCAACGCGCAGCCCATGCGATCACCGGTTCGTGGCCGCAATGGCGGGCGCCGGCCAGCATTCGGTAGCGCACCCACCGAGGGGGCGGGTGCGCCTTCGCTCAGGAACGCGGAGTCTGTGTGCGGTACTCGGCGACGACGCTCTCGAGAATCGACAGTCCGACGGTGATCTTGCGAAGGAACGACGGCGAGTGCGGCACGAGGTGAAAGCGCGGGTGCGGTGCCCACAGATCGCGTAAGCGACGGTCGAGAGCAACGGCTTGCTCGTTGGACTCGGTGCGGTAGCGATTACCGCCCTCGAAGTGGATCCCGCCGACAGCGGACGTCTCGAAGAAGAGCACGACGTCGTATCGGGCGAGTTCGGCCTCGTGGGTGCTGTTCACCGTGCTGAAGAACTCGGTTGCACCGTCGGGCCAGTAGGCGGCGCCGTCCACGGTTCCTCGATCGCAGAGCAGAATGCGATCGGGGTAGCGCGTCGCCTGCACGTCTTCGAGGCTGTGCTGCACCTCGAAGATGGCGCGTTGGAGCGATCGCTGCGCCGGGTCCTCGGTGACTCTCGGAAATCCGCCGGCGAACAGGATCGTGGCCGCCTCGGGAACGACGATCACTGTTTCGCCGATCTCCCGTCGGAACAGGTCGGCCGCCGTGGTCTTGCCCGCACCGGGTCCGCCCGTGAGGGCGATTCGCAGTGGGCGTGTCGGATCCGTTGCGATCATCGGGTCAGATGCCCTCGGCAGCGTCGAGGCCGGCCTTGTCGACCTCGCGCTCGCGGGGCAGGGTGTCGAAGACGGATGGGTACGGCCGCCACGGCGACGGCAGGGTTCCGCTGCGCGCCTGCTCGATGGCCCGCCAGACCGACTCGCTGGTGCACGGCATGTCGAGGTGACGAACGCCGAGATGTGCGAGTGCATCGATAACTGCGTTCTGCACCGCCGGCGTGCTCCCGATGGTGCTTGCCTCACCGATGCCTTTCGCTCCCAACGGGTTGAGTGGCGACGGCGTCTCGGTGCTGAGCACATCGAAACTCGGGAACTCGGCTGCCGATGGAAGCGCGTAGTCCAGCAGGGTCGCAGTGAGTGGATTGCCGGCGTCGTCGTACACCATCTGTTCGTAGAGCGCCTGGCTCACACCTGCGGCCGTTCCGCCGTGCTGTTGACCCTGCACCAACAGCGGATTGACGACGGTGCCGCAGTCGTCCACAGCAACGTGACGAACGAGTCGCACCCGTCCGGTGTCCTGGTCCACTTCCACGACGGCGATGTGTGCGCCGAACGGGAAGGTTGCGTCGCTCTGGTTGAAGTCGAGTTGGGCGGCCAGACCAGTGGTTCCGTCCGAGTGGTCGATCACATCGTCATCCTGTTTGGCCGCGGCTTGCGCAAGTGCTGCCCATGAGAGCGCGCGCGCTGGCACACCGGCGACGCCGACGGTGCCGACTGCGGTGTCCACCACGATGTCGTCGACGCTGGCTTCCAATAGGTGCGCAGCGAGTCGCTTGGCCTTGTCCACCATGGCCTTGGTGGCGTTCAGGACGGCGGAACCGCCCAACTGCAGCGAGCGCGATCCGCCGGTGCCACCGCCGGTGCGCACGAGATCGGTGTCGCTCTGGACGAGTCGGATCCGTTCGACCGGGATGCCGGTCTCGGAGTTCACGATCATCGCGAACGTGGTCTGGTGTCCCTGGCCGTGCGCCGACGTGCCGGCTTTCATCGTGGCGCTCCCGTCGGGGTGCACCTCCACCGCCCCGTACTCGCTCGCACCGCCGCCAGCGGTCACCTCGACGTAGGTCGATACACCGATACCCAACAGGTGGTGGTCACCCCGCGCACGTCGGGCCTGCTGCTCGCGGCGCAGGTCGTCGTAGCCGATGTGACGTGCCGCAGTCTCGAGGGGCAACAGGTAGTTGCCGCTGTCATAGGTGAGTCCGGTAAGGGTCTGGAACGGGAAGGCGTCGTCGGGGAGCAGGTTGCGGCGACGGATCTCGATCGGGTCGATCCCCAACTCGAGCGCCGCTTGGTCCACGGCGCGTTCGAGCATCGCGCTCGCCTCGGGTCGGCCCGCACCGCGGTAGGCACCCGTGGGAGTGGTATTCGTGGCCGCTACTGCCACGTCGATCTGCAGCGCAGGAAAGCGGTAGGTGCCGTGCGACATCCTGCGCGTTCCTGCCGGAAGATATGCGCCCATGCCGGGGTAGGCGCCGCCATCGCCGACCAGACGTACGCGCAGACCGGTAAAGCGGCCGTCGTTGGTGCAGCCGAGTTCCACGTACTGCACCTGAGCCCTGCTGTGGCCGAGGACCAGCATGTCCTCGCTCCGGCTTGCGGTCCACGTGACGGCGCGTTGCAGTCTCCATGCAACCGCTGCAATCACGATCTGTTCGGCGTAGGCACCCACCTTGCCGCCGAACCCGCCGCCCACGTGCGGCGTGATGAGGTGGACTTGATCCTTCTTCAGGCCGATGGCGCGTGAGACGAGGTTGTGCATCAGGTGCGGCATCTGGGTGGAGCCGTAGATCACCAATCGCCCGG
Organism: Actinomycetota bacterium; assembly: GCA_017853685.1. Classification (GTDB taxonomy): domain Bacteria; phylum Actinomycetota; class Acidimicrobiia; order Acidimicrobiales; family Ilumatobacteraceae; genus WLJO01. The sequence continues at coordinate 3,183 of JAFMJD010000074.1, read as the reverse complement.
TGTCGTCGATGTCGCAGGCTGCAGTGATCGGCTCGAGTGCAGCGATCGCCACTTTCTGGTTGACGTAGCGCCCGCGGACCACATGGTCTGCACCTGCGAACAACTGCGGATTGTCGGGATCGGTGGATGCGAGCGCAATGTTGTTGCCGTGTTCGGTGAACAGCACAGGAGCGCCGTCGGTCATCGCCTGCTCGGGATCCACCACCGCCTCGAGGGCTTCGTAATCGACCTCCACGAGTGCCGCCGCATCGCGGGCGATGGCGGCGGTCTCGGCGATCACCACGGCGATCGGCTCACCCACGAACCGAACGGTGTCCTGTGCAAGCGGCGGGCGGGCGAAATGGTCGTGCACCTTGGCCATGCCGTGTTGACCCCGGAGGCCGAGATCGGCTGCGGTGAGCACGGCCACCACGCCCGGGAGTGCGAGCGCCGCAGCGGTATTCACCCCGAGCAGCCGTGCGTGTGCGTAGTCGGAGCGCACGAAGGCGGCGTGAGCCGCGTTGTGGAGTTGGAGATCACCCACGTACTTGGCTGCGCCAAGGAGCAGTTCGGGGTCTTCGGTACGCACCACTCGGGTGCCGAGAATCGAGCCAGCCATGTGTTCGACCGTAGTGCAGGTGTACCTCGGTGAGACCACCCGGGGCCCGGCGTGCGACAATTCCGCACGGGGAAACAGCGAGCCGGGGGACGGGTTCACATGGCGTACGACAATCTCTTCGAGCCCATCGATGTGGGGCCCATCACCATCCCGAACCGAATCGTTCGTTCGGCCCACGGGACCCTGCTCGGTGGTGAGAAGTTGATCGCGTATCACGAGGCCCGGGCAGCCGGCGGCGTGGGAATGAGCACGCTCGAGGCAACTGGTGTGCACGAGAACGCGCCGAGTCTCATCCCGCTCTACAACGACTCGTGCATTCCCTTCTACCGCGAGATCAGCGCGCGCATGCGGCCCTACGGCATGAGGTTGCTGCAGCAGATCTACCACCCCGGCTCGGCGACCCGACCGAAGAAAGCGGCCACTCAGGTGTCGGCGAGCGCGATCCCCAATCCGCTCATCGGCGGCATCCCGTTCGAGATGTCCAAGCGAGATATCGACGAGATGGTGGAGCGGTTCGCCGCCGCCGCACGTCGTTGCCGTGATGGGGGCCTCGACGGCATCGATCTGCATGCGTCGAGCGGTTATCTGTTGGAGCAGTTCCTGTCGCCCGCGAACAACACGCGCGAGGACGAGTACGGCGGCTCGCTCGAGAACCGGATGCGCTTTCTCATGGAGACCATCGAGGCAATCCGCTCAGAGGTGGGTTACGACTTCTGCATGGGGATCCGGCTCCCGAACGAGGAGTACATCCCGGGCGGACTCACGCCCACCGATGTTGCGGAGATCGCGAAGATCGTCGAGCCGTACGTCGATTACGTCTCGCTCCACATGGGTTCGTACTGGCGGTTCCACAAGCTGTTGTCCACCATGGACGATCCGCTCGGTCACGAACTGCCGCACAACGAGCCGATCATCCGCGCAGTGTCCAAGCCCAGCATCGTCGTCGGTCGAATCATGACCCTGGATCACGCAAGCCACATCGTGTCGAGTGGTCAGGGCGACATGGTGTCGATGGTTCGTGCGCTCATCGCCGATCCCGAGTTGGTGAACAAGGCTCGTCGCGGCGAGGTGGATCGCATCCGTCCGTGCATTGGCTCGAACATCGGCTGTGTGGGCCAGTTGATGTCGGCGGGCAAGCTGAGTTGTGTCGTGAACGTGGCAGCGGGTTCGGAGAGCTCGGTGCCCTTCGAGACACCTGCGCCTGCGCCGGTGCGCAAGCGCGTGCTGGTGGTGGGAGGTGGGCCCGCCGGACTCGAGGCCGCACGCACCGCAGCACTGCGCGGGCATGAGGTGCACCTGTACGAGGCCACCCGTCACCTCGGTGGGCAAGTGGCCATCGCCGCCACGGCCCCTCACCGCTCGGATATCGGAGCAATCACCGAGTGGCTCGCGGGCGAGGTGGAACGCCTCGGTGTCACGATCCGACTGGCCACGATGGTGGACCCTGACATCGTCGCCGAGGTGGCGCCCGACGAACTCATCATCGCTACCGGAAGCACGCCGCGCCGCGATGGGTTCCATGTCGCCACGCCGATCGCAGCGATCGCCGGACACGACCTGTCACACGTGTACACATCGTGGGACATCTTCGGCTTCGGTGGCCGGGCCAACATCGAGGGTCCTGCGCTCGTCTACGACGACACCGGAACCTTCGAGGCCATCTCGGTGGCCGATGCATTGCTCGAGGCCGGGGTGCGCGTCACCATGGTCGGCCGCCACGACAGCATCGGGGCAAACCTGCCGTATCCGCCGGTCACGGTGCAGGCTGCCAAGGAGCGACTCCTCTCGGGTGATTTCGACTTCATCGGCGGCCATTACGTGCAGGCAATCACGCCCGACGAGGTGCTTGTGGGTGTGCCGTTCACCGAGCGACGTCGCACCATTCCTGCGCGAACCGTGGTGATCGTCAGCTACAACCATCCGAATCGCGAACTCATCGACTACGTCGCCCCGGGCGGCATCGCCGACGGCGGCATGACCGTTCACCTCGTCGGTGACGTCACGGGAACCAACGGGATCATGCCCGCCATTCACCAGGCGTCAGCGGTCACGCGGGAGATGTGACCCCACTGACAGTCGGTCGATGATTGCGGATCAGGCCTCGCTACCGTTGCAGCCATGCCGGCCCACGCGATTGTCGACGAGACGGGGATCCACTTCCGACTCTCCGGCTGGGCGGGAACGCTGTCATTCGCCCGCCGACTCGACTTCGAACCTGCAGAGGTGCTGTCGGCCGAGTTTCTCGACTGGGTGGATGTCCGCAAGCGATTCGGTTCACGACTGCGCAGTGCACACCTACCGCGCCAGCGAGCAGGTGGCTTCTTTCTCGTGAAGCGGGAACGGCTTCGCCTCGTGTGGGTATGGCTGCACCGCGGGGAACCCGCACTGGTGCTCAGCACGACACGGCGCCGTCCCGGAGAGGTGGCGTTCACCCGTGCACTGGTCGAGGTGCAACCGGGTGGTGAGTGGTTCACGCAGCGAGTGCGTTGATCACCGACTCGGCGCAGCGGGCGCCGCTGAAGAGTGCCCCCTGGATCGAAGGCGTATCGCGGTGGTCGCCGCACACGAAGAGCTGCTCGCCGAGG